>JAJYTH010000041.1 GCA_021793175.1 Actinomycetes bacterium
GGTCGAGAGGGGGGGGTCGTTGTCGTGTCCGCGGCGTGGAACGCGGACACGACTGCACAGTCTGCGGACACGACTGCACAGTTGGTGTCGCGTTGCGGGGGGCATCGGGGGTGGTTAGCGTCCTTGCGTGGGCGAGGTGAAGGCGGGCCAGGACAGGGACCTGAGCAGAGGCAAGGGCCTGGGCAAGGACGGGGACCAGGACAAGGACGAGGGCAAGGGCCAGGACAAACTGCTGCCCCGGCTGCGTAGGAAGCACCCGTGGCTGGACCACGTGGTCAAAGCTAACGAGGCGTTCACCGAGCGGTACGGCAACCACTACGCCGCCGCTATCACGTACTTCTCCGTGCTGTCGTTGATCCCGCTGTTGATGGTGGGTTTCTCCGTGGCCGGGTTCGTGCTGGCGGGCAATGACGCGGCGATGCGGCAGTTGCGCGAGGGTATCGTCAACTCCGCCCCGGAGGGACTGGGCGGTCTTTTCGCCTCCATCGTGCAGGCGGCACTCGAGTCCCGGGCCGGCGCCGGAATACTCGGTCTGTTGCTCGCCCTGTACTCCGGTCTCGGCTGGATGGGCAATCTGCGTGATGCCCTCACCGTGCAGTGGGGGCAGGAGAAGCGGAAGCTGCCTTTCTTGTCCACCAAGCTCAAGGACTTGGGTGCGCTCGCCGGGCTGGGCGTGGCGCTGGTGGTGTCGTTCGGGCTCACCGCCGTCGGCAGCGGGGTGGGTGAGTTCCTGCTCGGGCTCGTGGGGCTGGACGACGCGGCGTGGGCGAGGTTCCTGCTGCGGCTCGGCACCATCGCACTGGCCCTGGTGGCCAACGTGTTGGTGTTTCTGTGGGTGTTGTCTCAGCTGCCCCGGGAGAAGGTGCCGGTCCGCAGTGCCGTGCGCGGAGCCGTGCTGGTCGCCGTCGGTTTCGAGATCCTCAAGCAGGTCGGTGGTATCTACCTGTCCAGCGTGTTGAGTTCGCCCAGCGGCGCGTTGTTCGGCTCCGTGATCGGTCTGCTCGTGTTCGCCAATCTCGTGGCCCGGTTCCTGCTGTTCGTCGCCGCTTGGGCGGCCACCGGCCAGGAGAGCGTTCCGCGTACCGTGGAACCACCCGCGCCCACTGTGATCAAGACAACGGTGGAAGTGCGTCGTGGTGGTCCGGGCCTGGCAGCGGGTGCGTTCAGTGCCGGAGCACTGTTGGGTTGGCTTTCGAAGCGGCGTTCGTGACCCTCGGTTGACCTATGCTCGCCCTCGGATCGAAAGGGTGAGTGTGAGCGAAACGACCTCAACGCCGCGTGATGCGGCGCTTCCCCGCGAGATCTGGGTTCTTCTCGCCGCCAGTTTCCTCATCGCGATCGGCTACGGCATCGTCGCACCGGCGTTGCCGAACTTCGCCACCAGTTTCGACGTCGGTGTGACGGCGGCGTCGGTGGTGGTCAGTGCTTTCGCGTTCGTGCGCCTGTTGTTCGCTCCGATGAGTGGGCGACTGGTGACCCGGTTCGGGGAGCGGCCCATCTACCTGTGGGGCGTGTCCATCGTGGCTGTCGGCACGCTTCTGTGTGCGGTGGCGACGGACTATTGGCAGCTGTTGTTGTTCCGGGCCGCCAGCGGCGTGGGTTCCACGATGTTCACGGTGTCGGCCATCGGGTTGCTGATCCGGATCTCGCCGCCGGAACTGCGGGGCCGTGCTTCGAGTCTGTGGGGTTCCAGTTTCCTGTTGGGCGGCATCGCGGGCCCGGTGGTGGGCAGTGGGCTGGTGACGGTGTCGCTGCGCGCCCCGTTCCTCGTCTACGGTGGCGCGCTGATGCTGACCACTCTGCTCGTGTGGTGGCAGCTGCGGCATTCGGAGCTGGTGTCGCGGCCCGCGGAGGACTCCGAGCCGGCGATGACGTTCACACAGGCGTTGCGCCACCCGTCGTATCGTGCGGCGCTCGCGTCGAATTTGGCCAACGGTTGGGTGGTCCTCGGCGTGCGTATGTCGTTGTTGCCGCTGTTCGTGACCGCCGTGTTGGATCAGGACGAGGCGTTCACCGGAATCGCGCTCGCCGTGTTCGCCGCGATGAACGCCGCGGCCTTGTTGTATGTCGGCAGGGTCAGCGACAAGCGGGGCCGGAAGCCGCCAGCCCTGGTGGGGCTGGCGTTGCTGACGGTCGGCGCGGCGGGAATGGGGCTGACGAGTGACCTTTGGGTGTTCCTCGGGGCGGTGGTGGTCACCGGTCTGGGAGCGGGTGCGTTGAACCCCGCGCAGAACGCCACGGTCGCCGACGTGCTCGGCTCCAAGGCCCGGGGCGGGTCGGTGCTGGCCGGGTTCCAGATGGCGGCCGACGTCGGTGCCGTGACGGGGCCGCTCGTCGCGGGGGCCGTGGCCGAGCAGTGGTCGTACTCGGCGGCGTTCGGTCTGACCGCGGCAGTGTCGGCGGTGGCGTTGCTGTTGTGGAGCGGCGCGAGGGAGACGTTGCCCGCGAAGAACTGAACGCCTCAGTCCGGGCGGCGCAGCAAGCCCTTGCGGTGTGCCACCAGCAGACCCGTGATCACGATGACCGTGACGATCAGGGTGACGATCCAGCCGGTGGTGCCGAACGGGTCGCTCGGGGAGGTGGCGGCGACATCGGTCACGTCGGTGCTCTCCTCGCCGTCGTCGACCGAGGAGATCGGCGGCGCGGTGGTCACGGTGCCCACCGGTTCGCTGCCCTCGGCGGCGAGGGTGAAACCGTAGTCCAGGAGCCGTTCGGCTTGTTCGGAGACGCGGATGGGCTGTTGTTCGGCCCGCAGCAGCACCACCGCGACTCGCTTGCCGTCGCGTTCCGCGGCGCCGGCGTAGGTGTGGCGGGCGTCGTCGGTGAAACCGGTCTTGCCGCCGAGGAAGCCCTCGTACGACGCCCACAGCCGGTTGTCGTTGTAGACGGGGAAGTCCGGTTCGCCGGGGCCACCGGGGAAGTTGATGTGCTTGGTGCCCACGGCTTCGGCGTACGCGGGCTGCTGCATGGCGTAGCGGAACACCAGGCTCATGTCGTACGCCGAGGTCATCATGCCCGGGCCGTCGAGTCCCGATGGGGTGGCGGCGCGGGTGTCGGCCGCTCCCAGCCACTCGGCGAGCGCGTTCATCTTCTCCACGGCCGCGTCCATGCCGCCCAGGGCGGTGGCCAGGGCGTGGGCGACGTCGTTGCCCGAGTGCATGAGCAGCGTGTGTACGAGTTGGTCGACGGTGTACTCGCCGCCCTCGACGAGGCCCACGCACGTGCACTCCTGATTGGCGTCCTCCTCGGTGGCGACCACGACGTGGTCGGGCGGCAGTTTCTCCAGGACCACCAGTGCGAGCAGCGTCTTGATCAGCGACGCGGGCCGGTAGCGTCCGTGCGGGTTCTTCGCCGCGAGGACTTCCCCCGTGTCGAGGTCCTGCACCAGCCAGGCCGCGGCGGTGATGTCCTCGGGCGGTGCGGGGCTGTTCGCGGGCCGGACGATCCCGCATTCGGCCATGCGTTCGCCACCTGCCGGTGTCTCGGGCACGGGTAGAGGAGAGGGCGACTCCTCACCCGGTGGTGGTTCCTCGGACGAGTCCACCGGTGGGGGAGGCAGGGTTCGGTTGGGACAGGACTCGTCGGCGGTGTCGGTGACCGCTTGGGCCGGCGGAATGTCGGTGGCCGCCTCGGCCGGCGGGGCGGCCAGCAGGACCGACGTGCCCGCGAGCAGGGCTGTCACGAATACGGCGAACAGAGTTCGGATCGACGTGGTGCTGCGCACCCGTGCAGGCTAGCGGGACCCGGCAGGGGGATACTGCGGGACATGCGGATGTCTCGCGGTACGTCACTGTTTCTCACTGCGTTCGGGGTGTGGTCCTGGGTCATCTGGATCTCGTTCGCCCGCAATCTGTGGAACAGCGACAACTCCTGGAACTCCGACGGCTCTGTGACCTCGTTCTTCGTGGTACACCTCCTGCTCGCGGTGACGTCGTTCGTGCTGGGCACGATCATCGGCGTCATCGGCTGGCGCGGTCTGCGGGCGTCGCGGAACCGCCGAGAAGCCGAGAAGGCCACCGAGAAGGTCACAGAGAAGAGCTGAGAAGAGCACGGGAGGCCGCGGAGCCCTGAGCGTGGACAGCGGACCCCAGCCGGCTCCGAAAGTTTCGAAACTTTTGCTGGCCCTCTGACTCCGAATCGGCCAGGTGGGTCCGCGATCTCTGGTTTTCGCAGGTGAACCTGCCGTGTCGTGCTCACTAGCACCGAAAACTTTCGGAAAATAAATGTTGACCAACGGTGTGATCGTTGCCATACTTTCGTGCTGTCGTCGCCAGGCGCGTTGCCTTGGTCGCGGAGAGTAACAGTCGCGGCGGGTCGGGTGCCTTTGCGACGTCGCCATGTCCTCGACGAAAGGACTCGGAAGATGAGCACGGCACACCAGAAGCGGTTCGGGCCCCGACGGGCCGGGACCCGGATCAGGAAGGTCATCGCGGCGGCCGCGGTCGGTGCGATGACCGCGGGTGGGCTCGTCGCCGCGACAGGGACGGCGAGTGCGCAGACCAGCCTCGGCGACGCCGCCGAAGCGCAGGGCCGCTATTTCGGCGTCGCGGTCGCGGTCGACAGGCTCGGCGAACCCGACTACACGGCCACGCTCAACCGGGAGTTCAACAGCATCACCGCCGAGAACTCGTGGAAGTGGGAGAGCCTCCAACCCTCGCCCGGGTACTTCGACTTCAGCACCGCCGACCGCATCGCCGAACACGCGCGCCAGCAGGGCATGGAACTGCGCGGGCACACCCTGGTCTGGCACTCGCAGTTGCCCAGCTGGGTCGAGAACATCGGGTCCGCCGACGAACTCCGGGCGGTGATGAACAACCACATCACCACCGTGATGGAGCACTACAAGGGGCAGATCAGTTCCTGGGACGTGGTGAACGAGGCGTACGAGGACGGCTCCAGCGGGGCGCGCCGGAACTCGGTGTTCCAGCGCGTCATCGGCAACAGCTGGATCGAGGAGGCGTTCCGCACCGCGCGTGAGGTCGATCCCGACGCCACGCTCTGCTACAACGACTACAACACCGACGCCTGGAACACGGCCAAGACGCAGGCCGTCTACAACATGGTGGCCGACTTCGTCAGCCGTGGCGTACCCATCGACTGCGTCGGCTTCCAGGCGCACTTCAACAGCGGCAACCCGGTGCCGGAGAACTACCACCAGACGCTGCAGAACTTCGCCGACCTCGGGGTGGAGGTCCAGCTCACCGAACTGGACATCGCGGGATGGGGTGACTCGCAGGCGGAGCAGTACGCCGGGGTGACGCTGGCCTGCCTGGCCGTCGCCGAGTGCACCGGCATCACGGTCTGGGGTGTGACCGACAAGTACTCCTGGCGTGCGGAGGACACGCCACTGCTGTTCGACGGCGACTACAACCCCAAGCAGGCCTACTACGCCGTGCTGGAGACCCTCGGCGGTTCCGGCGGTGGAGGCGGAGGTGATGACGACGACGCCGCGTGCACCGTGACCTACGAGGAGATCCAACGGTGGGGCGACCGGTTCAACGGTCAGGTCACCGTCCGCGCGGGCGATGAGGCGATCAGCTCGTGGAGCACCACCGTCACCGTGCACTCGTCGCAGAAGATCACGGCGACCTGGAACGGCGACCCGAGCTGGGACGCCAGCGGCAATGTCATGACGATGCGGTCGAACAGCGGCTTACCCGTGGGTGGACAGACGAGCTTCGGCTTCACCGTCATGGCGAACGGTAATTGGGCGGCGCCGATCCTGGGCTCCTGCGTCGCCTCCTGAGTGCCGTCCCGGCCCCTGACTCGTGCCGGCGGGGAGGGGGCCGGAACGAAAAAGGGGCCGGGACGGTCATGACGACCGCACCGGCCCCGTTCCGAGCCTGGGTCACGTGCGCCGGAACAGCAGCGCGCGCTTGACCTCCTGGATGGCCTTGGTCACCTGGATACCGCGCGGGCACGCGTCGGTGCAGTTGAACGTGGTGCGGCAGCGCCACACACCCTCGGCGTCGTTGAGGATGTCCAACCGCTCCTCGGCGCCTTCGTCGCGGGAGTCGAAGATGAACCGGTGCGCGTTGACGATGGCGGCCGGGCCGAAGTACGAGCCGTCGGCCCAGTACACCGGGCACGACGATGTGCACGCCGCGCACAGGATGCACTTGGTGGTGTCGTCGAACTGTTCCCGGTCGGCGGGCGACTGGAGACGTTCGCGCGTCGGCTCGTTGCCGTAGGCGATGAGGTACGGCTTCACCGCGCGGTAGGCCTCGAAGAAGGGCTCCATGTCGACGTAGAGGTCCTTCAACGTCGGCAGGCCCTTGATGGGGGCCACCGTCACCACCGGCGGCTTGCCGTCCTTGCCCTTCTTGCCGATCAGATCCTTCACGAGCACCTTGCACGCCAACCGGTTGATGCCGTTGATCTGCATGGCGTCGGAGCCGCAGATGCCGTGCGCGCAGGACCGGCGGAACGCCAGCGTGCCGTCCACGTAGTTCTTGATGCTGAACAGCAGGTTCAGCACGCGGTCGGTGGGCAGGGCCGGGACGTCGTAGGACTCCCAGTGTGGCTCGGAGTCGACCTCCGGGTTGTACCGGAGGATCTTCACCGTGATGGTGACCGAACCTTCCGTCGCGGGGATCTGCGAGGTGTCGTGAGAACCCTCGGAAACCGTGGCAGTCATGTCAGTACTTCCGCTCCATCGGTTCGTACCGGGTGAAGGTCACCGGCTTGTAGTCCAGTCGGATGTCCGTCTGGAAGCCGGTCAGCCCGAGCGGCGCATCGGGGTCCTCCTTCTCCGGAAGGATCTTGTAGGACATGGAGTGCCGCATGAAGTTGACGTCGTCGCGGTCGGGGTAGTCCTCGCGGGCGTGTCCGCCGCGGGACTCCTTGCGGGCGAGCGCCGCGTTCACCAGGATCTCGGCGAGGTCCAGCAGGAAGCCGAGCTCGATGGCCTCCAGCAGGTCGGTGTTGTACCGCTTGCCCTTGTCCATGATCGAGATGCGGCCGTAGCGCTCCTTGAGCGCTTGCACGTCCGCCAACGCCTGCTTGAGCGTGTCCTCGGTGCGGTACACCGCGGCGTTGGCGTCCATGGTCGCCTGCAGTTCGTTGCGGATGTCGACGACCCGCTCGCCGCCGGTGGCGGTGCGCAGGTGGTTGACCATGCCCTCGACCATCTTCGCCGCGTCGTCCGGCAGTTCGGGGAAGTCGCGCGAGTTGGCGTACTCGGCGGCGGCGATGCCCGCCCGCTTGCCGAACACGTTGATGTCCAGCAGCGAGTTGGTGCCCAGCCGGTTGGCGCCGTGCACGGACACGCACGCGACCTCACCGGCCGCGTACAGGCCGGGGACGATGTTGTCGTTGTCCCGCAGCGCCTCACCGTGCACGTTGGTGGGGATACCGCCCATCGCGTAGTGCGCGGTGGGGTACACCGGCACCGGCTCGGTCACCGGGTCCACACCCAGGTAGGTGCGGGCGAACTCGGTGATGTCGGGCAGCTTGGTCTCCAGGACCTCCTCGCCCAGGTGGGTGCAGTCGAGCAGGACGTAGTCCTTGTTCGGTCCGGCACCACGGCCTTCGAGGACCTCCAGGACCATCGAGCGGGCGACGATGTCGCGCGGCGCGAGGTCCTTGATGGTGGGGGCGTAACGTTCCATGAAGCGCTCGCCGGAGGCGTTGCGTAGGATCGCGCCCTCACCACGCGCACCCTCGGTGAGGAGGATGCCCAGGCCCGCCAGGCCGGTGGGGTGGAACTGGTAGAACTCCATGTCCTCCAGCGGCAGGCCCTTGCGGGCGTAGATGCCCATGCCGTCACCGGTGAGGGTGTGCGCGTTCGAGGTCGTCTTGAAGACCTTGCCGAACCCGCCCGTGGCGAACACGATCGACTTCGCCTGGAACACGTGGATCTCGCCGGTGGCCAGCTCGTAGGCGATGGCACCGGACGCCACCGGGCCGTCGGCGGTCTCGGTGAGCGCGATGTCGAGGACGTAGAACTCGTTGAAGAACTCGATGCCGTGCTTGACGCAGTTCTGGTACAGCGTCTGCAGGATCATGTGACCGGTGCGGTCGGCCGCGTAGCAGGCTCGCCGCACCGCGGCCTTGCCGTGCTCGCGGGTGTGTCCGCCGAACCGCCGCTGGTCGATCTTGCCGTCCGGGGTGCGGTTGAACGGCAGGCCCATCTTCTCCAGGTCGAGTACCGCGTCGATGGCCTCCTTGGCCATGATCTCGGCGGCGTCCTGGTCGGTGAGGTAGTCACCACCCTTGACGGTGTCGAAGGTGTGCCACTCCCAGTTGTCCTCTTCGACGTTGGCCAGTGCCGCACACATACCGCCCTGTGCGGCGCCGGTGTGGGATCGCGTCGGGTAGAGCTTGGTAAGTACTGCGGTGCGGGAGCGCTGACCGGCTTCGATCGCCGCGCGCATACCAGCGCCACCAGCCCCGACGATCACCACGTCGTACTTGTGGAACTGCATGTCTCATCGCTTTCGTGTGGTGGGGATCGGTCGGTCTAGATGAAGGGGTCGAAGGTGAAGATCACCAGCGTGCCGAGCAGCAGGATTACCACCGTGGACACGTACAGCACCATCTTCAACCAGAAACGGGTGCTGTCCTTGCGCGCGTAGTCTTCGATGACCGTGCGCAGCCCGTTGCCGCCGTGGATCATCGCCAGCCACAGCATCGCCAGGTCCCAGAACTGCCAGAACGGTGAGGACCAGCGACCGGCGACGAACGCGAAGTTGATCCGGTGCACACCGCCGTCGAGGATGTTCATGATGAACAGGTGACCGAGCACCAGCACCACGAGCAGCAGGCCGGAGATGCGCATGAACAGCCAGCTGTAGAGCTCGAAGTTGCTGCGCCGGGCCGCGGGCCTGCGAGGGGAGCGCGGCTTGTCGAGAGTGAGTGCCTCAGCCATCAGTTGCCGCCTCCGAGTAGTTCACTCACGGTGCGTTCGAGCATGAAGTACGTGCCGGGGATCATCACCAGCACCCAGACGCCGATGATCGACCACAGCATCACGTGCTGGTATTTGGCGCCCTTGGACCAGAAGTCCACCAGGATCACTCTGATGCCGTTCAGCGCGTGATAGAGGACAGCGCCGACGAGGCCGACCTCCATGAGGTTGACGATCGGGTTCTTGTAGGTCTCGATGATCGCGTTGTAGGTCTCCGGGGACACCCGGACCAACGCGGTGTCGAGTACGTGGACGAACAGGAAGAAGAATGTGAGCACGCCGGTGATGCGGTGCAGCACCCAGGACCACATGCCAGGGTCGCCTCGATAGAACGTACCGCTCCGCCGTGAGGCGCTTGCCCGATCACTCGCAGCCGCCTCGGCGGCGGTGCTCGCAGTGGTGGACATCGGTGTACGGCCTCCAACGTCACTGATGGACTGTGCCCGGCGCACCTGCGGCTGCGCAGGTCCACAAGCCGTCGGGCATGGATATGTCAGGATGCTAGACCCGCTTCGGCTCGTCAGCTGAACCTCGGGTTGGTCGCTGTGATGGACCAGACACGGATTTGACGTCGACGTGTGTCATAAGTCTCTTAAGCGTCCCGCGTTCGCCACTTGACGCCCTTGATTGGTCACTTAGCGTGTTCGCCTGGTCGCTCAGATGACTGAGTCTTGAACATTTGTATTACGCGTGACGGCCGCTATGTGACCCCGTTGCTCGCGGGCGGTACCGTTCGCCAGTCGCCCGGCAGTGTGGCCGGGCGCTTCCTTGAGGTGCGTCCGCTGTAACGGCAGCGGGAAGGGAGACACACCGTGCGTCGAAAGCGTGGTGAAGCGCTGGCGGCTATCGCCATGGCCGGCGTGCTGACGTTGACGGCTTGTGCCAAGGACTCGGGCGACGACAGCGCCGCGAGTGGCGGAGGCGAGTCGGGGGGCGAATGCGTGACCGCTGCCGCGCCACCCCGTGCCGAGGCCGGTAGCGAGAAACGCGAGGGGGAAGCGGCGGACGTGGACGCCAGCGACCTCAAGGTCGCGCTCGCGTACGACGTCGGAGGCCGTGGTGACGCCTCGTTCAACGACGCGGCGGCGGCCGGTGTCGACAAGGCCGTCGAGGACATGGGCGTGAGCGACACGACCGAGAGCACGGCCGCGGGCACCGAGTCGGAGGACGCCAAGCAGCAGCGCCTGACCCAGATGGCCGAGCAGGGCTTCAACCCGATCATCGCCGTCGGCTTCGCCTACGCCGACGCGTTGAACGTCGTGGCGCCGAAGTTCCCCGACACCCAATTCGCCATCGTGGACGACGACTCGGTCGACCAGCCGAACGTCACCCCGCTGGTGTTCACCGAGGAGCAGGGCTCCTTCCTCACCGGCGTCGCGGCCGTCTACAAGAGCGAGAACTGCCACGTCGGCTTCGTCGGCGGGGTGAACACGCCGCTGATCCAGAAGTTCGAGGCGGGTTTCGTGCAGGGCGCGCAGGCGGTCTCCGACAAAGTCACGATCGAGGTCGACTACCTGACGCCCGCGGGTGACATCTCCGGCTTCAACGACCCGGGCAAGGGCAACGTCGTGGCCGAGGCCCAGATCGACAAGGGTGCCGACGTGCTGTACCACGCGGCGGGCGCCTCCGGTAAGGGCGTGTTCGAGGCCGCCAAGTCGAACGACGCGCTGGCCATCGGCGTCGACTCCGACCAGTACGAGCAGAAGACGGTCGCCGATGTCAAGGACGTCATCATGACCTCGATGCTCAAGCGTGTCGACGTGGCCGTCTACGACTTCATCCGCGCGGTGGCCGAGGACGACCTCGACTCGCTGCCCGAGCGGTTCGACCTCGCCGCCGACGCCGTGGGCTACTCCACCTCCGGTGGCATGGTCGACGACATCGCCGACGTTCTCGACGCGTACAAGCAGCAGATCGTGGACGGCGAGATCGAGGTCTCGGCGACCCCGTCGAACTGACCCTTCCCGATTCACACGACGCACCGGATGGCAGACCGTCACGGCGATGAGGCCGTTCGACGGCCCTTGGGAGCTTTCACGACATGACCGAATCCCGACCAGCGGTCGAACTGACGGGGATCACCAAACGGTTCCCGGGCGTGGTGGCCAACTCGGACGTGCACCTGACCGTGCGTGCCGGTGAGGTCCACGCGGTGTGCGGCGAGAACGGCGCCGGCAAGTCCACGCTGATGAAGATCCTCTACGGCATGCAGCAGCCGGACGAGGGCACCATCACGGTCAACGGAGAGGCCGTGCGACTGCGGAACCCGCAGGACGCGATCAAAGCGGGCATCGGCATGGTGCACCAGCACTTCATGCTCGCCGACAACCTCAGTGTCCGGGAGAACGTGCTCCTGGGCGCGGAGTCGCTGCACGGCATCGGCCAGAAGGCCACAGCCCGGATGGCGGAGCTGGCCGAGAGCACGGGGCTGAGGGTGGATCTCGACAGCCTGGTGGAGCAGCTCGGCGTGGCCGACCGCCAGCGGGTGGAGATCGTCAAGGTGCTCTACCGGGGTGCGCGCATCGTGATCCTCGACGAGCCCACCGCGGTGCTGGTGCCGCAGGAGGTCGACGCGCTGTTCGACACGGTGCGCCGGATGCGCGAGCAGGGCTACACGTTCATCTTCATCTCCCACAAGCTCGACGAGGTGCGCAAGATCGCCGACCAGGCGACGGTGATCCGCCGTGGCACGACGGTCGGCACCGTGGACCCGCGCACCGTGAGTTCTCGCGAACTGGCCGAGATGATGGTCGGTTCGGAGTTGCCCAGCCCCGAGACCCGTGAGTCCACGGTCACCGACCGGGTGGTGCTGCGGGTGGAGAACCTGCGGCTGAACGCCGAGGGTTCCGAGCGCGCCGTGCTCGACGACGTGTCGTTGACCGTGCGAGCCGGTGAGGTGCTGGGGATCGCCGGTGTCGAGGGCAACGGCCAGACCGAACTGGTCGAAGCCATCATGGGGATGCGCAAGGCGGCCGGCGGCCGGATCGAACTGGTCGACGCCGAGGGCCGCACACGCGACCTCACGAAGCTCGGCACACTCGCCCGGCGTGAGGCCGGTATCGGTTACATCGCCGAGGACCGGCATCGGCACGGCCTGCTGCTGAACCGTCCGCTGTGGACCAACCGCATCCTCGGCCATCAGACTCGCAGGCCGGTGTCAAACGGCCGCATCCTCGATCCCGCCGCCGCGCGGGAGGACACCCGTCGTATCGTCGACGAGTACGATGTGCGCACCCCCGGTGTCGAGGTGCCCTCGGGTGCGCTATCCGGCGGTAACCAGCAGAAACTCATCGTCGGCAGGGAACTGTCCGGAAACCCCGTGTTGTTGATCGCCGCCCACCCGACCCGCGGTGTCGACGTCGGTGCACAGGCACTGATCTGGGACCGCATCCGGGCCGCCCGACGGGAGGGGCTCGCGGTGCTGCTCATCTCCGCCGACCTCGACGAGTTGATCGGGTTGTCGGACACCATCCGCGTGATGTTGCGCGGCAGGCTGGTCACCGAGGCCGATCCGGCCACCGTCACGCCCACCGAGCTCGGCTCCGCCATGACCGGCGCTGACGAGGGCCGCTCCCTTCCCGAGGACGTCGCATGATCTCCTGGCGTACCGCTCTGCTTCCTCCCGCGCTGGCGATCGTGTTCGCCATGGCGCTGTCGTCCGTCGCGCTGCTCATCTCCGGGGCGAACCCCCTGGAGGCGTTCTCCACCATGGGCGCGCAGTTGTTCGAGGGCACCACGGCCGTCGACACGGTGAATCTCGCGACCGTCTACTACTTCGCGGGTCTGGCCGTCGCTATCGGCTTCCAGATGAACCTGTTCAACATCGGGGTCGAGGGCCAGTACCGGTTCGCGGCCGTGGTCGCCGCCATCGTGGGTGCGGCCATGGAGTTGCCCCCGGTGCTGCACGTGCTGGTGATTCTTGCGGTGGCCATGCTCTCCGGAGCGGCCTACGCGTTGTTGCCGGCGATCCTCAAGGTCACCCGCGGTGTCTCCGAGGTCATCACCACGATCATGCTGAACTCGATCGTGTTCGGCATCGTGGCCTACCTGATCAGCGCGGACCAGTTCGGGGTGCAACGCGGGAACAACATCAGCACCGCGCAGATCCCGGAGACCGGGTGGATCCCCGGCATCCCGTTCGGGGAGGCCGGGACGATGTTCGGCGCGGTGTTCCTCGCCATCGCGATGGGCTGCGGCTACTGGTTCCTGCTCAACCGCACCCGGTTCGGGTTCGAACTCCAGGCCAGCGGCGAATCGCCCACGGCCGCCACGGCGGGTGGGGTGAGCGCCAAGCGCATGACGATGATCGCGATGCTGTTGTCCGGCGCCGTCGCCGGGCTCATCGCGATGCCGGAACTGCTCGGCCGCGACCACGTGTACGCGATGACCGCCACCCAGGGCTACGGCTTCACGGGCATCGCGGTAGCGCTGCTCGGCCGTAACCACCCGGCCGGGGTGGCCTTCGGCGCGCTGCTGTGGGCGTTCCTCGACAAGTCCGCCGTGTCGCTGGAGTCCATCGGGATCCCGAGGGAGATAGCCACGATCATCCAGGGCACGATCGTGCTGTCGGTCGTGGTCGCTTACGAAATCGTCAAACGAGCGGAGCTCGCCGCCGAGCAGCGCCGGGTCGGTAAGCAGACCCGCAACGGCCTGCCCGCGAGCGTGAGCCAGGGAGGTGCGGTGTGAGCACCACGGCTGAACTCGAATCCCCGGACAGGACGGGCGGGACCGGTCCCGTATCCCCGCGGCGCGGTATGCCGGGCTGGTTGAGGGGCGTGCTGTGGGCCGTGGTGGCGATCGCGGTGCTGTCCACCACGTCCTACCTGACCGGGTTGGACTCGCTCACGTCGAGCAACACCTCGCAGACCGCGCTGCGGTTGGCGTTGCCGATCCTGTTCGCCGCGCTCGGCGGCCTGTGGGCGGAACGCGCGGGCGTCATCAACATCGGCCTCGAGGGCATGATGATCCTCGGCACGTGGGGCGCGGCCTGGGGCGCCTACTACGGGGGCGTCTGGGCGGGCCTGCTCGCGGCCATCCTGTTCGGCGCGCTCGGCGGGCTGCTCCACGCGATCGCGACGGTGACGTTCGGCGTCAACCACATCGTGTCCGGTGTGGCCATCAACCTGCTCGGACTCGGCGTGGCGAAGTACCTCGCCACCCTGGTGTTCGAACCGCTGTCGGGCAACCCGAGGCAGTCGCCGCCCGTGCCGAAGTTCGACACGTACTCGGCGACGTTCCTCTCGGACTGGCTCGCCGACCTGGAGCAGGCCCAACGGGTCGGGATCTCCGACGCCGCGGGGTTGTTGCACGGCCTGGTCACCCAGGTCTCGCCGCTGGCCATGATCGCGCTGTTGTTGGTCCCGCTCAGCTACCTCGTGTTGTGGCGCACCCGGTTCGGGCTGCGGCTGCGGTCGTGCGGGGAGAATCCGGTGGCGGCCGAGTCGCTCGGCGTGAACGTCTACGCCCACAAGTACTCGGCGCTGCTGATCTCGGGTGGTCTCGCGGGGATGGGTGGCGCGTCCCTGGTGCTGCTCGCCGGTGGGGCCGACTACCTGGAGAACCAGACCAACGGTCGCGGCTACATCGGCCTTGCGGCGATGATCTTCGGTAACTGGCGGCCCGGCGGTCTGCTGGGTGGCGCGGCGCTCTTCGGCTACTCCGACGGCCTCCAGCTGTCGGCGGGCGGGGAAGCCGTGCTGGCGCTCTGTTACGGCGCGGTCCTGCTGCTCCTCGTGCTCGCGGTGGTTCAGTTGGTGCGTCGCCACTGGTTGGGTGCCGCGCTGTCCGCGCTCGCCGCCGGGGTCCTGTACTACATCTACTGGGCCAACGACGAGCTGCCACGCGAGTTGATCCCGTACACACCGCACTTCGTGACGATCATCATCCTGGCCGTGGCCGCGCAGAAACTGCGGCCGCCGAAGGCGGTCGGCAAGCGGTACCGGCGTGGGGAGGACGACTGATGACGAGTCCAGAGGTGACGGCGGACGACTGGGAGCGTCTGCGGTCCGAGGCGGTGGCGGCGGCGCGGAAGGCGTATGCGCCGTACTCCGGTCTGCGGGTCGGCTCGGCTGCTTTGACCGACGACGGCCGGATCGTCACCGGGTGCAATGTGGAGAACGCCTCCTACGGGCTCGGGTTGTGTGCCGAGGCCACGATGAGCGGGCAGCTGCGGCTCTCCGGCGGCGGCCGGTTCGTCGCGGTGGCGTGCCGTTCCGGTGACGACGAGCTGTTGATGCCCTGCGGCCGTTGTCGGCAGCTGTTGTTCGAGTTCGGCGGGGCCGGATGTCTGGTCGACACCCCGCGTGGGGTGCAGCCGATGTCCGAGGTGCTGCCCCAGGCGTTCGGCCCCGAGGACTTGCCGTCATGACGGGCGAGTCCTTCACCGCGGTCGATGTCATCAGGACCAAACGCGACGGTTCCAGGCTGAGTGACGAGCAGATCCGTTGGGTCGTCGACGCCTATACGCGCGGCGTGGTCGCCGACGAGCAGATGGCGGCGCTGGCGATGGCGATCCTGCTGCGCGGTATGGACGCGGCCGAGACCGCGTGCTGGACCGGCGCGATGATCGACTCGGGTGAGCGGTTGTCGCTGCGTTCCTCCCGGCCGCTGGTGGACAAGCACTCCACCGGCGGCGTCGGCGACAAGATCACGTTGCCGTTGGCGCCGCTCGTGGCGGCCTGCGGTGCCGCCGTGCCCCAGCTGTCCGGACGCGGGCTCGGGCACACCGGCGGCACGTTGGACAAGCTGGAGGCCATCCCGGGCTGGCGGGCCGAGTTGTCGACCGACGAGATCAGCCGTCAGCTGGAGGACGTGGGGGCCGTCGTCTGCGCCACGACCCCCACACTGGCGCCCGCCGATCGCAAGCTGTACGCGCTGCGCGATGTCACCGCCACGGTCGACTCGGTACCGCTGATCGCGAGTTCGATCATGAGCAAGAAGATCGCCGAGGGCGTGAACCGGCTCGTACTCGACGTCAAGACCGGTTCCGGCGCGTTCATGAAGACCCGCGAACAGGCACGGGAACTGGCGAAGACCCTGGTGGAGATCGGTGCCGCCCACGGAGTGGACACCAGGGCGGTACTGACGGCCATGGACACTCCTTTGGGGTCCGCCGTCGGCAATGCCGTCGAGGTGGCGGAGGCCGTGGAGGTCCTGCGAGGAGGCGGTCCGGCCGACGTCGTCGAGCTCACCGTGGCGTTGGCTCGCGAGATGCTCGCACTCGCCGGGCTGTCCGACGCCGATCCGGCCCGAGTGCTCGCCTCCGGCGAGGCGTACGAGACCTGGTGTCGCATGATCCACGCACAGGGCGGTGATCCCGAAGCGGCACTGCCCGAGCCCGCCCACGTGCACGTCGTGGAGGCCGCCGAGGAAGGCACCATGACCCGATTGGACGCCTACGGCGTGGGCGTGGTCGCGTGGCGGCTGGGGGCGGGCAGGACTCGCAAGGACGATCCCGTGCAGTCGGCGGCGGGCGTGCGCTGCCTGGTCAAGCCCGGCGAGCGGGTCGAGCCCGGCCGACCGCTGTTCGAACTGCACACCGACACCCCCGAGGCCGTGGCGGCGGTTCTGCCGACGCTGCGGGCGGCGTACGACATCGGGGGCGAGGACACCGGAAACGGCGCGGCCCCCGCCGCCACGGAGGCGAACGGGGGCCGCATCGTGCTGGAGCGGGTGGGAAGCGACGTGGTGGGCTGAAAGCGCCCGCCCGGCCGGTTCCCACCCGATGTTCTCAGCCCTCCTCAGTCGTTCTCAGTCATCGGAGTCGGTCTCCGCACCGGCCTTCGACTTCGAGTCGGAGTTCTTGGCCGACCTGCCGTTACGACGGCGGGGCTGGCGCGGCGTGGGCGGGGCCGAGATAGCGGGCTGTGGTGCCGGCCCGCCACCCAGCATCAGCTCGGCGAACGTGGCCATCGCCTCGTCGAGCTGGCCACCGATGCGTCGCTCGGACTCCTCGTTGCTCTTGCGCACCACGGACGCGAAGTAGTCGTTGTCCGGCTGCTGCGACAGCGTTCCCTCGACCTTCGACAGTCCCGACTTGATCGAGCCGTCCAGGTCGCCCAGCTGCGACCCGACGTTCTCCTCGACCTTGTCGAGACGGGACGAGAGCTCGTCGAGCCTGTTGCCCAGTTGCTCCAGCCGCTCGCCCAGTGTGTCGAGTCGGGCGCTGGGGTCGAACGTCTCGGCGGTGTCGGACATCGCCGAGCGCAGCGTGTCGGTGCTGGCGGTGAGGCGCTCCTTGGAGTCGGTGTCGAGGCGCTCGACACGCTCCTTGAGCGTCGTCTCCAGCGTGTCGATGCGCTCCCGCACCGGGCCCTGGACCGCTGCGGGAACAGAGTCGAGCTTGTCGTCCTGCTTGTCGAGGTGGTTGCCCAGTTCGTCCAGCCTGCGGTGGATGTTCGAGAGCTTGTCCTCGAGGCCGTCCATCCGGCCTGCCACACCCTCGAACCGTGCCGCGACCCCGTCGAGCCTGCCGTCCAGCTGCCCGAACGGCTTGGCGAGCTTGTCGACGATCGCCTCCACCGACCGGGCGAGGTCGGCCAGCGCGTTGTCCTGCGCCTCCAGGCGGGTCATGGCCTCGTCGAGGCGCTCAGCGAGCACGCTCATCTCGGTCCGGTCGGGCAGCTCGGAGAGCCGTTTGCGAACGGCACCGAGCGAGTCCACCGGCGCGAGCCGTGCGTAGATGTCGTCCAGCGCGTCGAAGATCTGCTGCTGTTCGCTTTCTCGGACCTCGGCCGCGCGCACCAACATGTTGCGCATCCGGTCGAAGGACGGGGCTGCGAGGTGATTGTCAGTCGTCACTGCGGTTGTCCTTCATCGGCGGGGAAAGATGGGACGTGTCGGCAGCCTAGCGATCGACTAACTGCGGAGGGTATCGACCCCATGGCGTAACCGCGTGACGTGCGACTCCGACGATTGAATAACGAAGTGGTCACTGCGGCAAGGTTCGAGTACGGAATGAGACTTGACTCCCGAAACGGACGGTGATCGCGTCGTCGTCCGGAGGTCACATCGCCCGCTCGGCGGGCACAGGTACCGTCGACGCATGTCGACGCGAACCGTTCCGACTCTGCAAGAGCTCCGTAGCGCGCCGAAGGTGCTGCTCCACGACCATCTGGACGGCGGCCTGCGGCCGAGCACCGTTGTCGAACTGGCCGACGAGACCGGTTACGACGGGCTTCCCACCACCGACGTCGGGGAGCTGGGCCGATGGTTCAGGGACGCGGCCAACTCCGGCTCGTTGGAGACCTACCTGGAGACCTTCGCGCACACCTGCGGTGTCATGCAGACCGAGGAGGCTCTGGCGAGGGTCGCCGCCGAGTGTGTCGAGGACCTGGCCGACGACGGGGTCGTCTACGCCGAGGTGCGGTACGCCCCCGAGCTGTTCGTCGAGCGGGGACTGTCGCTGGAGGCCGTGGTGGAGGCCGTGCAGGACGGGTTCGACCGTGGCCGCAAGGCGGCAGCCGAACGTGGGAAGCACATCCGGGTCGGGCAGTTGCTGTGCGCCATGAGGCAGCACGCGCGGGCGCTGGAGATCGCCAACCTGACCGTGCGCTACCGCGACCGCGGCGTCGTCGGGTTCGACATCGCCGGCCCCGAGGCGGGCTACCCGCCCACCCGGAACCTGGACGCGTTCGAATTCCTGCGGGAGAACAACGCCCACTTCACCATCCACGCCGGTGAGGCCTTCGGGCTCGCCTCGATCTGGGAGGCCATCCAGTACTGCGGCGCCGAGCGCCTCGGCCACGGGGTCCGCATCGTCGACGACATCACCGTGGCCGACGACGGCGACGTCTCGCTCGGCAGGCTCGCCGCCTACGTCCGGGACCGCCGGATTCCCCTCGAGGTGTGTCCGTCGTCGAACATCCAGACCGGCGCGGCCCCCTCGATCGCTGAGCACCCGATCGGGCTGCTCGCGAAACTGCGGTTCCGGGTCACGATCAACACGGACAACAGGCTGATGAGCGACTGCACGGTGTCGTCGGAGTTCGCCGCTCTCGTCGACGCGTTCGGCTTCGACTGGGCCGACGTGCAGTGGTGCACGATCAACGCGATGAAATCGGCGTTCATCGGCTTCGACGAACGACTCGACATCATCAACAACGTCATCAAGCCCTGGTACGCCGAACGCGTGTGACAGGCGCGGATCGGCGCCGTTGGCGGGTGCTCGCGCTCGGCCACGCGGCGCGGACCGCGAGCTGTACGTTCCTGTACGGCATCCCCTTCCTCGTGCCGTCGTTGCGGGCGGACTCCGGGTTGTCGCTGGCGCAGGCCGGCACGGTGGTGGCCGCACCGAGCATGGGGCTGCTGCTGACACTCGTGGCATGGGGAGCGGCGGCCGACCGTTACGGCGAGCGGCGTATCATGGCGCTCGGACTCGGCGGCTCGGGGCTCCTGTTGTCGGCGGCCTCGGCGTTCGCTTCGGAGCCCGCCACGCTGACCGCGATGTTCGTGCTCGCGGGCGCGGCCACCGCCTCGGTCAACGCCTCCGGTGGGCGAGTGGTGATGGGCTGGTTCTCCGCGGCCGAACGCGGTGTCGCCATGGGGATCCGGCAGACGGCGCAGCCGGTGGGCGTCGGTCTGGCCGCGCTGGGGCTGCCGTCGCTGGCGCAACAGTGGGGTTTTCACACGGCCCTGCTGCTACCGGCGGGCAGGCTCGGGGCGGGTTACTGGTCAGACCGGGCCGGCAGCAGGCTGAGGCCGATGCGGCTCATCGCCGTGGGCAGCGCGGCCGTGATGGCGGCGCTGGCGGCGGCGGACGTCACGGTCCCGTGGGTGGCCGTGGTCGTGCTGACGCTGGCGGCCGTGGTGACCGTGGCGGACAACGGGCTGGGCTTCACGGCGTCGGCCGAACTCGCGGGCTCCGCGTGGGCGGGTAGGGCGATGGGGGCGCAGAACACGGCCTAGAACCTGGCCGCGTCGATCACCCCACCACTGCTGGGACTCGTGATCACGGGAAGCGGCTTCGCGTCGGCGTTCGCGCTCGTCGTCGTCTTCCCGATCGTGGCAGTGTGGCTCACTCCCGTCGCCGCCGAACGTCGGGCGGGGGAGTGAGCCACACTTCGCTTCGGTGTTTTCCGGTGCCTTCGGGCGCCTTCAGTTGAGGTGCAGTCGGCTTTCGAACGAGTCCACGAGCCTGCGCCACGCCTGCTGCTCGTCGTCGAACGGCGGGCTCGGGGTGAGCCTGGTCGGATCGGGGTGCAGCACGAACGACACCAGCCACCCCAGCCTTTCGGAGCTCGCGAGCGCCTTCGACACCTCGTCGTCACCGGTCCAGTCGGCGGCGTCCGTGAGTAGTTCCACGGCGAGTTCCAACTGGGTGGGGTCGATGGCGTCCACACCCTCGGCGATGTCCTCGTCCAGGCCGGTCAGCACGTAGATGTTGTCGGGGTCGACCTCGATTTCCAGCTCACCCGCCGTGGCGGCGGCCAGCACCTCGTCCCACGTGGACACCTCCGCGATGTCGGTGTGGGCGAGTTTCCCGCCGTCCGCCAGCGCCCTGGCCAGCGCCCGCTCCGACGGATACGCCTCGATGGTGCCGTCCGCGCCCAGGAACACTGGCTCGTCGTCGAGGTAGCACCGGAGCGTGTAGTAGTCCCGCGACGGCAGCACGATCTTGATGGGGTCGATGCCGACCTCGAACCAGAACCCCGCCGGCTCGTCGTCGGCGTCGTCGTCCGCAACGGCCCCTTCGGAGTCGTCACTGTCGTCGGCGTCGTCGCTGTCGCGGTCCACGGTGTCCAGGTCGTCGTCCTCGGAATCCACCCCGGCCTCGGCCTCTGCGGACTCCTCGTGGAACGCCGCGAGCTCCTCGGTGGTCTGGTCGAGGGTCGCGGAGTCGACGTCGGGGGTCGTGACGAGTTCGTCGATGGAGTCGAGGACGACGTCCCACTTCTCGGAGACGGTCTTGGACAGGTCGTTCCACAGGCGGGTGCCCTCCCGTCCCGTGAACGGCAGTTGCCCCTGGTCGAGCAGGAAGAACGCCTCGCAACTGTCGAGGACCTCGTGCACTTCCTCCAGGTCGCACACGTCGGCGAGCGACCGCACGATGTTGACGATCTCGGCCAGCTCGGACAGCGTCCACGAGTCGGGGTCCTCGGCCACCAGCTCGGGAACGCCCACGAGGTCGTAGCAGTGGTCGTCGTCCGGGATGAGCTCCGGCACGTTGAGGGCGGGCACCGCCTCCCACGCCGGGTGGTCGATCAGATCGTGCTCTTCGGCTGTGCGCACGTACGCCGCGAGATGGGCGGAGTCGGGAAACGCGTAGAGATCCTCCTCGTCACCGAGGAAGGCCTCCCACTCCTCACCGTCCTCCCGCCATCGCGGTGCCCACAGCGTTACCAGATCGCCTTGTGGCAACCCGAGCTCGATCGGGATGATATCCTGTGCCATTCCGCCCTCCGGAAACCACCTGTGCACGAGCCGGATCACTGTGGCGCTCGGAACCGGACGTGTTAGGCGAAGCCTACGGGTTCCGACTCCGAGCCGCGATCACCCCTCACGGGACCAATACACCAGTGACACGATCTAAGGCACGATGACTGACTTTCTCACAGATCGCCTGCCCGACGACACCGATCCGGATGCACTCTTCGACGCTTTCGCCACATGGGTGGGTGAGCGTGGTCTCGAGCTGTACCCGGCGCAGGAAGAGGCGCTCATCGAGCTCGTCTCCGGTGCCAACGTCATCCTCTCCACGCCGACGGGGTCCGGCAAGAGTCTGGTGGCGGTCGGTGCGCACTTCACTGCATTGGCCGAGGGCCGGCGCAGCTTCTACACCGCACCGATCAAGGCCCTGGTGTCCGAGAAGTTCTTCTCGCTCGTCGAGATCTTCGGAGCGGACAACGTCGGCATGTTGACCGGCGACTCCAGCGTCAACCCCGACGCCCCGATCATCTGTTGCACCGCGGAGATCCTGGCCAACCTGGCGCTGCGGCTCGGCCCCGAGGCCGAGGTCGACGAGGTCGGGCAGGTGGTGGCCGACGAGTTCCACTTCTACTCGGAGCCCGATCGGGGTTGGGCGTGGCAGGTGCCGCTGCTGGAACTGCCGAACGCCCAGTTCCTGCTCATGTCGGCCACGCTCGGTGACGTGTCGTTCTTCGAACGGGACCTCACGCGTCGGACCGGGCGACACACCGCTGTGGTGACCTCGGCGCAGCGGCCGGTGCCGCTGACGTTCCGGTACGCACTGACGCCCATGCACGAAACCGTGTCGGAACTGTTGCACTCCGGCCAGGCGCCCATCTACGTCGTGCACTTCTCGCAGGCCGCCGCGGTGGAACGCGCGCAGGCGCTGATGAGCATCAACGTGTGCACGCGGGCCGAGAAGGACGCCATCGCCGAAGCCATCGGCGACTTCCGCTTCTCAGCGGGGTTCGGCAAGACGCTGTCGCGGCTGGTGCGGCACGGCATCGGCGTGCACCACGCGGGCATGCTGCCGAAGTACCGGCGTCTGGTCGAGCAGCTCGCGCAGGCGGGCCTGCTCAAGGTGATCTGCGGAACCGACACGCTCGGCGTCGGTATCAACGTGCCCATCCGCACCGTGGTGCTGTCGTCGTTGACGAAGTTCGACGGCACCCGGCAGCGGCACCTCAAGGCGCGGGAGTTCCACCAGATCGCTGGTCGCGCGGGCCGGGCGGGCTACGACACCGACGGCTACGTGGTCGTGCAGGCGCCCGATCACGTCATCGAGAACGCTAAGGCACTGGAGAAGGCCGGCGACGACCCGAAGAAGAAACGCAAGATCGTGCGCAAGAAGGCGCCGGAGGGGTTCGTCAACTGGACCGAGAGCACTTTCGAACGCCTCGTCGCCGCCGAACCGGAGCCACTCGTCTCCAGCTTCAAGGTGACGCACTCGATGCTGCTCAACGTCATCTCGCGCCCCGGGGACGCCTTCACCCACATGCGGCGCCTGCTGGAGGACAATCACGAGGACCGGCCCTCACAGCGCAAACACATCCTTCGCGCCATCGCCATCTACCGTGCGCTGCTCGCCGCCGGGGTGGTCGAGGAGCTGGACGAGCCGGACGAGGAGGGGCGCCGTGTCCGCCTGACCGTGGATCTCCAGCTCGACTTCGCGTTGAACCAGCCTCTGTCGCCGTTGGCGTTGGCCGCGATCGAACTGCTCGACCCCGATTCGCCGTCGTACGCGCTCGACGTGGTCTCCATCGTGGAAGCCACCGTGGACGATCCGAAGCAGGTGCTGTCGCAGCAGCAGTTCAAGGCGCGCAATGAGGCCATCGCCGAGATGAAGGCGCAAGGTATTGAATACGAACAGCGCATGGAGCTGCTGGAGGACATCACCTACCCGAAGCCGCTGGAGGAGCTGCTGGAGGCGGCGTACTCCCGGTACCGGCAGGGACATCCGTGGGTGTCGGACTACGAGCTGTCGCCCAAGTCCGTCGTGCGCGACATGTACGAGCGGGCGATGAACTTCGTCGAGTACATCAACTTCTACGGCCTCGCGCGGTCGGAGGGGGTGCTGCTGCGCTACCTGGCCGACACCTACGACGCGCTGCGGCGCACGGTGCCCGACGACGCCAAGACCGAGGCGTTGACGGACCTCATCGAATGGCTGGGGGAGTTGGTGCGGCAGGTGGACTCCAGCCTGTTGGACGAATGGGAGGCGCTGCGTCATCCCGACGAGGTCGAGCTCGACCGGAGTGGCAGGCCGGAGCCGTCGGAAGGCCCGCCTCCGGTGACGCGCAACGAGCGCGCGTTCCGCGTTCTGGTGCGCAACGAGATGTTCCGTCGGGTGCAGTTCGCGGCGCGGGAGGACTACGACGCGCTCGGCGAACTCGACGCCGACTCGGGGTGGGACGCCGTGGCGTGGGAGGACGCGTTGGTGGACTACTTCGACACCTACGACGAGATCCTCACCGGGCCCGACGCGCGAGGCCCCGACCTGTTGCTCATCGAGCAGGAGTCCGATGTCTGGCGGGTTCGGCAGATCCTCGACGACCCCGAGGGCAACCACGACTGGAGCATCAGCGCGGAGGTCGACCTCGCGGCTTCGGACGAGGCGGGCGAGGCCGTGATCCGTGTCATGGAGGTCGGCGAAACCTGACCGCGAACCTGCGGACACGGCCGAGCCGTGTCCGCAGGTTGTGCAGTCGTGTCCGCAGTTCCCGTAGGTCTTTAGACACCCATCGGGTGCCACACCGTCTTCGGCTCCAGGTACGTGCGCAGGCGTCCGAGGCCGGGGAGTCGGGTCCAGTCCGGTTCCTCGTCGGACGTGTCGAGTACACGCTTGACGGTCCCCGCGGCCTCACGTGCGATCTCGACCCGATCCGTCGGGTCCGTCCCAGTGGGGTCGATGGCGTTGACGTCCTCGTGGGATGCCAGCCAGGGCCCCAGTTCCGACGCCTTGCCCGTCAGCATGTTCACCACCCCGCCGGGCACGTCCGAGGTCGCGAGGACCTCGGACAGGGTGATCGCGGGCAGCGGACGCTCCGCGCTGCTCACCACCACGGCCGTACACCCGGTGGCGAGCACGGGAGCCAACACGCTCACCAACCCCAGCAGGGACGACCTCTGTGGCGCCAGCACGCCGACCACGCCGGTCGGTTCCGGCACGGTGAAGGAGAAGTACGGTCCCGCCACCGGGTTGGCCGCGCCGAGTACCGTCGCGATCTTGTCGGTCCACCCCGCGTACCACACCCACCTGTCCACAGTGTTGTCCACAACAGACTCCGCTTTGCGGATCGGCAGACCTTCGCACGCGGCCACTTCGGCCGCGAACTGTTCCCGGCGGCCTTCCATCACCTCGGCCACCCGGTACAGCACCTGGCCGCGGTTGTACGCCGTCGCGCCGGACCAGCCCGCGAACGCCTTGCGTGCGGCCACCACCGCGTCCCGCAGGTCCTTGCGCGAGGCGTGTGCCGCGTTGGCGAGGAACTTCCCCTTGGCGTCGGTCACCGGGTAAGTGCGTCCCGACTCGGAGCGCGGGAACTTACCGCCGATGTAGAGCTTGTAGGTCTTCGCCACCTCAACCCTGGACATGCAGGTACGCCTCCAGACCCGTTCGGCCGCCTTCGCGCCCGAATCCTGATTCCTTGTAGCCACCGAACGGCGCGGTGGGGTCGAAACGGTTGAACGTGTTGGCCCACACCACGCCCGCGCGCAGCCGGTCCGCCATCCAGAGGATGCGCGATCCCTTCTCGGTCCAGACTCCCGCCGACAGGCCGTACGGTGTGTTGTTCGCCTTGGCGACGGCTTCGTCCGGCGTGCGGAACGTCAGTACCGACAGTACGGGGCCGAAGATCTCCTCGCGTGCGATGCGCATGGACTGCTCGACGCCCGAGAACACCGTGGGCGCGAAGAAGAACCCCTTGTCGGGCAACGCGCACGGGCTGGTCCACCGTTGCGCGCCGTCGTTCTCCCCGGAGGCGACCAGGTCGTGGATCTTGGCGAGTTGTTCGGCGGAGTTGATGGCGCCGATGTCGGTGTTCTTGTCGAGCGGGTCGCCGAGCCGCAGGGTGGAGATCCGGGCGCGGAGTTTGTCCAGCAGCTCGTCGGCGATCGACTCCTGCACCAGCAGTCGGGAGCCTGCACAGCACACGTGCCCTTGGTTGAAGAAGATCCCGTTGACGATCCCCTCCACCGCCTGGTCGAGTGGGGCGTCGTCGAAGACGACGTTCGCCGCTTTCCCGCCGAGTTCGAGCGTGAGCCTTTTACGCGTGCCCGCGAGTGTGCGCTGGATCTGCTTGCCGACTTCGGTGGAGCCGGTGAAGGCGACCTTGTCGACGTCGGGGTGTTCGACGACCGCGGCACCGATGTCTCCGGCGCCGGGAACGATGTTCACCACGCCCGGGGGCAGGTCGGCCTGTTGGCAGATCTCGGCGAACACCAGCGCCGTCAGTGGGGTGGTCTCGGCTGGTTTGAGCACCACCGTGTTGCCGGTGGCTAGGGCGGGCGCGACCTTCCACGCCAGCATGAGCAGCGGGAAGTTCCAGGGGATGACCTGGCCTGCCACGCCGAGGGGGCGGGGGCCGGGGCCGAGCCCGGCGTGGTCGAGCTTGTCGGCCCATCCCGCGTGGTAGAAGAAGTGCGCCGCGGCCGTCGGGATGTCGGAGTCGCGCGATTCCTTGATCGGCTTGCCGTTGTCCAGGGTTTCCAACACGGCGAGTTCTCGCGCGCGTTCCTGGATGAGCCGGGCGATGCGGAAGACGTACTTGGCGCGTTCGGTGCCCGGCATCGGTCCCCACACGCGGTCGTAGGCCTTCCTCGCCGCCTTGACCGCTTTGTCCACGTCGGCGGCGCTGGCTGTGCCGACCTCAGCCAACACCTCCTCGGTGGCCGGGTTGATCGTCCGCAACGGCTCGCCCGAGCCGTCGACGAACTCACCGCCGATGAACGGGCGGTATGACGGTTTCAGATTGGCGAGGTCGCGCGACTCGGGTGCAGGCGCGTATTCCCACTGGGTCACGATCAGTCCAATGCGAGGTAGTCGGGGCCGCTGTAGTGGCCGGACAACTGGGTGCGTCGCTGGAGTAGCAGGTCGTTCAACAGGCTTGAGGCGCCGAAACGGAACAGTGACGGCGTGAGCCATTCCGGCCCGGCGACTTCGTGCACGGCCACGAGGTATCGCACGGCGTCCTTGGTGGTGCGGATCCCGCCCGCGGGTTTCACGCCGCGCAGTTCGCCCGTGGCGGTGTACCAGTCGCGTACCACCTGCAGCATCACGTGGGTCACCGGCAGTGTCGCGGCGGGCGAGACCTTCCCGGTCGATGTCTTGATGAAGTCCCCACCGGCCAACAGTGCGAGCCACGAGGCGCGGCGCACGTTGTCGTAGGTGGCGAGTTCGCCGGTTTCGAGGATCACCTTCAGGTGTGCGTCGCCACAGGCCTGTTTGACGGCGCGGATCTCGTCGAACACCTGTCCGTAGTGGCCGGCCAGGAATGCGCCGCGGTCGATCACCATGTCGACTTCGGTGGCTCCGGCGGACACCGCGAGGGCCACGTCGGCGAGCTTCACGTCCCGGCTCGACCGTCCTGATGGGAACGCGGTCGCCACGCTCGCCACGGCGATGTCGGCACCGTTGAGCGCTTCGACGGCCGTTGCGGCGAGGTCGGGGTACACGCACACGGCGGCGACGTGTGGGGTGTCCGGATGGTCGGGGTCGGGTCGCCGTGCTTTCACGGCCAGTGACCGCACTTTGCCGGGAGTGTCCGCGCCTTCCAGCGTGGTCAGGTCGACCATCGAGATCGCGGTGTCGATCGCCCACAGCTTCGAGTCCTTCTTGATGCTGCGGGTGGCCAGGTTCGCGGCACGCTGTTCGACACCGACCTGGTCCACTCCTGGCAGGCCGTGCAGGAACCGGCGCAGACTGCGCTCGTCACGGATGGCGTCGGCGAGCTCGGCCGGCAGGGTAGCTGTTGCCATGGCCGAGAGCGTAACGGCACGGGATCATCGGTTGGGCGATTCGGATCCGAGCTGCCTATTCGAGCTCTTTGATTTTGCTGCGGGGAACGCGTTTCACCTCGACCCCGCCCCAGAACGCCAGGCCGGTGACCTTCACTACCGGGGCGCCCGGAGGGGCTGTCGGCGACGCCCCCTTCTTGTTCTTCGTCTCGAAGGCGCCCATGATCCCCACGCCGGTCACCTCGGCGGTGATGTCGTCCGGGACGATCACCTCGATACCGCCCATGATCGCCACGGCCGTGATCGTGGAGTACTGCTCCGCGAAGTGGGCGTGCCGCAGGTCGATCTCCACGCCGCCCCAGAACGCGAAGCTGCTGTGTTGGCGGGGCAGCACCCAGGCGCCCTTGCGCTCCGCACCCGACATCACCGCGATCGACGTTGTGGAGCCCGGTGTACCGCCGATGCGTCGGTCTGGCAGTGACGAGGTCGACGTCGAGGCCACAGTGGGCAGCGCGGTCTCGTCGGTGGGGAGGTCGGCCACCACCGGTTCGAGTTCGCCGAGGGTCTTGGCCGAGTAGACCTGGTCGAGGCGTTCGGTAAGTTCGTCCAAAGTGATGCGGCCCTCACCCATGGCCTTGTGCAGGATCTGGGCCACACGTTCCCGGTCCGCGTCCGAGGCGCGGAGTCGTTTCGGGTCACGAGGAGAGGGCTGTTCGCTCACGCGTCCACCTTAACGTCGGGACGGCGAATCACATGATCTCCGCCACCGTGTGGCGGAGAGCTAGAGTCGAGGCGGGGTGTCGTGGGCGCCTCGGAGTACACAGAACTCGTTGCCCTCGGGGTCTGCGAGCACGGCCCAGCCGGTGCCGTCGGGATCGCGTCGGTCGGCCACCGTCTCCGCGCCGATCCCGAGTAGCCGTTGTACCTCCTCGTCGCGTGGGATATCGGGGCGAAGACAGAGGTGCAGGCGGTTTTTCGTCGTCTTCGGCTCCGGCACCTGAAGGAAGAGGAGATTCCGACTGTCACCGAGTTCGATGAGCGTCTCGGGGTCTCCGGGACGGTCCTCGGGCGACAGTGGCAGGTCGAGTACCCGGCTTCACCACCGACCCAGCTCGTACGCGTCGGCACAGTCGACTGAGATGCTCTCGATACTGCTTCCCATCATCGAACGGTCCCGCACTCGAAGGTGCGCCACAATCGTTTTTCGTTCCTGACGGGACCCGAGCCGTCGTCCGGCGTCGTGGCGCGGCGTCCGGCAGGTGGGAAACCGGCGTTAGAGTGTCGGGCATGGACGTACTCGTCGTCGACCATCCGCTGGCCAGGGCACGGCTGTCCACGATGCGTGACGCCCGCACCGACAGCGCGGCTTTCCGCGCGGCGTTGCATGAGCTCACGGTCATGCTCCTCTACGAGGCCATGCGGGATGCGCCGTTGACGACGGAACGTATCCACACTCCGGTGGCGCGTACCGACGCCTACAGGTTGGCCAACCCGCCATTGCTCGTTCCCGTCCTTCGTGCGGGTCTGGGGATGGCTGACCAGGCACACAAGCTGATCCCCGACGCGCAGATGGGGTTCGTGGGGCTGGCCCGTGACGACGAGACGTTGCAGCCGACGCCGTACATGGAGTCGTTGCCGGAGTCGTTGGCCGACCGGCCGGTGTTGGTGCTCGATCCCATGTTGGCCACCGGTGGCTCGATGGAGTACACGATCAGGCTGCTCACCGACCGGGGTGCCACCGATGTGACGGCCGTGTGCGCGGTGGCCGCACCGGAGGGCGTCGAGGTGTTGGAGAAGTCGAAGCTCCCGGTGCGTGTGGTGACCGCGAGTGTGGACGAGCGGCTCAACGACTCGGGCTTCATCGTGCCCGGCCTCGGCGACGCGGGCGATCGGCAGTACGGGACCAGCTGAGTCAGCCGGTACTCCAGCCGGTGACGGTCGCTCGAAGTCCGCGTTCGTACGCGTGGTGGTATTCGAACCCGGCCGGCAGGTTGTGGTGCAGTTCGAACAGGATCATTCCGTGCGCGTACGCCCACACACTGCCCGCGATCATGTCGGCGGGTACGTGGGGGAAGACGCCGGCGTCGATACCCGCCTGCACCGCGTCTCGCAGCGGTTCGAGTGTGAGCAGGGAGGCTTCGTCCCGTCCTGCCGGCTGTTCGCCGCCGGGGGAGGCGCCGGCGAACATGATCGGATAGACGTGTCGTTGGGCCAGCGCGGCTTCGCGGTAGATCAGGCCGAGTCGCACGAGGTCCGTGAGGGGATCGCCGGTGGGCTCCATCGAACCCAGTTGGTCGCCGATCCGACGGAACCCTTCGGCACACAGTTCCGCGATCAACGCCGGCTTGCTGCCGAACAGTGAGTACACAGCTGTCGTCGACGTGCCTACCTCAGCTGCCAGCCTGCGCAGGCTGAGTCCTTGCGGACCCTCCTCGGCGAGGAGTTCCCCCGCTCTGGCGAGCAGATTCTCTCTCAGCGCGTCGTCATGGGTCTTCGGGCGGGGCATGTTCCCAGCGTATCGCCGCTTTTCTGGGTTGTGCCGATCTTGCGGTGCCACCGAACGATGCGAATGGAACCGTTCACAGCGTTCGGTGGCGAGGTCGGACTGAGCGGACACGAGCCCCCAGCCGGCGTCACGCACTCCGCCTGGAACCCGCACCGCGGAGGCGTCAGAGGCGACGGAAAGTCGATCAAGTGCCCCAACGGGACGCGCAGTGCCTTTGAGCTGGGGTTTTGTGGTTTGGGGACCCCCCTGTTTGGGTGGGTTTTGGGGGTGTGTAATCTTCTCTTTGTCGCCAGGGACGACCGGGGCGAGCGGGTCAGACCTGAGAGGGTTTGA
>JAJYTH010000149.1 GCA_021793175.1 Actinomycetes bacterium
GAAGTGGCGGAACTTGCCGTTGCGGCCCTGCGCGAACACCGTGAACTGGCCCATGCGCAACTGCGGTTTGCTGAACATGCGCTCCACCATCCGCATCTGCGGGTCCGGCCTCGACCTCGGCGCCGACACATCCGCGAACGGGTCGTACGAATCCGGTGCCGCATGCCTGCCCCGACTCTGCTGCTGCGGCTGCTGCGGCTGCTGCGGCTGCGCGATCGTCACCGACTGACCCGGCGCCGGACGTGTCGACGGGATCAGATTCACGATCTCCGGCACCAGACCGACCGGGCGGATCACGTTGAACACGATGAGGTTGCCGTCCCGCGTGGCCAACACCGCCATCTGTCCGTCCACCGCCGAACGCGCGAACAACTTCTCGCCCTTGTCCAGCTTCGCCGCCGCCGTGACCGCCACCGGCCCCCGCGCGAACGTCACCAACGCCGCCTCCACATCGGCGTCCGGCCTACCACCGCGCATGAGATCCCGGCCTTCGAGATCATGGAAGACCGCCTGCCTGATCTGCGACCGCTCGGTGAACGTCTGCCCCAAGTGCGGCACCTCGAACGGGAACGGCGCATGCCCCAACTTCAGATGCTCGAACAGAATGTCGACCGCGGCCAACGACAACGAGAACGACTGCACCATTGCCGGCTCCCCCACTATCCGATCCTGTGTCGGAAACGCACGTTAGCAGCAGTTCCGCCCGCCGGGAGGTGCTGGCCCGGACGGAATCGACCGAAGGTCTCGACCATGCCCGCACCGTGTCCCGACTCGGACGAAGGGGCCGCGAGCGAACCGCCCACGACCCCTTCGACCGAGTCACATCAAAGCCGGTAGAGACGCTTCCAGTTCTCCCGGCTGGTCAACCGCGGCATGGCGCGCTTGTACTCCTCCTGCACGGCCTTGCCTTCCTTGCGCAGCCGGTTGATCACCTGCACGCCCTGCTTGGCCAGCTCGAACATCTTCTGCCGGTCGTAGCGGCGTACCCGCACACCCTCCTGCGACGCGTCGGTGACCACCGCCGTCTCGAACTGCGACACGTGCCACCAGTGCGCCTCGTCGCTGGGGATCGCGCCCAACTCGAAGCGGTGCTTGCCCAACAGCCGGTAGATGATCCGCTTGAGCAGGACCAGTCGCTGCAGACTCGGCCGGGGCGGGGTGTTGATGATGCCGATGTCGTTCGACGCGATACCCGGCACCTCGGTGGGCGCGTACCGCTTCGTCTCCGGGTACTGCGCCCGGATCTCCCGGATGCGCTTCATGGCCGCCACGCCACCGTCGTGCAGGACGTCCGGGCCCTTGAGGAAGTCCTCCACCGCCGTGATCAGCGTCGCCGACAGGCCGTACTGCATGCTCAGCAGGTAACGCACCAGCTGCGCCAACAACACCCGCGACAACAGGTTCAGATCGAACGGGCTGTGCAGCGCGGCGGTGATGATCGAGTTACGCAGGTTGAAGTAGCGGTGCCACTCGTCCCAGTCCTTCCAGTGGAAGTCGGCGTGCCACACACCCGCGCCGGGCAGCGTCACCGTCGGAAAACCGTGCGCACGGGCCCGGTAGCTGTACTCGGCGTCGTCCCACTGGAAGAAGAACGGCATCGGGTAGCCGATCGTCTTCACGACCTCGTACGGGATCAGGCACGACCACCAGCCGTTGTAGCCCGCGTCGAGCCTGCGCTCCTGGCGGTTCGGCTTGCCCGTCTCCTCGTCGACACCCAACAGGTCCGCCGTGGAGAGGCTGTGCGGAACCGGCTGCCCCGGCTCCAGCGTGTTCAACTCGGCGTACTCGGCACCCACGTGCAACTGGTTCGGGTGCAGCAGGTTCAGCATCTGCCCGCCGACGATCATCGGGTTCGCCGCACGGTTGGAAAACGCCGTCAACCGGATGACCAGGTCCGGCTCCAGGAGCACGTCGTCGTCCATGAACAGCACATTCGCGTGCTCGGTCTCGGTGCTGCCCGCCACCTCGTACAGACCACGGGTGAACCCGCCCGCACCGCCGAGGTTCGGCTGCTTGATGTAGTGCAGCTTGTCACCGAGCCGCTCGGCGACCTCGGCGAAACCCTCCCGCGAGTCCACCGTATCGGTGCCCTGGTCGGCGACGTAGATGGCGTCCAGCGTGTCCAGCGCGGGCAGCGAATCGGCCAGCGCGAACAGGTTACTCAAGCAGTCGTCGGCCCGGTTCATCGTGCAGATGGTCACCGCGGTCGGCCGGATCCTCTCCGGCGAGTCGACGGTCCAACGCACGTTCGACACCGTGAGCGTGCCGCCCTCGGTCTCCAGGTCCAGCCACAGCGCGCCACCGTCGAGGAACTTGTCGAGCTGGGCGTCGAGCCGCACGTGCTCGTCCTTGACGTCCTCCACCGTGCGCACGGTCACGGTCCGCGGCTCACCCTCCATGTCGGAGGCACGCAGGGCGAGTTGCCCGGAACCGGTGACGTCGGCCTCGACGGAGACGGTCTTCACCGTGGTCCAGCGCTGCCAGTAGCTCGCCGGGAACCGGCCGAAGTACGTGTTACCGGAGACACGGGCCGACGGCTCCAGGCTGACGGTGTCGCGCCGCCGCGTGGCCACGCCCTCGACGATCTCCACGTAGAGGTCCTTGCTCACCACCTCGGACGGGCCGGCGAACAGGCCGCGCTGCGCGAGTAGCCTGCCGGAACCCACGTGTTCGGAGAACCGGGTCTTCTGCGCGTTCACACTCTTACTCGCGACAGCTTTGCCGGTTTTGGCCTGCTCTGGTGCGGTAGCCGATGCCGCTTTACCGGGCATGAGACCTCAGTCCTCCAAATGAAAAGTCCTCATGCGGGAGTCGCTCAGTAAGGTACAGGCCGACCAGAACAGCCGACGCCCTACCCATCAACCGCGCGGTTCCCGGAAGACAACCCACTTCAACATGATGAAATTGATGGTGGTGGCCGTACCCTGCGCGATGATCCAAGCCAATGCCATGCGCCAGGACAGGTCCGGCAGCAGGTGCAGAGCCAGTGCATTCGTACCCACATTGACGAAGAACGTCACCGTGTAGAGCAGCATGAATCCACCGAGCTGCCCGGCTCCACCCTTTTGTGCCGCGGTGAAAGTAAAACGCCTGTTAAGGAAATAGGCGGTTGTGGTTCCCGCGATGAAACTGATCGCCTTGGCGAGATGCACCCACACGCCCGCCTGGAGCAACAACCAGTACAGGCCGGAATCGACGAGTGCGCAAAAACCGCCGATGAGGACGAACCGCAGGATCTGGGTGAGCAGCCCGGGCGAAGACGCGTGTGACGCGTTCTGGGTCTCACTCGCCTGCGAATCCGTCGCCACCATGCATTACCTCGTCGGCAGTCAGAGACCGCGCGGGAAGAACATTTCAAGACTCGCCCACGACAACGGGCCCCGTTCGCGCGACCTCTTGGTCGTCCCGTCCGAGTCTAGGCGTCACAGCGCCGCTACTCTGGTCCGGGTGAGCACCGAACGGCGGACATTGACCGGATGGGGCCGCACGGCGCCGACCACGGCCGATGTCCTGAGCACGCCCGATGTGGACGTCATCGCCCGCGTCATCACCGAAACGGGTGAACGTGGTGTGATCGCCAGAGGTCTGGGTCGTTCCTACGGCGACCCGGCGCAGAACGCCGGCGGTCTGGTCATCGACATGACCGCACTCGACCGCATCCACTCGATCGACCCGGACAACGCCGTCGTCGCCGTCGACGCCGGTGTCAGCCTGGACGCCCTCATGCGCGCCGCGATCCCGTACGGGCTGTGGGTGCCGGTGCTGCCGGGCACGCGGCAAGTGACGATCGGCGGTGCCATCGCCAACGATATCCACGGCAAGAACCACCACAGCGCGGGCAGTTTCGGCAACCACATCGTCTCGATGGACCTGCTCACCGCCGACGGCCGAATCCGGACGCTGACACCGGAAGGCCCTGAGAAGGACCTGTTCTGGGCCACCGTGGGCGGCATCGGACTGACCGGCATCATCGTCCGGGCCACCGTCCGGATGAAGAGGACCGAATCGGCCTATTTCGTGGTGGACGCCGACCGCACGGCCAACCTCGACGAGACGTTGGAGCTGTTCACCAACGGCTCTGACCTGAACTACGACTACTCGATGGCCGTGCCCGACCTGATCTCGCGGGACGGCAGACTCGGCCGGGCCACGTTCTCACGCGGCTCCCTGGCCCGGGTGGACCAGCTTCCCGACAAGCTGAAGGCCGATCCGCTCAAGTTCGACGCCCCACAGTTGATGACACTGCCCGACGTCTTCCCGAACGGACTGGGCAACAAGCTGACGTTCGGCGCCATCAACGCACTGTGGCAGCGGACGGTGCCCAAGAAGGGGGCACGCGGGAAGATCCAGAACCTGACGCAGTTCTACCACCCGCTCGACATGCTGCCCGAATGGAACCGCGCCTACGGTTCCCGGGGCTTCCTGCAGTACCAGTTCTCGGTGCCGTTCGGGCAGGAGGACGCACTGAAGTCCCTGTGCCATCGGATCGCCAACTCGGGGCACTACTCGTTCCTCAACGTCATCAAACGAATGGGTGAGGCGAACCCCGCGCCGTTGTCGTGGCCGTCGCCGGGGTGGATGCTCAGTGTGGACTTCCCGGTAAAGGAAGGGCTCGCCAAGTTCTGCGACGAGCTCGACGCCGAGGTGCTCGCCGCGGGCGGCCGTCTCTACACGGCCAAGGACTCGCGGACGTCGGCCGAGACGTTCCACCGCATGTATCCGCGGCTGGACGAGTGGCGCAAGATCCGGCAGTCCGTGGACCCCGACCGCATCTTCATCTCCGACATGGCCAGGAGGCTCGAACTGTGATCGACGCCGTGGGCAACCCCCAGTCGCTGCTGTTGCTCGGCGGAACCTCGGACATCGCGCTCGCGATCGCCGAGAAGTACCTGTCCGCACGTCCCTTGCGGGTGGTGCTCGCGGCCCGGCCCTCGGCGCGGCGGGACCAGGCCGCCGAACGGCTCAAGGCCGCCGGTGCCGAGGTCGCAAGCATCGACTTCGACGCCACCGACACCGACTCCCACCCTGCCGTGCTCGACAAGGCGTTCGCCGACGGCGACATCGACGTCACCGTGGTGGCGTTCGGCCTGCTCGGCGACGCGGAACAGGCGTGGCAGGACCATCGAACGGCCGTGCAGTTGGCCACGGTGAACTACACGGCCGCCGTGTCGGTGGGCGTGCCCCTGGCGGACAAGCTGCGTAAACAGGGTCACGGCAAGGTGATCGCGCTGTCGTCGGTGGCCGGTGAGCGGGTGCGCCGCTCCAACTTCGTCTACGGCTCCACCAAAGCCGGCTTCGACGGCTTCTACCTCGGACTCGGTGAGGCACTACGCCCCCACGGCGTGACGGTGACCGTGGTCCGGCCCGGGCAGGTGCGCACGAAGATGACCGAGGGCATGGGCAAGGCACCGCTGGAGCAGACCGCGGAGCAGGTCGCCGACATCGCTGTGAAGGCCGCCCGCGACGGCAAGGAACTCGTGTGGGCGCCGGGCGCGTTCCGGTTCGTCATGTCGGTGCTGCGGCACGTGCCACGGCCGATCTTCCGCAAACTGCCGATCTGACGGATCGACATCGCCCGACCGCGCCACACCGGCCGGTCACTGCACGATCCAGTACCCGAACGACGTGTACTCCGGATAAGGGGACAGCAACGGTCGG
>JAJYTH010000150.1 GCA_021793175.1 Actinomycetes bacterium
ACACCGTCCGTCCATTCGGCACCGGTGAGCGTGGCGTCGGCGTCACCGACGGCGTCGGTGGCCACCGATCCGGAACCGTCGTCGAACGGGTAGGCGTGCACACCGTCGAGGCCCGGCGTGCCGGGGCCGGGTTCGGTGCCGCCGTCGCCGGAACCGTCGGCTCCGGCGATGATCTCCTCGTTGACCTCGCGCACGGCGTCGAAGTCCATCTTCTCCACCTGCCGGTCGTAGGTGAAAAAGCCGTTGACCTCGTGTTCGACGTCGGTGAGTTGGGTGTAGACCGCGCCGCTGATGGCGCACGACCGCGCGGCCTGCAGCACGGCCCGCTGGTTGTCCACGTACGCGGCGGTCAGACTGTCGGAGTCGGGCAGCATCTGGTAGGCGTGGCCTTCGCCGAACCACATGTGCCCGTCGACCTCCAGGCCGAATCCGCCGTGTTCGCCGTCGATCGACACGCGTGTCTCGTCGGGCATCGGTGTGGCCGGGCCGACGTAGGCGTGCCAGTCGATGACGTGTCCGGCACCCGAGTCGCCGAGTGAGTCACAGCAGTTGACCCCACTGTGGGCGTTGACCAGTCGAGTCGGGTCCTGCGCGGCGACCTCCTCGGCGATGCGGCCGGTGTCCTCGCGCGACCACTCGCCCCAGCCTTCGTTGAACGGCACCCAGCCGATGATCGAGGTCCAGTTCTTCTTCTGTTCCACGAGTTCGTGGAGCTCGGTTTCGAACCGCTCCGCGGCATGGGCCGGTGGCCGTTCTCCCGTGCGCATGGACGGCATGTCCTGCCACACCAAAAGGCCCAATCGGTCGGCGTGGTAGTACCACCGGTCGGGCTCGGTCTTGATGTGCTTGCGCACGGTGTTGAAGCCGAGTCGCTTGTGCTGTTCCAGATCCCAGCGCAGCGCCTCGTCGGTGGGAGCGGTGTAGATGCCGTCGGGCCAATACCCCTGATCCAATGTGGACAACAGGAACAGGACCTCGCCGTTGAGCGTGATGCGCAGTCTGCCGTCCTCGCCCAGGGCTGTGCCGATTTCCCGCATCCCGAAGTACGAGGACACCTCGTCGACCGGGCGGTGTCGGTCCCGCAGCACCACGTCGAGTTCGTAGAGGAACGGCGAGTCGGGCGACCACAGTTTGGCGTCCGGCACGGACAACTCCAGCGGCTCGTCCGGCGCTCCTTGCGTGCGGCTGACGACACGGCGGCCGTCCCGGACCACCGCCTCCACCGTCATGCCGTCGGTGTCACCTTCGGTGTTCACGGTGAGCCGCAACGTGGACGAGTCGAGGTCGGGCACCATGTCGAGGGTGTCGACGTGGCCCGCGGGTACCGGCTCCATCCACACGGTCTGCCAGATGCCGGACGCGCTCTCGTAGAAGATGCCGCGGTCGGGAACCCGACGTTGCTTGCCGACCGGCTGCCACGTGGCGTCGGTGCGGTCGGTGACGCCGACGACGATTTCCTGTTCCCCGGAACTCGTCAACGCGTCGGTGACGTCCGCGGAGAACGCACCGTAACCGCCCTCGTGCGAGGCCACCTCGTGGCCGTTCACATACACCGTCGCGGCGTGGTCGACCGCTCCGAAGTGCAGTTTCAAACGGTTGTGCTCACCGATCCGCCACTGGTCGGGCACGTGGAAGGTGCGGCGGTACCACATGTGGTCCTCGTGCCGTTGGATGCCGGACAGGGCCGACTCGGTGGGATAGGGCACGAGGATGCGTTCCGGGAGGGTCTCGCCGAACGGCGGTCGATCGCCCTCGCTCGCGCCCGCGAACTCCCAGACGCCGTTGAGGTTGTGCCATTGCGCACGGGTCAGTTGGGGCCGGGGATACTCCGGCAGCGCGTTGTCGGGGGATACGTCGTGAGTCCACGGTGTCACCAACCGTGGCTCTCCCCTGGTCCAGTCCTGCGTCGGTTCGGCGGCCGCCGTCGGCGTGAGAGCCGCCGCGACCAGGAGTGCGCACAGGGCGGCGAGCAGACTCCGTGAGCGGAGTCCACGGCCGCGTGGTCGAGTCGGTGGTGCGAGTGACAGCACAGTCGAACACCTTCCTCGCGAAAAGACCGCGCCGGCTTCATCGCCGACGCCGGACACGCCGGTGTTCACACGAATCTCACTCCGGCGTGAAGCATTTCACACATATCGACCACCGAGTGTCAACACTTGTACTCACTACCGACCAGGTTTCAACAGATGGACCGGACGAACTACCTTCCCCGTCGCCAACACAGCGAACACTGTCCGTGAACACCGCCCGTGAGCAGAGCCCACGCGAGCAGCCCGACCGGCCGAGTTGCCCGGCCAAAGACCGACCGCGGACGCTGCTGTTGGTTTCTGTTGCTTTATGATTGAATAAATCAGTTCGGCAGATCGAGTGAGTTCGAAGGGACCTGAGCCCGGTGCAGAGGACGCGTACGAAGTTGGCTGACGGCCGCGAACTGCTGTACTTCGCCGCCGACGGCGAGGACGTGCCCGCTCCCCCGGATCCCCGCCGACTGCCTCCGGTCAGCACGTCCTCTCAGCTGCGCTGGGACCCACTGCTGGACGAGTGGGTGATGATGGCGTCCCATCGGCAGAACCGGACGTTCATGCCGGCTCGCAGCGACTGCCCGCTGTGCCCTTCCCGAGACGGCCACCAGACCGAGATCCCGGCCTCCGAATACACCGTGGCGATCTTCGAGAACCGCTTCCCCAGCCTGTCCACGGGAGCGCATCTCGACGACGTGGACGTACTTCACCCGCTGGTGGACGTGCGCCCCGGTTTCGGCCGCTGCGAGGTGGTGTGCTTCACCAGCGACCACAATGCCCGTTTCGCCGACCTCAGCCCCGAGCAAGCCCGCCTGGTGGTGGACGCCTGGGCCGACCGCACCACGGAGCTGTCCGCGCTCGACGGCGTGGAACAGGTCTTCTGTTTCGAAAGCCGGGGCCGCGAGATCGGTGTCACGCTGTCACACCCACACGGGCAGATCTACGCCTACCCGTTCGTGACGCCCCGAACCCGGCGAATGCTGAACGTCGCACGCCGACACCGCGAGCGCACCGGACGAGACCTGCACAGCGACGTCGTCGCCGCCGAACGACAGGCGGGGCTGCGGGTGATCGCTGAGACCGAGCACTGGGTGGCGTTCGTCCCCGCGGCCGCCCGCTGGCCTGTGGAGGTGCACCTCTACCCGCTGCGGCGCGTCCGGACGATCCCCGAGCTGAACGACGCCGAACGGGACGATTTCGCCCGGCTGTACCTGGACGTACTCCGCCGATTCGACCGGCTTTACGACTCACCACTGCCCTACATCTCGGCCTGGCACCAGGCGCCCGTCACCGACGACGAGGATCTGAGCTACCTGCACCTCCAGCTTTTCTCGGTGCGCCGCTCGGCCGACAAACTGAAATACTTGGCTGGTTCCGAGTCGGGCATGAACGCCTTCATCACCGACGTGCTCCCCGAGGACGTCGCGCACAGACTCCGGGAGGTGTAGGCATCGGAAGAAAACAACCGCTGATTCCACGGTATCCGTTCTTATTCGGCTGCCGTGGCAACGAACAAGATTCCCAGTACGTGAAGTCGACGGTGATTCGCGTAGTGGTCCTCAATCAAATGTGTGACTGTTGTTGACACCGGAGGTGGGCCGTGCATGTCCTCGCCGAAGCGGACCTGCGGCTTGATGCCAACGCGATCGACTACCTGTTGCTCGCTTTCTACTTCGTACTCGTCCTCAGTATCGGCTACCTGGCTCGCAAGCAGGTATCGACGAGTCTCGACTTCTTCCTGTCCGGACGGTCACTACCGGCGTGGGTGACAGGTCTGGCCTTCGTGGCCGCCAACCTCGGCGCGATCGAGGTCATGGGTATGTCGGCCAACGGTGCCCAATACGGCATGCCGACCGCGCACTACTTCTGGATCGGCGCGGTACCGGCCATGCTGTTTTTGGGCATCGTGATGATGCCGTTCTACTACGGTTCGAAGGTGCGCAGCGTTCCCGAATTCATGCTGCGCCGATTCGGTAAACCCGCGCATCTGGTCAACGGCATCAGCTTCGCGCTGGCACAGATCCTCATCGCGGGCGCGAACCTCTACCTGCTCGCCCTGGTGATCAACCTGCTGCTCGGCTGGCCGATCTGGGTTTCGGTGATCCTGGCCGCCGTGATCGTGCTCGCCTACACCGCCCTCGGGGGCCTGTCCGCCGCCATCTACAACGAGGTGCTGCAGTTCTTCGTCATCGTGGCGGCCCTGCTGCCGCTGACGATCGTCGGTCTGGTCAAGGTCGGTGGTTGGCAGGGACTGGTCGACAAGGTGTCCGCCGGACCGGGCGGGGCCGAACAGCTGAGCTCTTGGCCCGGTAACCAGCTCACCGGGTTCGGCAGCAACTTCCTGTCCGTACTCGGCATCGTGTTCGGTCTGGGCTTCGTGCTGTCGTTCGGGTACTGGACGACCAACTTCGTCGAGGTTCAGCGGGCGATGGCTTCGAAGAGCATGTCGGCCGCCCGCCGCACGCCGATCATCGGCGCGATCCCGAAGATGCTGGTCCCCTTCATCGTGATCATTCCCGGCATGGTCGCGGGTGTCAGCGTCACCGAGCTGGCCGGCGAGAACAAGGCCGCGCTGATGAGGGGCGAGGACGCGCCCAGCGGTGCCACGTTCAACGACGCGCTCCTGCTGCTCATGCGCGACCTGCTGCCCAACGGCATGCTCGGTATCGCCATCGCCGGTCTGCTCGCGTCGTTCATGGCTGGTATGGCGGCGAACCTGAGTTCGTTCAACACGGTGTTCACCTACGACATCTGGCAGTCCTATGTCATCAAGGACAAGCCGGACGGCTACTACCTCAGGACGGGCCGCGTCGTCACCGTGATCGCCACGGTGCTGGCCATCGGCACGGCGTTCATCGCCGCGTCGTACGCCAACCTGATGGACTACCTGCAGCAGCTGTTCTCGTTCTTCAACGCGCCGCTGTTCGCCACGTTCATCCTCGGTATGTTCTGGAAGCGGATGACGCCCACCGCCGGTTGGACGGGTCTGGTTTCCGGTACCGCCGCGGCGGTCGGAGTGTTCCTGCTCGCCGAGACGGGCGTGTGGGACCTGCCGGGGCAGGGTGCTTCGTTCGTCGGCGCGGGAGCCGCCTTCGTGGTCGACATCGTGGTGAGTGTGGCGGTCACCTACGCCACCCAGCCGAAGCCGGAGGCACAACTGGTGGGCCTGGTTTACTCTTTGACGCCGAAGGAGAACCTGAGGCACTCCACCACCGGGGAGGACGCGGGTTGGTACCGCCGTCCGGGCCTGCTCGCAGGCATCGTGCTGGCCGTCACCATCCTGTTCAACATCATCTTTTAGGAGGCGGTAACCATGACGAACTCCTCCGGCACCAAAGCCCAAGCCTTCGATGTTCGGCTGGTGATCGCCTTACTGACCGGTGTCTACGGCATCGTGCTCACAGTGATGGGAGTCGGTTTCACCAGCGGCGAGGACATCGCCAAGTCGGCCGACATCAACATCAACCTGTGGTCCGGTATCGGCCTGCTCGTCTTCACGGCCTTGTTCGTGTTGTGGGCGAAGCTGCGCCCCATCGCCGTCCCGGCGGAGGAAGTCGAACGGCTGGAACAGGAGAAGAAAGACCACTGAGACCCGGATCGACTGTGGCGGTCACCCTGGTCAGGGTGACCGC
>JAJYTH010000151.1 GCA_021793175.1 Actinomycetes bacterium
GTCCTCGGCCGGGGTGGAGAAGCAGGCGTCCACCATCGGCGAGAGCGAGTCGGCGATCACCGCCTTCTTGCACAGCCCCAACGCGAACCTGGGAAAGCCCGCCGCGATGTCGTCCAGGCGGTGGGAGCGGCGTTGCGGCAGCTGGTCGGCGATCTCGTGATACCGCACGATGGGCCCCGCCGCCAACTGCGGGAACATCGAGATGTAGGTGCCGAACGACACCGGGTTGCGCAGCGCGGGACGTTCACCCCGGTAGATGTCCACCACGTACGAGATGTGGTGGAACGTGAAGAAGGAGATCCCGATCGGCAGCGCCAGTTCGGCGATGGGGAAGTCACCGCCGAAGAGTTGCGCGAACCAGGCGATCTGTTCGGTGGCGAAGCCCGCGTACTTCCACACCAGCAGGATCGACAGGTCGAACGCGACCACGCCGATCAGCAGCCATCGTCGTTGCCGCTGCGGACGCATGTTCCACGGGTCCGGCTCCAGCACGGGCCCGGCGAGGTAGTTGACCACCATGCAGGTCAGCAGCAACAGGGTGAACGCGCCGGCACCGGTGGCGTAGAAGATCAGGCTGCCGATGGCGACGATGCCGTTGCGCCAGCCCCGGGGCAGTACCACCACCGCGATGAGGATCGCGGGCATGAAATACCACAGGAACAGTGGCGAGACGAACGACATCCAAGGCCCCCCGGTCACACATGCGCACAGTGACTTTAACGGAAGGCCGTCCCCCGATGAGGGGACATATCAACGTCCGCAGGTTTGCACAGCCGTGTCCGCAGGTTGCGTAGCCGTGTCCGCAGGTTGCGTAGCCGTGTCCGCAGGTTGCGTAGTCGTGTCCGCAGTTCCGGCAGGGCTCACAGCGGAGACCGGGGTTCGTACTGGATGTGCTGCCTTACCTCGAGCGCCCGTTCCCGACTCACCAAGCGCGCCACCGACGCCATGTCGATGCCCGCCGACGCACCCGCCGATGTGATGACGTCACCGTCGTCGACGAATCGCTCGTGGCCCCCGTCCCTCGATCGTGGGGTCGGGTCCCCGCCCGGGTGCAGAGCACGTCGAGCGGGGGAGCGGTACGAATGACCGGTGACGAGACGTCGGGAAACAGCGGGGTTTCCGATGGTCTTCGCCGGATCCACCGGGTTCACACGCGCCCGGCCGCGCGGCGACGGCGGGCGATCTCGGCCAGCAACACCGCACCCGCGACCGAGGCGTTCAGCGACTCGACCCCCGCCGCCATCGGGATGGAGACGGTGAAATCGCACGTCTCGCGCACGAGCCGCGACAGGCCCCGGCCCTCAGAACCCACCACCACGACCAGGGGGTCGACGTCGATGTTCATGGTGTCGATGTCCATGGACCCGTCCGCGTCGAGCCCCGCGATCAGCAGCCCTTCGGCGGCCCACGCCTTGAGCTGGCGGGTGAGGTTGGTGGCCATCCCCACCGGGAGTCGCGCCGCCGCGCCCGCGCTCGTGCGCCACGCCACCGCGGTCATGCCGGCGCTGCGCCTGCTCGGCAGCAGCACGCCGTGCGCGCCGAACGCGGCCGCCGAGCGGATCATGGCTCCGAGGTTACGGGGGTCGGTGACCCCGTCCAGCGCCACGAGCAGCGGCGGATCACCGGACTCCCGCGCGGCCTTCAGCAGCTCGGCGGGCGAGGCATACGAGAACGGCGGCACCTGCAGGCCGAGTCCCTGGTGCACCGCGCCGTTCGTCTTGCGGTCGAGTTCGGTCCGCGGCACCTCCAGGATCGAGATGCCTTTGTCCGCGGCCATGCGGACGGCCTCGGTCACGCGGTCGTCGGCGTCGATGTTCAACGCCACGTACAGGGCCGTGGCCGGTACCCCGGCGCGCAACGCCTCCACCACCGGATTACGGCCCGCGATGATCTCCGGCGCTTCCTCCGCCTTCTTCACGGCGGCACGCTTCTGCTCGGCTCGGGCCGCGGCCGCGGCGGCCCTGCGTTGCGCTGGATGTCCTGGCCGGTTCTCCGCCTTCGGCGTCGGGCCCTTGCCTTCGAGTCCCTTGCGGCGCTGTCCGCCGGAACCGACGACCGAACCCTTTTTCGTGCCCTGTTTACGCACCGCTCCGCGGCGCCGGGAATTGCCAGCCATAAGTCAGTCTCTCACTGTCCATAGAGGACCATTGGGGGTGTCTTCCACGGCGATGCCGGCTTCGGCCAGCCGGTCGCGAATGGCGTCGGCCGTGGCGAAGTCGCGGTTCGCGCGGGCCTGCTGTCGCTCGGCGAGCAGAGCGTCGACCAACCGTGCGAGCGCGTCGGTCTCGATCCCCGCCTGCTCGGCCCACTGTTCAGACAGCGGGTCGATGCCCAGCACGTCCACCATCGCGCGCACGGTCTCGGCGTGTTCCCGTGCCGTGTCGCCGTCGGACGAGTCAAGGGCGGCGTTGCCGTCGCGCACGGTGTTGTGCAACACCGCGAACGCCTGTGGTGTGCCGAGGTCGTCGTCGAGGGCGGCGGCGAACTCGGCCGGAACGCGGCCCACCCGGACCTCTCCCGTGTTGCCCCGCACGCGCTTCAAGAACTGTTCGATCCGGCGATAACCCTGAGCCGACTCCGACAGCGCGGCATCCGAATACTCGATGGTGGAGCGGTAGTGCGGCTGGATGAGGTACGCCCGCAGCTCCACGGCGCGGTAGCGGCGCAGCATCTCGGGGATCGCCACCACGTTGCCGAGCGACTTCGACATCTTCTCGCCGGACAAGGTCACCCAGGCGTTGTGCAGCCAGTACCGCGCGAAACCGTCACCCGCGGCTATCGACTGCGCGCGTTCGTTCTCGTGGTGGGGGAACACCAGGTCCACGCCACCGCCGTGGATGTCGAACTCCGAGCCGAGGTATGTGGTGGCCATGGCCGAGCATTCCAGGTGCCATCCGGGCCTGCCGGGGCCCCACGGCGTCGGCCACGAGGGCTCTCCCGGCTTACTGGCCTTCCACAGCGTGAAATCACGGGGATCGCGTTTACCTTCGGCCTGGGTTTCGCCCTGTTGCACCTCTTCCAGGCGCTGTCCCGACAGAATGCCGTAGCTGTCGAACGTGGCCACGGAGAAGTAGACGTTGCCCTCGGCGGCGTAGGCGTGGCCGGAGTCGATCAACCGCTGGATCAGCTCGATCATCTGGGTGATGTGCCCGGTAGCGCGTGGGGTCACCGACGGTGGCAGGCAGCCCAACGCAGCATAGGCGTCCTCGAACGCGCGCTCGTGCGTCGCCGCCCACTCCCACCAGGGCCTTCCGGCCTCGGCGGCCTTGGTGAGGATCTTGTCGTCGATGTCTGTGACGTTGCGCACCATGAGCACGTCGAGTCCGGAATGGACCAGCCAGCGGCGCAGCACGTCGTAGTTGAGTGCGCCACGTACGTGCCCGATGTGTGGGATCCCCTGCACCGTGGCCCCACAGACGTACATGGACGCCGTTCCACTGCGCGCGGGGCGGAACTCGCGCACTTGCCTGGTCGCGGTGTCGAACAGTTGAAGGGCCACGTCGCAAATGGTACGGGTCAGAGCACGGAATGCTCGCGCAGGGCGTTCAGCAGCCCGTCCGTGCGTTCTGTCGTCGGCAGCGGGTCGACTTGCGCGAACGCGCACCCCACCCGGCGAGCGCCGCCGTCGGCCTCGTCGCTGTCGCCGACCATCAGCGTGTGCTCGGGCGCCGTCCCGAGCCGGTCGAGCGCGATGCGGAACGCGGCAGGCTCGGGTTTGATCGCCCCGACCTCATAGGAGAGGACGAACTCGTCGACGTAGGCGTCGAGGCCACGTTCGGCGAACGCGGGACGGATGTCGAACGCGATGTTGCTGAGCACTCCCACGGTGAGTCCGGCCTCGGACACCCGGCGCAACGCCTCGGCGGTGTCGGGGTACGGCGTCCACGCCGACGGGTCGATCAGCTTCCCGTACAACGCTTTGGCCTGCTCCACGCGCGGAATGCCGGACTGCCGCAGCACTTCCAGGTACACCTTGCGGTGTAGGACCGGATCGAGGTCTCGCCGGTGCCAGGCGTCCAGGTGTTCGTCGTCGAGTTCCACCGTCAACGTGACCGGCGCGGTCATGCGACGCAGCAACTCGGTCTGCGCCTCGACGTCGAGGGGATCGCCCCGATGGTCTGTGATGTCGACCAACCAGCTCGGGTCGCGTTCCAGCCGGAACAGCGTGCCCGAGAAGTCGAACAACACCGCCTCGATCGCCACCTCTACCCCTCCTCGAGAGGCACCAATAAAGCCGTGGCGATGGCCGCGATGCCCTCGCCCCGTCCTGTAAGGCCCAGACCATCGGTGGTAGTGGCCGACACGGACACGGGCGCGCCGACGGCTTCGCCGAGCACTCGCTGTGCTTCCTCACGTCGGCGGCCGATCTTCGGCCGGTTACCGATCACCTGGACGACGGCGTTGCCCACCCGGTACCCGGCTTCGGCGACCTTGGCGCGGACCTCGGTGAGCAGCTCCACGCCGTGCGCGCCCGCCCACTGGTTCTGTCCTGTACCGAACACCGCACCGAGGTCTCCGAGGCCCGCGGCGGACAGCAGCGCGTCGCACAGCGCGTGGGAGGCCACGTCACCGTCCGAATGACCCGCGCAACCGTCGGCGTCCGGCCAATGCAAGCCCGCGAGCCAACACTCCCGCCCCGGTTCGATCGGATGAACGTCGACCCCCTGGCCGATCCTCATGTCTGCTCTTCTCCCACCAGATCCGAGAACACGGCCTCGGCGACGGTACGTTCGAACGCGGTACTCACGCGCATCCCGTGCGGGTGCCCTGGAACCGTGCGCACGTCCAGGTTCACGAGGGCCAACGCGTCCGCGATGTCCGCGTGTCGAAGGAAATCGGCCGTGAACCCACGTGGCGACTGAGCCCTGCGCAGCAGGTCGCGGTCACTGGTGCACCGCACATCGCCGGTGGTGTCCACCACTTTCACCGTGTCGGTGACAGGCTCCACCGGCACGGCTGCCACGGCACCGTCGCGCACGGCCTCCACGACGGCACGAACGGTTTCCGGCGGGGTGAACGCTCGGGTCGGATCGTGCACCAACACGATGTCACCCGACTCGGTAGCGGCGTGCACCGCGCGACGGGTCGATTCTTGGTGGTCCCGACCACCGGGAACGAGGTCGACGCGGTGGTCATCGACCGCGTCGAGCGCGGCGGCACAAGCGACGTGAGTCTCATGTGGACCGGCCACGACCACTCGGTCGACACAACCTGAGCGGGTGAGTCCGCGTACGGTATGTGCCAACAAAGTCGCGCCGCGTACGCGGGCGAACGCGCCGGCTGTTTCGGGTACGTCCTCGATCCCGAGAGGGACCAGTGCTATGACGTTCGGCAGCGACTAGACCACCGCGGTTTCCAGCACCTCATCGAGCAAGACCTCGGCCTTGCCTTCGTCGGTGCCCTCGGCGAGCGCGAGCTCGCTGACTAGAATCTGCCGCGCCTTGGCCAGCATCCGCTTCTCACCAGCGGAAAGGCCACGGTCTTTCTCCCGCCGCCACAGGTCGCGCACCACTTCGGCCACCTTGTTGACATCGCCGGAGGCGAGCTTCTCCAGGTTGGCCTTGTACCGGCGAGACCAGTTGGTCGGCTCGTCGGTGTGTGGCGCTCGCAACACGTCGAAGACCCGGTTCAG
>JAJYTH010000152.1 GCA_021793175.1 Actinomycetes bacterium
GAAGGCCAGCGGAACATCCGATTCGGATGTCTTCCTCGACCCCGTCGAGTCCGTGGCCGGGCAGGAGGTGTTGTCGCGGCACTTCCCCGGTGGTTCCGGTGCGCCCGCGGTGGTGATCGCGGACGAGTCGCGCGCCGATGCTGTGCTCGCCGCCAGCGACGTGGACGGGGTGTCCAGCGCCGAGATCACCGGGACCGCCGATGGTCTGGTGCGGATCGAGGCCGTGCTCGACGACGCCGCCGATTCGGAGGCGGCCATCGCCACGGTGGAGCGGCTGCGCGATTCGGTGCACGGTGTCGAGGGCGCGGATGCCAAGGTCGGTGGCACCACGGCCGAGCAGTTGGACACGAGGAAGACCTCCGAACGCGACCGGGCGGTGATCATCCCGATCGTGCTCGTGGTGGTGTTCGCGGTGCTCGCGTTGTTGTTGCGGGCGGTGGTGGCGCCGCTGGTGTTGATCGCCACCGTGGTGTTGTCCTTCGCCACCACGATGGGTGTGTCGGCGTTGGTGTTCAACCACATCTTCGAGTTCCCCGGCGCCGACCCGGTCGTGCCGCTGTTCGCCTTCGTGTTCCTGGTCGCGTTGGGGATCGACTACAACATCTTCCTGATGACCCGGGTGCGCGAGGAGGCGTTGTCGGTCGGCACCCGGAAGGGCACGTTGCGCGGGCTCACCGTCACCGGTGGGGTGATCACCTCGGCGGGTGTCGTGTTGGCGGCGACGTTCTCCGCGTTGGCGGTGTTGCCGATCCTGTTCCTGGCGCAGTTGGCGTTCATCGTGGCTTTCGGCGTGCTGCTCGACACTCTCGTGGTGCGTTCGCTGCTGGTGCCGGCGTTGACCATCGACATCGGTAAGCGCATCTGGTGGCCGTCCCGTCTGGGTCGGGGAAAGCGGGCGGAGCCGGCTGAACTGGGTCGGGGGAATCAGGAGGAGTAGGCGTTTCCCCTGCGTATCGCCTGGGAATGTTCATCTCCACAGGTTCGTGTCCGATGACGGAGGTGACCCGCGACATGGCCATGTGCGAGGTCTGTGGCAATGACTACGAGATGACGTTCGAGATCAACACTCAGGGTGGTGGGGTGCACACGTTCGACTCGTTCGAGTGCGCTATTCACCGGTTGGCACCGATCTGCGAGCATTGCGGCTGTCGGGTCATCGGCCACGGCGTGCAGGTGGAGGGCCGGTTCTTCTGTTGTGCCCACTGTGCGCGCCAGGTCAGCGAACAGGGCCACCAAGCCCGAGACGCCGTCGGCGCGGTCTAATCTCCCCGGCGTGTCCGCAGCCTGCGTCGTCGTGTCCGCAGTTCCCGTAGCCGTGTCCGCAGGGTGTGTATCCGCTCCCGACAAGTGCCATAGGAACTCCTTCCAGGACAAGCGGAATCCGCACCCTGTTAAGTCCGGTTAAGACAGTCCACTGTCAGCAGAGCGCCGAGATAGCGGTTTACCAACGTCTGATGTAGACACCGTCCACATCCGGGTCGAGGGCCGGCCAGGCCGGTTGGAGGTAGTCGTCGAGCCGCCAGAGTGGGCCGTGGGCCGGTCGTCGGGGAGCAAGTCGGGGAGGGGCGCGAGTAGTGCGGCGGGGACGTCATACATCGCCGGTTCCCGCTGGAGGCTCATCCGCGTAGTCGCGCATGTGCTGCGCGAGCCATTTCACGTCCACGCTGAGTCGGCGGATCTGGTGCACGTCGTGTGGTGCGGCGTCGGCCAGGTGGGCCAACGCGCCGATGCTCTCGTATACGTGGCACCACAGGGGCCGGTTCGGGCCGTCGGCGGAGGGTGTCGACCAGTGCGCGGATCGACATGTTTCGAGCACGCCCACGGCGAGGTCGTGCAGGTCTTCGCGGGTTCCGCCTGCCGCGCCGCAGAGGTCGGCGAGGGTGTCGTTGAGCAGTTGCCATTGCGGGCGGGTGAGGACGGCGTATGCCTCGGGCGCGCTCATTTCGCTTCCTCGAGGGCGGAGGCGGGCGGGATCTCGTCGGCGGGGAAGCGCAGCCGCACGCGGATCTCGCGGTCGCAGGCCCAGCAGGTGCGATCGAGCCAGAGGCCGGTGATGTCGTCGACGGTGGGGGTGACGACCTGTCCGCACAGCGCCGCCAACTCCCGCTCAGGCGCCGGAATGTCCCGTTGGGTGTCGTAGGCATGTCGTAACCCGCCGGCCTGCTGCCAGAGATACCGCTGCATGTGGCCCTCCTGAAGCACGAGATCCGTGCTTTTCATCGCCAATGTGCAAGGACAAGATGTCTCGTGCATGCACGGTTGCACAATGCCCCAATCGGCTGACTTTGTGACTTTTCGCACGCGGTCGGTAGCATTTTGTGCATGGCCAGCACAGCCAATACGCCCGGTGCTCGGGCACTCGGCGCGGAACTATTAAGACTCCGCAAGCATTCCGGGCTCACGATGACTCAGCTCGGACAGGCGATCGGGCGTTCCCACACCCACATTTCGCGTTGGGAGAACGGCAAACTCGTGCCCTCTGTGGAGGAGGTCGCGCGGGTACTGGGTGTCCTTGGTGTCTCGGGCGAGGAGTTCGACAACGTCATTCAACTGGCCCGGGAAGCAGCGGATCCGAACTGGGTCGCACCCGGGGTGGTGCGGCATCTGGCGATGCTTACCGGATACGAACGCACCGCTTCACGTATCACGAATGTGGAACCGTCGCTCATTCCCGGGTTGTTGCAGACGGCGGACTACGCCCGCTCGATCATGTTGTCCGCGGGGGCGACCGCTGGGGAGGCGGACCAGCGGACAACACACCGGATGGGGCGGCAACACGTTCTCACTCGACCGCGTCCGGTGCGGCTCGACGCCATCATCGGCGAACAAGCCCTGCGGTATCCGCCATGCAGTGCCGGCGTGATGGTCGACCAGTTGCACGCCCTGCTCAAATGGGCGCAGCTGGACAACGTCACGATTCAGGCAGTGCCGTTCGACAGCGGCTATCTGCCGCATTTGGAAGGCGCGTTTGTGCTCATCGAGTTCGAGAAAGCGCCGCCCGTGGTGCAGCTGGAGCACTACCGCAGCGCGACCACTCTCACCGATCGACGAGATGTACGGGACTATCAGGCCGCGGCGGATACGATGCGACAGCAGGCGATGAGCCCCACCGCCACCGAGGAGTTCATCGCAAGTCTTCTCAGCGAGATGGAGATCGGTACATGAGCACGGACAGCCAGTGGCGTAAGTCGAGCTTCAGCGGCAATCAGGGCAATTGCGTCGAGTTTCGTCGTGTCGAGGGTGGTGTGGAGGTGCGTAACTCCAAACGCCCGGACGAAGGCGCCGTCGCCTACACCGACAGCGAGTGGCGGGCGTTCGTCGCGGGTGTGAAGGTGGGCGAGTTCGACGTCTGACCGACGGCGGTGACGTTTCCGCATACCAACGCAGGCCGGGAACGTCACCGCTTCGAAGGCCGAGTTCGCGACTCGCTCTTGAATTCTTCTCAATCGCCGCTGACTGGTTTCGTCTTTCCTCGCTACGAGGATTTCCGGACCTTATTAAGACCACGCGGGGTTCGTTCGGCTCGTCCGCGGCAACGGCGCATCAGCCGTGAAGGCAGCGACGTCTCCCAGGGAGAGAAACCCGCTGGGAGATGGTGACTCACTTGTCGACACTGGCGTTACACCACACGCTGAACGAGCTCGACCGCTGCACGACCTTCGTCCCGTCGATGGTGATCGAACAGGTGATGGTGCCGTCGAAGCCGTTGAAATCGTCGCTGTCGACCGGCGTCGCGGACAGCGCGAGCCGGTGGGAACCGTCGCCGAAACCGAGCTCCCGCTGCCACTTCTTAGCCGGGCCCACCATGATCGACCGCTGCTCGTCGATGTCACCGTAGTGAACGGTCACCGCCTGATACGTGGTGAGTTCGAAGACGACGATGTGCTGGTGGGTCGCCTTCGCCGGGTCCGGTTTCCCGATCCTCAGTTCGGGGTGCTGTGCCCGATCGCCGGTTTCGCCGCCCGTCGCGTTCCCCGCCACGCAGGCGAGCAGGCCGGTGGTCGAGAGGACGGCTCCCGTGACGGCGAGGCCCTTGTTCGCCCTCGACCGCCACCTTCCGGCGACACCGGCGAGGGAGAACAGTAAGCCGACGACCACCAACGGCCAGGCCGCCGCTCCGGCCGGGGGGACGAACGCGAACACCAGACCCCCAAGGCCCAGAGCGAATCCGGCGACACCGAGACCGTTTCGCGGTGCGGTGGTGACGGCATGATCCACGGCTGCTGCTTCCCTCGCGCTGTTCGAGCTGCTCCACGGCGTGTCGGCGTGGTGGGACTACCCGGGGAAAACGGCGGCTATCGGCGACGAGGACTCATCAGCGAAAGGTGTGATCACTGAACAGGGTGGACCCATCGGTTGCGGTTCTTTACGCACTTTGGGGTGCACAGGCCGGTCTTTCGACCTCTCAAGTGCTCTGCATCTCCAGCCAGGTGGCGGCGAGCTCTCCCATACGCAGCCGGGATTCCGGGATCACGAAGTACAACCGTCCGCCGTCGCCCCATTTCCAACCCAAGTCGTCGTCCGAGTCGAGCTGCAACAGCAGGCGCCACGGGCCGCCATTCGCCGAGAACGAGCGGGACGACGCGGAATCACTCTCCGCGCGGTGGAACACCGGGGCCTGCAGCGAGCCCGGCCAACCGCCGATTTGGTTCTCGACGGTGCCCAGGTTGTTCTCCATCAGTTCGTCCCATGCCGCGTTGGTGGCTGAGTAGCGTTCGATCAGAGGGCTCGGCGGGTACGGACCTTCGGCGACTCCGAGCGTCCGCGCCACGATCTCGTTCTCCCACGTCGGTAACGTCAGAACCGGCACGAAGTTCACCGGTCGCGTGGGCCGGACAGACGTTTCGCGGGGAGCCACGCGTTCCTTCGCGTCGGGACCGGCGGGTACGACACACCAGGTGGAAGTGGGGTCATCGCCTGTCCACAGCAGCTCCGGTTCCTCGGTGAGGAAGAAGAAGTTGAGAAAACGGGTACCGGAGGGCAGCCCGGGCAGATCGCAGTGGTCGAGTTCGCCGACGTCGATGACGGCCAGCAGGTCGAGGGGAGTATCGAAGTAGGTGGGCCACGGCGTCGTATCGTCCAGCCGTGGCAGGCCTCCGAGGTGAGAGCGACACGCGCCGACCTCATCGGCGGTCACCAGGCGCAATCCCGGACGAGCCAGCCCGGTGACCCGGTCGGCTGCCATGACGTCGAATACGCGGCCGAACATCCAGCTCAGCTGCTCCCGCTGTCGATCAAGTCCCCACATGATGCGAGCACCATGCCACGGGGTGCTGACAGGCCGCCCGCGGCAGCCGGTGGATACGGCACCCGCGCCTCGGCTTCGTAGACCTGCTGGTCGCGACGGCCTTTTCCGCGGTTCGTGGTTGAATCACTGACGGACCGATAAGTGAAGGGGTGGAAGTGGCTAGGCTCGGAGAACTGGAGCGCGCGGTGATGGAGGTGCTCTGGGCGCGCGACGAACCCGTCAGTGTGCGCGCGGTACATGCCGCTCTGGGTGATCGCGGGCTCGCCTACACCACCGTGATGA
>JAJYTH010000042.1 GCA_021793175.1 Actinomycetes bacterium
GGTGGGCGGACGGACACCTCCTTGGGCGGACGGACACCTCCTTGGTGGGAGGAATCGCAACCGCCGGGTTGCCCGACCGCACAACAACAGCAGGCCACGCCGCGAGAACGGCGGCACAGCACGACTACCGCGTTCACTCGGGCCGGGTGTGTGCCCCATCGTGGCTGGTTGGAACAAATGGCCACGGGAACATGGAGGAGGACCCAGCGAAAACCGGGCCCCGACAACGAAAAACAACTGAATGTCGTGGTGGGCGATACTGGGATCGAACCAGTGACCTCTTCGGTGTGAACGAAGCGCTCTCCCGCTGAGCTAATCGCCCCTCTCGATGTGGGAACCACTGTAGCGGACCCTGATCGACCCCCGAAAGGCGGGGTCCCCTTCTTCAGGGAACAGACCCGACCCAACCACTGTTTCCGCAGGTGGTCACCGCGGAAGAGAGCGAGCGAAGTCCACAAACGATCCCGGCAGGCCGCGTGTCTGCTGCAACATTCGCGCGACTTGTCTGTCCTTTCGCTCATCGGTCCGAGCAGGATGTACCGAAGCCCAACGACACGACGCACACAAACGGGTGATGTTCGGTCTTGCGGTGAGCGAATCGACGTCGGAATGCGTCTCACGAAGAGACACGGCCGACATCGGCCGGAAGGGAGCAGAAGGGTAACGACCATGCGAAACGATCACGTGACGCTCCGGTCCACGGCGGTCTTCGACCTCCTGGCACCGCGAACGCCCCCGGTTCCGGTGAAGGTCGAGCTCCGTTACGACACCCGCGACCCGTACGCGGTCGTCGCGGCGTTCCGAACCGGACGTGCAGGCTGGGTCGAGTGGGTCTTCGCACGCGACCTGCTGTCCGACGGCCTGCTCGGCGAAGCGGGTGACGGCGACGTTCGCATCCGGCCGTCGATGGAAGACCCCGACTCGGTCTTCGTGGAACTGAACTCGCCTTCGGGCCACGCGATGTTCGAGGCCTCCGCACAGGAGCTGGCCGACTTCCTCGACCAGACCTACGACGTCGTGCTGCCGGGCAACGAGCACCTGTGGGTCGATGTCGACGACGCCCTCACTCGACTCATCCCGCACGATTTGGGCTGATCATGGCCCTGGGCGAGAACATGACCACCCCCGTGAAAACACCTCGGAGGGCATCCGCTAAAGTTCTTCCCACACGACGACGGATCACCGAGCGAAAGCCCGAGTGGCCCGGAGTCACGAGTTGCGGACGTAGCGCAGTTGGTAGCGCATCACCTTGCCAAGGTGAGGGTCGCGGGTTCGAATCCCGTCGTCCGCTCGACTGCGGCGGCATTCCGCAGTTGGATCGAGCCCACGCTTGGTCCACACACACGGCGGAGTGGCCGAGTGGTTTAGGCAAGGGCCTGCAAAGCCCTGTACACGGGTTCGATTCCCGTCTCCGCCTCGCGCGATTAGCTCAGCGGGAGAGCGCTACCTTGACACGGTAGAGGTCACTGGTTCGATCCCAGTATCGCGCACCAACAATTCAGGGCCCTGCCCCAACGGGACAGGGCCCTTTTGCTGTCGGATTCAGTCGGTCTTCGCCGAGGACCGAATCAGGCACCCAGGAATAGAAAAAGACCGGAAGGCTCCACCGAGAGTCCGGAGGCCGCCAACCCCTATCGGCTCGCCTCGGAGCGTGGAGCCCTCAACGGTTCGAAAAACGGGAAAACCGTGCGAACACCGCGTTGACCGCTTCGTCCGTCCACACGGACCCGGAATGGACGCGACAGACGGGCAGCACGCCGCCGCACGACCGTCCCGTCAGGATTCTCCCGGCTCGGAACGACCCTGCTGCTGCTCCGCCAAGAACCGTTGGAAATACTCCGCGAGCTCGTCACCCGTGGGCATCTCGTCGGTATCGGCGAGCAAGTTGTTCTCCGGACTCGCCGCTGTGAAGGCGTCGTACTGCTGTTCCAACGCCTGCACCACGTCGGCGGCCTCGATGTTGTCACGGACCTGACGATCGATTTCCAAGTTCGTGGCGTGGGCCGCCTCACGGAGCCGGGCGAGAGGCACCCGCAATCCAGTGGCCTCCGTCACGGCGTCGAACAATCGCAGCGCCGCGGCCGGATACCTCGACTGAGCGAGGTAATGAGGAACATGCGCGGTGAGGCCGATCACATCGTGGCCCGCCTGCCCCAGCCGGTACTGCATCAGCGCCGCGGCACTGCCCGGCACCTGGACCTGGTTGAACACGGTGCGGTAGCTGCGCACCAGTTCGGGGCGCGTCGCATGCGCCGTGATCCCCAGCGGCCTGGTGTGCGGAACGCTCATGGGAATGCCGTGGACGTTCACTAGCAGCCGTACCCGCCAGCGCTGCACCAGACCACGCACGGCGGAGACGAACGTCTCCCACTCCCGGTCCGGTTCGGGCCCGGTGAACAGCAGGAACGGGACTCCGTCCGCATCCCGCAGTAGCCGCACGACCAGTTCCGGCTCCTCATAACCGGCCCAGTGGTCAGCGGCGAACGTCATCGTGGGACGCCGCGAACGGTAGTCGAGCAGCCTGTCGACGTCGAACCGCGCCACCACGGGACCGTCGAACTCGGAGAGCAGGTGGTCGGTGACGACTTCCCCCGCCGACCCCGCGTCGACGAACCCGTCGAAGTGGTAGAGCAGCACCAGTTCCTCCGGCACGGGAACCCCGGAGTCCAGGTCGTATAGCTGCTCCGGATTGCGATCCACCGTCAACCTCCTGACCTCACCACGTCTGTCCCTACTGGGAACAACGCTTGCTGACGCTCGTTCAATCCCATCACATCGCTGTGGGTGCGCGGCCGAGGTGGCGCATGGTGGAAGATGGAACAGGTGCAGGTCTCTCAATCCGGACAGACGAACACGACGATGTTGGTGGGCGAGCACATCGACAGCCTGGCCACTGTGCTCGACCTCGTGCGCTCCGGCACCGCGAGAACCCGACCGGAGATCGGCAGACAGTCGGGACTCGGACGCACCGTCGTCACCCAGCGCGTCAACCAGCTCGTGGCGTCTGGGCTGTTGGAGGAAGGCTCGCTCGGCCCGTCCAGCGGAGGTCGTGCGCCACGAGAGTTGCGGTTCCGCGCGCTCGCGGGTGTGATCCTCGCTGCCGAGCTCGGCGCCACCAGCATCAGTGTCGGCGTCACCGACCTGGCCGGCACCGTCCTGGCCGAGCACTGCGAGGACGCGGACATCGCGTTGGGACCCGAGACCGTGCTCGGCCGGGTCGAGGAAGTGCTCGACGAGCTGCTCAACCGGGTACGTGCCGAGCGGGAGGACCCCGATCTCTCCGTATGGGGTGTGGGCATCGGGCTTCCCGGCCCGGTGGAGTTCGCCACCGGACGGCCCAGTGCCCCACCGATCATGCCGGGTTGGGACGGCTATCCGGTACGCGATCGACTCGCCCGGCGCTACAACACTCCGGTGTGGGTCGACAACGAGGTCAACACCATGGCGCTCGGCGAGCTGCGCGCGGGAGCCGCGAAAGGCCAGCGGGACATCCTCTACGTCAAGATCGGCACCGGGATCGGCGCCGGACTTGTCTCGGGCGGCATGTTGCACAGGGGCAGTCAGGGCTGCGCGGGCGATATCGGACATGCCGCGGTCTCCGACGAGACCGAGGTGGTGTGTCGGTGCGGCAACACCGGTTGCCTGGAGGCGTACGCCGGAGGTGCCGCGCTGGCCCGAGACGGTCTGAGCGCCGCGCGGGAGGGACGTAGTCGTCTCCTCGCCGATGTGCTGTCCGCCACGGGCACGGTCACCGCGGCGGACATCTCCCGGGCCGCCCAGAGCGGCGATCGCACTTCCGTGGAGCTGCTGACCCGAGCCGGGCGGTTCGTCGGCGGCTTGCTCGCGACATTGGTCAGCTTCTTCAACCCCGCGCTCGTCATCATCGGTGGCGGTGTCGCGGGTGCGGGAGACCTGCTTCTGGCGGCCGTACGCGAAACCGTTTATCGCCGGTCGCTGCCTCTGGCCACGAGAGAACTGCGCATCACCCGCTCCACCCTCAACGACCGGGCCGGGCTCGTGGGGGCGGCGTTCATGGTCATCGACGAGCTGTTCGCCCCCGAGCGGCTGGCACGGTGGGTGACCGAGGGCTCGCCCGCCGGGTCACCGGCGCTCGTGCACGTGCCGCTGCGGGCGCCACTGCTCTGATGCCCGACCGTCGGAGGAGAAAGAGCGACGCCGGCCGACTCGGACGGCCGGCCGTCACTTCTTCTTGGACTTCTTCTCCCTGACCCGGACGTTGATCCGCACCGGCGTACCGGTGAACCCGAACTCCTCGCGGAACTTGCGCTCGATGAACCGGCGGTAACCCGCCTCGAGGAAACCCGTGGTGAACAGCACGAGCGTGGGCGGCCGCACACCGGCTTGGGTGGCGAACAGCACCTTCGGCTGTTTCCCACCCCGGACCGGAGGCGGGGACGCGGCGACGAGGTCGGACAGCCAGCTGTTCAACTGCCCGGTGGGCACGCGCTGGTCCCACGAAGCCAGGGCTGTGCGGAGGGCGGGAGCGAGCTTGCGGACCGCGCGGCCGGTCAATGCCGAGACGTTCACCCGCTCGGCCCACGGGAAGCGCACCAGCCCCCGGTCGATCTCCCGGTCGAGTTCGCGTCGACGCTCCTCGTCCACCAGGTCCCACTTGTTGAAGGCGAGCACCAGTGCCCGGCCCGCGTCGGCGACCGAGGTGACGATGCGCAGGTCCTGCTCCGACAGTGGTTCACTCGCGTCGAGCAGCACGACGGCCACCTCGGCCGCGTCGATGGCGTTCTTGGTGCGCAGCGACGCGTAGTACTCGGTGCCGCTGGCCGTCTGCACACGTTTACGCAGCCCCGCCGTGTCGACGAACCGCCACAGCTGTCCGTCGAGCTCCACCATCGAGTCCACGGGGTCCACGGTCGTGCCCGCAACCGAGTCCACCACCGCGCGCTGCTCGCCCGTGAGTTTGTTCAACAGGCTCGACTTGCCGACGTTCGGCTTGCCCACCAAAGCCACTCGCCTCGGCCCGGACTCGGACCGGTCCGTCTCCCGGGGTGCCTCGGGAAGCACGTCCACCACCGCGTCGAGCAGGTCACCGGAGCTGCGTCCGTGCAACGCGCTCACCGGGTACGGCTCCCCCAGCCCGAGCAACCACAGCGACGCCACTTCGGCGAGCAGGTTCTCACTGTCCACCTTGTTGGCCACGAGCAGCACCGGACGCTTCGAGCGGCGCAGTACCTTCGCCACGGCCTCGTCGGTGGCGGTAGCGCCCACCACGGCGTCCACCACCAGCAACACCACGTCGGCCTCGGACATGGCGTGCTCGGCCTGCGCGGTGATCGATGCCTGCAGCCCCGAGGCACTCGGCTCCCAACCACCGGTGTCGACGAGTGTGAAGCGGCGCCCCTGCCAAGTCGCGTCGTAGGAGATTCGGTCCCTGGTCACTCCGGGCGTGTCCTGCACGACCGCTTCCCGGCGCCCCAGGATTCGGTTCACCAACGTGGACTTGCCGACGTTCGGCCTGCCCACGACGGCGACCACCGGCTGCGGCGCCTCTTCCTGTTCGATGGCCGCCTCCTCGGCGGCGGCATCGAGGCGGAGGAACTCCGACTCATCGGACCAGGTGCCGTCCAATTCGGTCATGCTCGTCTCTTCCTTAGCTCTGCGGGGGTTGTCCCCGAGGTCATCGATCGCCGTGCCGCGCGGCATGCGGGTCGCGCGCGCTGTCGACGGCGTGCACGAGCGCGGCGAGGGTGGCACGGATCCGTTCGGTGGCCTGCGCGAGCCCGGCACGTCCGGCGGCGACGTCGAGCCCGAACGGTTCACCGACGAACACGTCGACGACGGGGCGCAGGCGCCACCGTGACCCGGGAGGTCGCAGGGTTCCTCGCACCGCCACCGGCAATACCACCGCGCCGCTGGCACGCACCAGCCAGGCGGCTCCCTGCTGCGCCTCCACCACATCGCCCGAGCCACGGGTGCCTTCGGGAAAGACACCCACCAGGCCGCCGTCTCGCAGCAGGCGCGTCACCGTGAGCAGCGCCGACCGGTCGGGAACACCACGCCGCACCGGTACCTGTCCGATGCGGTGCAGAAACCAACCGACCGCGCCGACGAACAGCTCCTGCTTGACGAGGAACACCGACCGCCGCGGCAACATTCCGAAAATCAGCTGTGGCTCGATCAGGGAACTGTGGTTGGCCACGAGCACGACGGGCCCGGTGCGTGGCACTCGCTCCAAACCCCGTATCCGAACACGGCACGCCGGACGGTACAGCCACCGAGCGATGCAGCGGCAGAGATCGTGCAACCACGGAACCGCACCGGGTGGCAGCGTCTTCGCCGACTGCGCCGACTGCGCCGACTGCGCTGCCTTCGACGGGGTCGACCGATTCACCGCCGAGTCCCCGCGACCTCGTTACAGAGCAGTCCCCTGTCATCGGCCAGCTCGGTGAGTTTCGCCGTCACCTCGTCGATCGCGAGATCAGAGGTGTCGAGCAACACCGCGTCGTCGGCGGCCCGCAGCGGCGAGCTCGCCCTGGTGGAGTCCAGATGGTCCCGACGCTCCACGGAAGCCTTCGCCTCCTCCGGCGAGGAAGACCGGCCGGCCGCCGCGTCCTGCGCGCTGCGCCTCCGCGCCCGGACGTCCGCCGAGGCGGTGAGGAACACCTTCAGCCGAGCGTCGGGGACGACGACCGTGCCGATGTCCCTGCCGTCCACCACGATCCCGCCGTCCTCGTCGAGGGCTTTTCGGATGATACGTCGCTGCTCCGTGACGAGCATCTCACGCACTTCCGGCACGGCCGACACCGCGGAGACGGCCTGGTTGACCTCCTCGGCGCGGATCTCCTCGCTGACATCCATGCCGTCCAACCCCGCCCTCGGCTCCTTCGGGTCGGTGCCCACACCGATGTCGATGCGGCTCACCAATTCCACGATCGCCGCCGCGTCATCGAGACCGACCCCGGCTCGCAGCACCGCCAGTGTCGCCACGCGGTACATGGCGCCGGTGTCCAGATAGCCCGCGCCCAATTCGGTGGCCAGACGCCGCGCCGCCGTCGTCTTACCGGTTCCCGACGGGCCGTCCAACGCCACCACACCACACAAGGCTCGAGCCACCGGGCCTACTCCTCGCCATTTCCGTGATCGTTCTCTGTTCACCTTGCGGCCACGCCGACCCCGACGGATCGCACGCCGCGCATGCGGGTCTCATTGTGCCCGGTGGTGCGAGACGGCCAGGCTCACCGGTCCCTCGGTGTCTCCTCCGGCGGCTCGATCCCTTCCCGCCGCAGCCGTTCTCCCAGGTCATCCCGTACGAGCGTCGACTTCTCGATGATGCCTGTCTGGTAGGACGCCCTACCCACGAGCTGGGACAACACAGGCGCGGTGATCACCTGCAGCAACGCGACGAGGGCCAATCCCACAGCATCCACAGGCCGCAGCTGCAGACCCACACCGATGAGCACCATGATCAACCCGATGGTCTGTGGCTTCGTCGCGGCCTGCAGCCGACTCAGCAGGTCGGGAAATCGCAACAACCCGAACGCGCCGACGAGACAGAACAGAGCCCCACCCAACAGGAAGACACTGGAAATGATGTCGCGCAGCATTAGCGGTGCTCCTTCCGCCCCTCGGTGAGCCGCACGACACTGAGCGTGCCGACGAATCCGAGCAAAGCCGTGCACACCAGGATCGGCACCGTCAGCACGGATTCGGTCATCGCCATGTTCACCGCGAACCCCGCGACGATGAGCACCACCAGGACGTCCAGCGCCATGGTGCGGTCCAGGATCCACGGGCCTTTCACCAGGCGCACCAGGGTGAGCAGCCCGGACAGGGCGAGTACGGCCAGTGTGACGATGAAGACGACAGTCACTGCTTCCCCTCGCAATCCGGCTCGGTCTGGGCGGTTGATCCGCTCCTACGGGTCATCCACCGTCCTCCGCCGGGCTCATCGCCCCGTCGAGCCGTCGTACGTACTCCTCCGCGATACGGATCTCCTCGGCCGTTCCGAATGTCTTGATGGCCCGCATCTGCATGTTCAGAGCGTGACGCACATGTTCTTCCGGCTCCGGGGAACGCACCCCGAGTACGTACGTATAGAAACAGGTCTGCGGCCGGTTGATCTGCAGTACGAACACACCGGGGCTCAACGAGATCATGTTGGCGGCCGTCGCCAGGAGAAAGTCCCTGTCCACGAGGATCGGCACCTCGACGATGACGGCCTTGGTCCGAGGACCGAAGCGAGCCGCATCCCAACCGACGCGCACGCCCGAGCTGAACAGGTCCCAGGCCAGGTACAGCGCGAGCCCCACCACACGGTGTGGCCGGGTGAGTAACGGGGAACGCACCGGCTGGAACGGGAACAACAGCAGAATGGCGAGGGCGACCACGACTCCCGACAGCAGGACGAGCGGTTCGACCGACCTCCACAGCAGCACCCACACCACGAGCAGCCACAGGGCCAAAAGCGGGGAATAACGACGCATGTCAGCCCTCCCCCTGAGGTAGTACCACGCTCCGGTACTGTTCGCCGCCCAGCAAGTCATCGGCAGCGCGCTCGCTCATGGCGGACAACGGCCCCGCCGCCAAACTGATCACTATGCCGGTCAGTACGAGCACGCTGGTGGCGAACACCATCGGCCGGTTGGTCAATCCCGTGCCCACAGTGACCTCGTCACTCGGGTCCGCGTCCGGGAACGGCTCACGCTCCGCCCCCCAGAACGCGCTCACCCAGACCCGGGTCATCGCGTACAGGGTGAGGAAACTCGTGATCACCGCCGCCGTGGTCGCGGCGTACGCCCACACCGTGGCGCTCTCCGCACCGGCACGGAACAACGTGATCTTGGCGATGAACCCGGAGAACGGCGGGATACCGGCGAGATTCAACGCCGGTACGGCGAACAACACGGCCACCAGCGGAGCGCTCTTGGCCACACCGGACATCTCCCGCAACGACACCGTGCCCGTGCGCCGGGTGACAAGACCGCTGACCAGGAACAGCGCGGCCTGCACGGTGATGTGGTGGACGACGTAGAGGATGGCCCCCGCCAACCCGACGACCGTCGCCATGCCGAGTCCGAAAAGCATGAAGCCGATGTGGCTGACCAGCAGGAAGGACAACAACCGGTTGATGTCCTCCTGCGCGATGGCGCCGAGCACCCCGACGATCATGGTGATGATCGACACCACGAGCAGCACGTTCCACACGCTGTCGTTGTCGAACACCAACGTGTGGATACGGATGAGCGCGTACACACCGACCTTGGTGAGCAACCCGGCGAACACGGCCGTGATGGGAGCGGGAGCGGTCGGATAGCTATCCGGCAACCAGAAGTGCAGGGGCACCAGCGCTGCCTTGATCCCGAACACGACGGTGGCCAGCAACGCGAGGCTGGTCTGCACCCCGGGCGCCAGTTCTCGGAACTCCAGTGACAGGGCGGCCAGGTTCACGGTGCCCGTCGCCGCGTATACCAACGCGATGAGCGTGATGAACAACAGCGACGACGTGAGGCTGACGATCACATAGGTCATGCCCGCCCGCACGCGACGCGCGGTGGTTCGGCGCGTGATGAGCACGTACGAGGCCGAAAGCATGATCTCGAACGCGACGAACAGGTTGAACAGGTCGCCGGTGATGTAGGCCAAGGACACGCCCGCACACAACACCAAGTAGGCGGGCTGGAACGTGGTGGACGCGATCTCGCGGCCGTAGTCGGTGACGCGCTGGCCGATGGAGAACACCAGCACCGCCAGCGTGACCACGGCCGACACGAGCAACAACAGCGCCGCGAGCCGATCGGCGACCAGGGTGATGCCGACCGGGGCGGCATAACCACCCAGCTGCAGCACCACCGGGCCCTCGGTGTCGGTGTGGTAGACGAGCACCGAGGTGATGACCACGACACCGCTGAGAACGATCAGTCCGATGACTCGCTGAAAATCGGGCCTGCTGCCGAGCATCAGCGACAGGGCCGCGCCCAGAAGGGGCAGCAGCACGGGGAGAGTGAGGAGCACGGTCACCGGCGAACCTCCCGGGGTGCCTCGGGCTCGTCCTCGGCCGCCTCGGCCGCCTCACCCGAGGAGTCGGTGTCCGACATATCGGGCGCGGAGGTCTCCTCCACCGCGCGCGCCTCCCTGACGGCGACCCGGCGGTCCTCGACGTCGTCCTGCACCTCGTCGTGGCCGAGCAGCACCCACGAACGGAAAGCCAGGGCGAGCAGGAACGTGGTGAGCGCGAAGGTGATGACGATGGCCGTGAGCGCCAAGGCCTGGGGCAGTGGGTCGACCATCAATTCGGCGACCGCGGTACCGACGAAGGTGGGCTCACCCGGGGGTCCACCGGCGACCTGGAGGAACAGGTTCGCCCCGTGCCCGAGGATCGTGATGCCGAGGATCACCCGCATCAGCGAACGTTGCATGAGCAGGTAGAACCCCACCGTGTAGAGCCCGGCGATCGCCACCGCCATCGTCAGATTGATCGTCACGTGCTCGCGTCCCCCGGGTGCTGGTCGTTCAGTTCGCTCTCCAGTTCCCCGAGCTGGATCCCCTCTCCCAAGGTGCGCAACAGATTCAGCACCACGCCGACGATGATGAGGAAGACACCGGTGTCGAAGGCGAGGCTCGACGCGATGTCCAAGGTGCCGGACAACGGCACCTCGACGGTCCACACGGCACTGGACAGCACCGGTAGCCCGAACCATGTCGGCACGATCGCGCTGGCCACCACCAGGATGAGGCCAAGTCCGATCACCACGGGAGGCTGGACCCGCGACTGGCGAAGTCCCGTGACGGAACCACCGGTCACGTAGCGAAGCACGAACGCCAGGCCCGCGACCAATCCTGCACTGAAACCGCCTCCCGCGAAGGTGTGGCCTGCGAACAGAAGATAAACGGCCACGAGCAACACCGTCGGAAAGACGGCGCGCAGGCACACCTCCAACATCAGAGAGCGCGGCCAGCGGGTCTGCTCGCCCTCCCGGATGAGCCAGTTCTCATGCGGCTTGTCACGGGTTTCCCACCAACGTTGGGCGGATGCGGTCCGGGAGCTCGTCACGACGTCGCCCCCTCTCCTGCCTGTACGTCCTGCGCGTCCGCTTCGGCCACGCCGTTCGATTCGTCGCCGGGCCTGCGGCGCTGTCGGTGGGCCGCGAGGATGAGACTCGCCGCACCGACGGCCGCCACCGCGAGAACGGTGACCTCACCGAGGGTGTCGAACGCCCGGAAGTCGACGATGATGGCGTTGACGACGTTGGTGGCTCCGGCGTCCTCCTCGGCACGGGCGATGTATTCCTGGCTGGCCTCCGGAAGTCCGCTTCGGGAACCCGACACCAGCACGGCGAGTACCCCGACGACGGTCCCGCCGAGCGCCGCGATGCCGCCTTTGGTCCAGCGGGTCAACCGTGTCCGATGACGTTCACGACCGAACGCGGAGGGGAACCGGCGGAGGACGAACACGAAGACGACCAGCGTCAACGACTCGACCAAGAACTGCGCCAGCGCGAGGTCCACGCCACCTTCGAGGACGAACAGCGCTCCGATGCTGTATCCGACCAGACCGGTGACCAACACGGCCGTCAGGCGACGCCGTGCGAGTACCGCGGCGCCCGCCGCCACGAGCAACAGCAGCGTCAGCACGAGCTGCATCCACGAGTCGGCGAGCCGCAGCACCGGGAGCTCACCCGGGCCCGCCAGCAGCCCCAACACGGGCACCAGCGCCATCGTCACCACGATCACGCCGAGGTAGACCGGCAACGAACCGACCTGCAGTCGACCGGTCAACCAACGGGAGAACCGGTCCAGCGCTCTCATCGTGGCCCGGTAGGACGGCTCCGCCTGCAACGCCACGGGAAGGCGCCCGGCGAATCGACGGAGCACCCACGTCGCCCGGTAGGCCGCGTAACCGGCCACGAGTACGAGTGCCGACAGAGCCAACGTCGCGGTGAAGCCGTGCCACAACGCCAGGTGGTAACGCACGCCCTCGCTCGGGTAGGCCGAGGCGTACCGGCCCGCCAGTGTCTCGACCCAGCTTGGCATGCACCCGAGAACGAGACTGGCCACGGCCGGGACGAACACGGGCGCGACGAATCCCACACCCGGTCGCTGCCCCTCCGGCGGTTCCACGCCCGGCCGAGTGCCGAACGCCCCGACGAAGAAACGCAGACTGTAGGCCACGGTCAAGGTCGAACCCACCGCCAGGCCGACCAGCGTCAGCTGATCGACGCCGGCCCCCACGACACCTCCGCGCAGGAACGCCTCAAGAGCCGCTTCCTTGCCGACGAACCCGAGCAGCGGGGGCACACCCGCCATCGACGCGAGCGCCAAGGCCGCTATCCCGGCCAGCAACGGCCAGCGCCGGCCGAGACCGGACAGATGGCGTACGTCGCGGGTTCCCGCTCGCTTGTCGATGATGCCGGTGACGAGGAACAGCGTCGATTTGAACAACCCGTGGGAAAGGATCAGTGTCGCACCGGCCAACGCTGACACGAAACTGCCGGAACCCACCAGGACGGTGAGAAAACCCAACTGGCTCACGGTGCCGAACGCGAGCAGCGTCTTCAGGTCGTTCTGCCGCAGAGCCCGGACCGCACCGAGGATCATGGTCCAGAGCCCGAAGCCGATGATGGGAACCCACCAGGCGGGCATCGCGGAGAAGCCGGGCGCGAACCGCGCAATCAGGTACACCCCGGCTTTCACCATCGCCGCGGCGTGCAGGTACGCGCTCACGGGTGTCGGGGCCACCATGGCCGCGGGCAGCCAGAAGTGGAACGGGAACTGAGCGGATTTGGTGAACGCCCCGGCCAACACCAGCACGACCGCGACGCCTGTCAGCAGGCTTTCCGGGGGCGGGTCGGCCACGATCTCGGACACCCGCACGGTCCCCGCCGCGGTGGAGAGCAGGATCAGCCCCATCAACATGGCCAGGCCACCCGCCGCGGTGACCAACAAAGCCTGCGTCGCCGACCGCCGGGACCTCCTCGTCGCACCGTCACCGCCGACTAGGAGGAACGAGCAGACCGTCGTCAGTTCCCAGAACAGGTACAGGGAGAAGATGTCGTCGACGAGAACAAGCCCCAACATCGCGCCGGCGAACGTCACCAACAGCGACGAATTACGGCCGATGACGGGATCACCGGGCTTGGCGTAGCACGCGTAGTAGACGAGAACGAGCGCGCCGATCCCGGAGACGAGCAATGCCATGAGCACCGAGAGGGCGTCGATTCGGAATGTGATTTCCAAGCCGATCGCCGGCGCCCATCGGAGAGTTTGCTCGACGACCTCGTCCTGTCCTCCGAATGCTCCACCGGAGAAGAAAAGGAGTAGAGTGGCGAGTGTAGCCGCCGACAGAACGGCTCCGATGACGAATGCGACCCTGCCCCACCTCTGCGCGATTGAGGGCAGCAGCAAAGCGACGGCGAAATGGGCGAGAATCGCCACGAGCATATATTTCACCGCCGTCTCAGGTCCAAGCTTCGCCGTCGGACTCGACTGGGGAGAGACGCCGCGCCACACGCCCGAGCGTCAACCGTCCCGTGGACACATCCTACAGAACGCTCTTTCCCGATCGCAGGAGCGCGCGTCGATATATTACGTGATGATCTTCTCAGCCCCACCGGAGCATCTTCATAGTAGACTCGTCTAATTAAGACGAAGAACGCCACTCGCTCCGTCGAGGCATATGCGGCCCATACGCCACCCGCACGTTGCCGCGAAGTCCACGAACACCACTGATCTCCCCCGAAAATCGAGGCCGAAAGAGCTTCTCATCGCCCCATGCATCGCGTGATACTGATCACTAGATGGGTCGATGACATCGATCTCGACATGCCTCAGGTCGGAATAATCCGAGCCGGGCGATGCTCCCCTCACCGAACACAAAGAAGCCAAGCGTGCAGGTCAACCCGCTCGACATGTCGACGAACACCACCACGTGACCCGACCACGCAGCCTCCAGCCCAACCCTTTCAGAAACTTTCTGTGATTAAATTATTACCGAAGGCAAAAAAAGCGAATTCGGCAAAATTGTAATAATTATCACTCAATACCGAAGCGACCCCTGAGCCGTGGCGCTCACCACCACTCGAACTCGGCGTTGTGTTCTCCGGATCGCCCCACTCGAGGACTCCCGAACCTCCTGTGGCCGCCCCTCTCTACCATCCGACGATGAATGTGGTGCCTGGCATGGCCGATCAATCCGCGCTCGAGCTTTGCCCCTCACAACCTCAGCCCCGCGATCACTAGGGTGGGTGTAACCCGTCACACGTCCGGAAGGCCTTGCCGTGTTCACTTGGTTGTGCGTCTCACTCGGTGTCGCCTTCGGGACGTCCATGCTGCCGATCATGAGTGTCGAGCTGTTCGTGGTCGGCCTCGTCACCAGTGACCCTTCCCTGCCGTGGATAGGCATAGGCGCCGCTGTGGCACTCGGACAGGTCGCGGGCAAACTGCTCTACTACCTGGCTGCCAGGGGAACCATCGAACTACCGTCGATACTGAGCACGAAACCGTATCGCAGTCAGCGAGCAGGCCCTGTGTCTCCCGCTCGGGAACGTCGACGGCGGTGTGGCGAACGACTGCAGCGAACGCTGACCCGAATGCGGGAACGTTGCCATCGCCACCCGCACTGGATGACCGCCACATACGGAGCGAGCTCGGTGCTCGGCCTGCCGCCTTACATGGCCACGACCGTGCTCGCCGGACTGGTCCACATGAGGATGTCACTGTTCCTACTGGTGGGGCTCGCGGGCCGATTCGTGCGATTCAGTGCGTTGGCGGCCGCCCCGGCGTTCTTCGCCGGACTGTTCCGACTGTGACCCCGAAGACGACTTCTCAGCGGGCCCTGGTCTCGGTGGCTTCCAGTTCGACGGCCTTACGCATGGTGGTGCGAGCACGGCGGCGGTCGCCTGCGATGTCGTAGGCGACCGCGAGGCGATACCAGCCTCGCCAATCGTGCGGATCGGCCTCCACCTCGGCACGCCAACGTTCGAACCACTCGTCGGCGGCCTCCCTGTCCACCCGACCGGACGGGCGACGGGGCAGGTCGGAGGTGTCGGGCAGCCCGCCCTCCTCGTCCAACCTGCGTGTAAGACGCTGGATCTGCAGGCCGGAACGCCAGGTCGCCACCAATATCCACACACCCAGCACCGGCAGGATGAGCACGCCCGCACCGAGGCCGACGGCCACCGGATCGTCCGCACGGAGCAACTCCACCGCACGGCCCGCGAGCAGAACCAGGTAGACGGCGACGGCGACGGTGACGACGGCAGCGAGATCGCGAGTCCTCACGGTGTCCGTCACAAGTCCAGCACGTGTTCGAGGCCGACCGTCAGCCCCGGTCGAGTGAGCACCGAACGCACGCCCAGCAGAACACCCGGCATGAACGACGTGCGGTCGACCGAATCGTGCCGGATGGTCAATGTCTCACCCTGGGCACCGAACAGGATCTCTTCGTGAGCCACGAGTCCGGGCAGCCGCACCGAGTGGACACGTACCCCGTCCACGTCGGCGCCACGCGCGCCGTCGAGCTCGGACGTCGTGGCGTCCTCACCCGGGCCCCTGCCCGCCTCGGCACGAGCTTCCGAGATCAGCCGGGCGGTGTGCGCGGCCGTACCCGACGGTGCGTCGACCTTGCGGTTGTGATGCAACTCCACCACTTCCGCCGAGTCGTAGAAACGCGCGGCCTGTTGAGCGAAGCGCATGGCGAGTACCGCCCCGAGCGCGAAGTTCGGGGCGATCAACACGCCCAGGTCCGGTTTCTCGGCCAGCCAGCCGGTGAGGGTCTCGATACGTTCGTCGGTGAACCCGCTCGTGCCGACCACGGCGTGAAGGCCGTGGTCCACAGCGAACCGCAGGTTGTCCATCACCACGTCGGGGCGAGTGAAGTCGACGACCACGTCGGCCGCTGTCAAAGCGGCCCAGTCGTCACCGGAGTCCACCGCCGCGACCACGGTCATCCCGGGATCGGCTTCCACAGCCTTGACGACCTCGGCGCCCATTCGGCCGCGCGCCCCGAGCACGCCAACCTTGATCGCGGCGTTCTCGCCGCCTGCGGATACCCGCGTCATGCCATCACCTCGCGCAGTTCGTCGGGAAGGTCGTCGGTGTGAGCGTACGGCCCGACCACGACGACCGCTGAGCGGCCGTCGGTCCGCCGCAGCAATGTGCGAGCCAACGTCGTCACGTCCTCGGCTGTGACAGCGTCGATGCGCGCCACCGTGTCGCTCACGCTGCGGTAATGACCGTAATAGAGTTCGTTCTCACCGAGCCGGAACATGCGGGACGCGGTGTCCTCCAAGCCCAGGACGAGCCCGCCCCGCAGTTGGCCCTTCGCCCTGGTCACCTCGGCATCGGTCACACCGTGCTCGGCGAGCTCCGTGAGCATCTCGCCCACCACTCCGGCGACCTCGCCGAGCCGATCGGGTTGACAACCCACGTAGACATCGAGATGGCCCGCATCGGCGTAGGCCGTCACCGACGAATACACCTGGTAAGCGAGCCCGCGCCGTTCCCGGACTTCCTGGAACAGGCGGGAACTCATCCCGCCGCCGAGTACGGCGTTGAGCACCGACAGCGGGTACCGACGCTCGTCATGCCTGCCCGGTGTCCGCACCCCCACCATCAGGTGTGCCTGTTCGGTGTCGTGTTTGCACAGCACGGGCCGTACCGAGCGAGCGAACCGGGCTCGCCCGCTCCTCGGTGGTCGCGGCGCGTCCGAACCGGACAACCGATCACGCAACGCCGCCTTCACCATGCGGACCACGTCCCGGTGTTCGACGTTGCCCGCCACCGCCAGCACCATCCGTTGTGGCTGGTAGTACTTGCGATAGAAGCCGCGCAGCGCCGACGGGGTCATCTCCAGGATGGAGTGTTCGGTGCCGAGGATCGACCGGCCGAGCGGATGTCCCGGCATGATCGTTTCCATGAACGTCTCGTGCAACAGGTCCTCGGGATCGTCGTCGCGCATGGCGATCTCTTCGAGCACCACGCGACGTTCGAGGTCCACATCGGCGTCCGAGCACGTCGCTTCGAACACGACGTCGGTGACGAGATCCACCGCCAAAGCCAGATCGTCGTCGAGCACCTGAGCGTAGAAACAGGTGTGCTCCTTGGCGGTGAAAGCGTTCATCTCACCGCCGACCGCGTCGATCTCCTCCGCGATCTGCGTGGCGTCGCGTCGAGCGGTGGCCTTGAACAGCAGATGTTCGAGATAGTGAGCCGCGCCTGCGAGAGGAGGCCGTTCGTCGCGAGAACCGACCCCCACCCACAGCCCCACCGTCGCGGATCGCACACCGGATACCGACTCGGTGATGACGCGCAACCCTCCGGGAAGCACGGTGCGCTTCACGACACCGAAGTTCATACCCGGGTCCAGTGTTCGGGTGGAACCGATCGGTTGCAGGTGTCCGGCAATCTGTCGCGCCATGACTTCGTCGACTCACCTCGCCCGAACGGCCCGTCGCCTCCGCAGTGGGTCGGCGACGGGCCGTTCGAGTCAGTCCGTGCTGGATTGTGTTCCGTGGGTATGCGTTACTCGAGGTCGGCGGGGCCGCTGGCCGACGCGGTGTCCTTGGCGTCAGCCTGCTGCTCCGACTTCTCGCTGCGGCCACCCTTGTCGCCGCCGCGGCTGCGCCCGCCGCGGCGAGTGCGCTGACGCGGCCGGTCGGACCTCGGCCCCTTCTCGCCCTTGCTCGCCTTCGCGGGCTTGTCCTGCTCGGAGGACTCCTCCGGGGACGAGGGCTTGTCCGTGGCAGACTCGGCGGACCCGGCAGCCTCGCCCTCCTCATCCTCGTCAGGGACGAGGACGAGGCTGATCTTGCCGCGGCTGTCGATGTCGGCGATCTCCACCCGCAGTTTGTCGCCGACGTGCACCACGTCCTCGACCTTGGCCACCCGCTTGCCGTTACCCAACTTGGAGATGTGCACCAAGCCGTCCCGGCCGGGCAGCAACGACACGAACGCACCGAAGGCCGCCGTCTTCACCACGGTGCCGAGGTATCGCTCACCGACCTTCGGCAGCTGCGGATTGGCGATGGCGTTGATCTTCTCGATGGCGGCGTCGGCCGACGGACCGTCGGAGGCACCGACGTAGATCGTGCCGTCGTCCTCGATGGAGATGTCGGCCCCGGTCTCCTCGGTGATCGAGTTGATCATCTTGCCCTTCGGGCCGATGACCTCGCCGATCTTGTCGACCGGCACCTTCAGGCTCGTCACGCGCGGCGCGTACGGGCTCATCTCGTCCGGGCCGTCGATGGCCTCGGACATGACGTCCAGGATCGTCAACCGAGCGTCGCGGGCCTGGTTCAGCGCCGAGGCGAGCACGTCGGACGGGATGCCGTCGAGCTTCGTGTCCAGCTGCAGCGCGGTGATGATGTCCCTGGTGCCCGCGACCTTGAAGTCCATGTCACCGAAGGCGTCCTCCGCACCGAGGATGTCGGTGAGTGCCACGTAACGGACCTCGATCTCGCCGGCCTCGTTCTCGACCTCGTCGGACACCAGGCCCATGGCGATACCCGCCACCGGCGCCTTCAGCGGCACCCCGGCGTTGAGCAGGCTCATCGTGGACGCGCACACCGAGCCCATCGAGGTGGACCCGTTCGAACCCAGAGCCTCGGAGACCTGCCGAATGGCGTACGGGAACTCGTCGCGCTTCGGCACCACGGGCACGAGCGCACGCTCGGCGAGCATGCCGTGACCGATCTCGCGGCGCTTCGGTGTACCCACTCGACCCGTCTCGCCGGTGGAGTACGGCGGGAAGTTGTAGTGGTGCAGGAAACGCTTCGTCGTCTCCGGCGACAGGGTGTCGAGCTGCTGCTCCATCCGGAGCATGTTGAGCGTGGTGACCCCCAGGATCTGGGTCTCACCGCGTTCGAACAGTGCCGAGCCATGTGCCCTGGGCACCACCGACACCTCGGCGGCCAGCTGCCGGATGTCCGTCACGCCCCGGCCGTCGATACGCACCTTGTCGCGCAGGATGCGCTGGCGGATCAGCTTCTTGGTCAGGGCACGGAACGCGGCACCGATCTCCTTCTCACGGCCCTCGAACGCCTCGCCCTCACCGACGCCGACACGCTCGAGCACGGTGTTCTTGATCTCGTCGAGGGCGTCCTCGCGCTCCTGCTTGCCCGCGATCGTGAGCGCCTTGGTGAGGTCGTCGGTGGCGATGGCCGCGACCGCGTCGTAGGCATCCTGCTCGTAGGCCGGGAACAGCGGGAACTCACCCACCGGCTTGGCCGCCACGTCGGCGAGCCGCTGCTGCGCCTCGCACAGCACGCGGATGAACGGCTTGGCGGCGTCCAGGCCCTCGGCCACGGTCTTCTCGGTGGGAGCGGTGGCACCGTTCGCGACGAGGTCGAGGGTGTTCTCGGTGCCCTCCGCCTCGACCATCATGATCGCGACGTCCTCGGGACGGTCGCCCACGATGCGGCCCGCCACGACCATGTTGAACGTGGCGCGCTCCAGCTGCGACCAGGTCGGGAAGGCGACCCACTCGCCGTCGATCAACGCGAGCCGCACCCCACCGATGGGACCGGAGAACGGCAGACCACCGATCTGGGTGGACGCCGACGCCGCGTTGATGGCGAGCACGTCGTAAGGGTCGTCCGGGTGCAGGCTCTGCACGGTGACGACGATCTGAATCTCGTTGCGCAATCCGTCGGCGAACGACGGCCGCAGCGGGCGGTCGATGAGCCGGCAGGTCAGGATCGCGTCGGTGGACGGGCGACCTTCGCGACGGAAGAACGCACCGGGGATACGACCGGCCGCGTACATCCGCTCCTCGACGTCGACCGTCAGCGGGAAGAAGTCGAACTGCTCCTTGGGCTGCTTGGACGCGGTGGTGGCGGACAACAGCATCGTCTCGTCGTCCAGGTACGCGACGACGGACCCGGCCGCTTGCCGGGCGAGTCTGCCCGTCTCGAACCGGACCGTGCGCTGGCCGAACCGCCCGTTGTCGATAACGGCTTCTGTCTCGTGCACGGCCTGTGTGGCATTGCCGCTGACGTCAGTCATGACTGTGTGTTACTCCTCGTACATCCGGACGAACGCCGCCCCGCTCCTCGGGGCTACGCGAGGTACGAGGCCGGTCATCGATCGAAGCCGGCGGGGATGTGCCCCGGCGGCCACTACCGAGGACCGGCTACGGCGTCCTCGCGTATCGGTGCGCTCACCCATGGTCTTGCTTTCTTGTACCGAGGGGGCGCGACCCAGGCGGGTCACGCCCCCTCGGAGCCTGTCATCGGCGGAGGCCGAGTCGCTGAATCAGCGAACGGTACCGCGCGATATCCACTCGCATGAGGTAGTTGAGCAGTCGGCGACGACGGCCGACCAACAGCAACAGACCACGACGCGAATGGTGGTCCTGCTTGTGCACCTTGAGGTGCTCGGTGAGACCGGTGATCCGCTTCGTCAGCAGGGCCACCTGCGCCTCGGGCGATCCCGTGTCGGTCTCGTGCAGACCGTACTCGGACAGAATCGCCTTCTTCTCCTCGGTGGTCAGAGCCACGCGTTCACTCCTCGAACTTGTCCCGTGTCGTCATTGCTCGCAAGTACCGGCCGCCACGGACCACAGCCGGACTCATCTATCGAGCGTATCAGCAGCATCTCGCCACCGCGCTCGTACACGGTCATCCCGGCGCGTCGAGAGGGAACCGCTCGACCACGCTGTACCGGGGGCCGGCCCGGCGGCCGTCCTCGACCCGATCACTGCGGAACAACACCACCTCGGCGGCGGTCCACTCCGGGCTCTCGAACTCGGCGAGCCGGCGCCGCCACCGCTCGATCGCGTCGATCGCACCGGACGCCCTGCCCCGTGCCAACGTCAGATGGGGGTGAAACGGTCGCGTCTGCCCTTCCGGCCGGATCTCCTCGGCCACCTCGGTCAACCCGTGTTCCCGGACCCCGATCCACAGTACCCCGGAAAACGACCCCGCCCCCACCAAACGCACCGTGGGTGCGCTCAGCCCGGCCAGGCGAGGCCGCAGCCACGACACCCTGCCATCGGGGTCGTCCTTACCGTAGAAACCGAGCGTGATGTGCCACTGCGGAGTCTCGACCCAGCGCAGCGGACCTCGCTCGAGCAAGTGACGATCCAACTCCTCCCGCAGCGCCGAGACCACCTTCGGGGACGGCGTCACCGCGGCGAACAGCCGAGCCGGATCCGACATCTACTGCGTCTTCCCCGCCCTCCGTAGAAGATCGGCGATCGCGGGGAAGTCGGCGTCCAACCGTTCCGCGGCGTCGAGCAGGATCTCCTCTTCGGCGATCTCCCGTAGTGCCGCCAGTACGGCGGTCTCGTCGGGGCCGACGCCGACGGGGAAGTTATCCCTGTTCACCGTGGGACGGGAAGCCTTGACGTCCTCCAACGCCGCGCGGATGGCCTCCTTGCTGCCCGCCGCGACCTCCGGCGTCAGAACCTTGCGTTCGAGCATGATGAGCCGAGCCAGGACGACCGGGTTACCGATCTTCGCCCGCCGCCCACTCATCACCTGACTCAACATGGGCGCGCTGATACCCAGGACCTCGGCGAGATACGCCTGCGAGACGTCGAAAGCGACCACAAGCCTCCGCACGCGATCACCGAGCGGTTCGCCGTACCACTCGCGCTGCAACGCGATGTTCCGCTGGACGATCTTGTGGTCATCCACGGCTGAGCTTGCTCCCCTCCACGACCCCGACCGGCACATCACCGGCCTGTGCCAGCATCTTGTCAGGTCCGGTCGCCCAATGGGGCGAAACCGGCAAGGCGTTCGCATTCGCATCCGGCTCGGACGCGCTCATACGCGATGCGCTGTCACCGACGCAGAATCTCCCGCGTACGCGCCACGTCGTCGGCGATCTGCTCGACGAGCTTCTCGGGAGTGTCGAACGTGATCTGGCCTCGCAGCCGAGTGACGAAATCGAGGGCCACCTGTTGCCCGTAGAGGTCGGCGTCGAAGTCGAGCACGAACGCCTCCACGGTCCGCTCGCGGCCGGAGAAGGTCGGATTGGTACCGACGGACACAGCCGACGGCAACGGTTCCTGCTCATGCCCCTGACGGACGAACCAGCACGTGTACACGCCGTCGGCGGGAACGGCCGAATGCGGCGGCAGGGACAGGTTCGCGGTGGGGAAGCCGAGGTCGCGACCACGTCCCTCACCGCGCACGACGATGCCCTCCAGGCGGTGTGGTCTGCCGAGTGCCTCGGCCGCGGCGACCACGTCACCGGCGTCGATACACGACCGTACGTAGGTGGACGAGTAGGCGATCTCGGAGTTTCCACCGTCCTCAGGTACGGGACGCCCCTCCAACGTCGCCTCGTGCGCGGTGAACCCGAACCGCTTGCCGAGCGCTCGCAGGGTCTCCACAGTGCCCTCGGCCTTGTGGCCGAACCGGAAGTCCTCCCCGACGATGACGGTGGCGGCGTGCAGCCGGTCGACGAGGATCTCGCGGACAAACTCCTCGGGAGAAAGCCGCGAGAGTTCCGGGGTGAACGGCAGCACGGCGAAAACGTCGATACCGAGCTGCTCCACCAGCTCGGCCTTGCGGGTGAGCGTCGTGAGCTGAGCGGGGCGACTTCCCGGGCGCACCACCTCCGTCGGATGCGGGTCGAAGGTGAGCATCACGCTGGGCAGGCCCCGCTGCCGAGCCGTTCTCACCGTCTGGCCGATCAGCGCCTGATGCCCTTTATGCACGCCGTCGAACACGCCGATCGTGACCACGCACCGGCCCCAGTCGCCGGGAAGGTCCGCCACACCACGCCATCGCTGCACGTGGTGCAGGGTATCCCGCCCGACACCGGTCTTTCTCCGGAGGGCATGGCCGCGGAGTTCTCAGGCGGGGTCGAGGACGACCACGGGCTTGGCCACCCGGCCGGTGTCCTGCGCCAGAGCGAGCACGCGACCTTCGGGGCCGAACACGCCGTAGGTGCCGTCGATTCCGGCCGCGGGAATGCGCTGCCCGTGTCGGATCGCGTTCGCGACAGGGGCGTCGACGTCGGCACGGGGGAACGCGGCCGCCACGGCCTCGGCCAGTCTCAACGACAGCCCCGGAGCACGTTCGACGTCGTCGAGGGAGCGGGCCCGCGCCAGGGTGAAGGGGCCCACCGACGTGCGTCGCAACGCCGCGAGATGGCCACCGACCCCGAGCGCCGCGCCCAGGTCGCGCGCCAATGCCCGCACGTACGTGCCCGACGAACAGTCCACCATCACGTCGAGCTCCACCCGTTCACCCTCCCGTCGGGTGGCGAGCAAGTCGAACCGATGCACTGTGACGGGCCGGGCGAGCAGATCGACCTCCTCCCCCGCTCGCACACGGGCGTAGGCGCGTTTGCCGTCCACCTTCACCGCACTCACCGCGCTGGGCTTTTGCAGGATGTCGCCCGTCAGGGCCGTGATCTCCGCGGCGATGTCGGAGTCCTCCACGCGGGAGGCATCGGTACGCGACGTGGTCTCCCCCTCGGCATCGTCGGTGGTGGTGGAGGAGCCGAGGACGATCGTGGCGAGGTAGGTCTTGCGATCCAGCGCCAGGTGCCCGAGCAGTTTCGTGGCGCGCTCCACGCCCAACACGAGCACCCCGGTGGCCATCGGGTCGAGGGTTCCCGCGTGTCCGATCTTGCGGGTGCGCAGGAAGCGGCGGGCCTTGGCGACCACGTCGTGCGAGGTCATCCCGCCGGGCTTGTCGACGATCAACAGTCCGGGGGGTGGGGCTTGGGCAGACACGCTCGCACTGTAACCGCCGCCCGGTGGCACCCGGTCACCGACGGCGGTCGGGGCCGTTCACGCCGACGTCGATACGCGTCCCGAAGCGACGGCAGCGGAGTCGGCGGAGTCAGCGGAGTCCCAGCTGTGCCTGCGCAGCTGCACGGGCACCGACTCGCCCCTTTCCTCGGCTGCGAACACGGCCGCACGGGTCCGCAACCACCACACGCTGATCCGCCACGCCCCGAAAACGAGTACGACCACCATCGTCGACAGCGCGAGCCGGTAGTTACCGCCCGTGGCCTCCAGCAGAACGCCGATCAGCAGGGACACCACCGTGGTGGCCACGAACCCGCCGACGTTGACGATCCCGGTGGCGGTACCGACCCGCGGCAACGGGTTGTAATCCCGCGCCAACGCGAACCCGATCGTGGAGAACGGTCCTCCCAGCGACAGGACGGCGAACGCGGGGATCAGCACGGCCACGGGCAGTCGTCCCGGCCAGCTCAACAACACCACCCACGTGACGCCGGTGGCCGCGAGGTAGGTCAGGACAAGCGGTATCCGCAGCTCGGGCCTACGCCCGACGAACCCTCCGAGTATCGGGCCACTGACCATCGCGCCGATCACGAACACCATCAGCAGGGAGCTGGCCGTCGTGGCCGAGTAACCCTGACCGTCCACGAGGAAAGGCACACCCCACAGCAGCACCATGACGTTCTGGGCAAACGGCGCGGAGAAGTGGGTCCAGAAACCGAGTCGGGTCCCCGGCACCCGCAATGCGACACGCAGCTGTGCGAACACCTCGGAGACCGACGCCGTGGGCGCCGCAGCGGTTCGAGCGGTGGGCGTGTCACGGACCTGCAGTGTCACCACGACGGTGAAAGCGAGAGTCACCAACCCGGCGACCAGGAAGGTGGGTGTCCAGCCAGGCCCCGCGAGCAACAACGTCAGCGGCAGGGTGGCGGCGAGGTTACCCACGAACCCGAGCGCGCCGGTCAACGCTGTGACCAGCATGTACTGCCGGCCGGGGAAATGGTTGGCCGCGAGTCGCAGCACGGAGACGAACGTGAGCGCGTCCCCGAGTCCGAGCACACCGCGCGCGACGAGCGCGACGGCGTAGGTGTGGGCCACCGCGAGCAGCACCTGCCCGAGCCCGAGGAAGAACAAGGCACCGAGGAGCACCCGACGCGGCCCGAAACGGTCGACCAACAACCCGGTGGGCACCTGCATGGCCGCGTACACACCGATCTGGAGGACGGTGAACGCGGACAGCGCAGCGGAACCGACTCCGAATCGTTCAGCGGCGTCGAGGCCCGCGACCCCGAGCGACGTGCGGTGGAAAACCGCGAGAACGTAGACGAAAGCCGCGGTCAACCAGATCAACCACGCCCTCGAAGACGTGGAAGGCGAGGTCGTGGTAGGCCGGGACGACAAAAAATCTCCTCCCCAGTGCTGACGGCGGTAGTGTGAGCGGCGTCGAAGGACACGGAAGACGGCCGAGGGCACCACGCCGATGGGGCCCTGTTAGTTGTATCGCCTAAGCATCTTCGATACTTACCCGTGATCTTCGTGTGATTGCCCACACTCGCGCTCACGTCCGAACAGCACCCATCACGGCCCAGCCTCCCGACCGCCATCGGGCCAGCACGAACCCCATACGCAACACCATGAACAACGACAGGCCGGTCCAGATACCGGCGAGCCCCCAGCCGGACGCCAACGACAACCAGGTCAACGGCAGGTAGCCGAGCACGGCACTGCCGAGCGTGGCGTTACGGAGGAACCTGGCATCGCCCGCGCCGAGGAGCACGCCGTCCAGTGCGAACACCACTCCCGCGACCGGTTGCAACGCGACGAAGAACCACCACGCGTGAGGAATGGCGGCGAGCACACCCGCGTCGGTGGTGAACAGCGTCGGCAGCACCGGGTAGGCAGCGGCGAACACCACTCCCAGCACACAGCCGAAGACGAGCCCGTAGGAGGTGATCTGCGAGGCGATGCCGCGAGCACGTCGGGAGTCGCGCGCACCGAGTGCCGCGCCGATCAACGACTGCGCGGCGATGGCCACCGAATCCAGCACCAGTGACAGGAACGTCCACAGCTGCCACACCACCTGGTGGGCGCCGACGGCCTCGGTGGACGTGCGGGCCGCCACGGTCGTCGCCGACAGGAAGCAGGCCTGGAACGCCAGGCTGCGGAGAACGAGGTCGCGGCCGAGCCGCAGCTGCGCCCACATCACCGAGGGCCGTGGGCGCCGGAAGACGCCCTCGCGGACCAGTGCCCGGAGGAACAGACTCGCCGACACCGTCTGGGCCACCACGTTGGCGACGGCCGAGCCCTCCAGCCCCCAGCCCACCGGATACACGAGTACGGGACACAGCACGGCCGACAGCGCGTTACCCGCGAGGACGTACCGCAACGGGCGCGCGGCGTCCTGAACACCGCGCATCCAGCCGTTACCGGCCATCGTGACGAGGATCATCGGCGTGCCGCACAGGGCGATGCGCAGCCACGACACCGTCTGCTCCGCCACGTCCGGGTCACCCGACATCAGTCTGGCGACCGGTTCGGCCACGAGCTGTCCCACGGCCAGCACCACGAGCCCGACGGCGAGCGCCAGCCACGTGGCCTGCACGCCCTCCCCCACGGCATCGGCGCGCCGGCCCGCACCGTGCAGACGCGCCGTACGCGACGTGGTCCCGTAGGACAGGAAGGTCAGCTGCGTGGACACCAGCGACAACAGAGTGCCGCCGAGAGCGAGTCCCGCCAGCGGCAGCGCACCCAGATGGCCGACTACGGCCGTGTCCACCAGGACATAGAGAGGTTCGGCTGCCAGCACACCCAGCGCGGGAACGGCGAGCCGCCACACCTCACGGGCGGGCACACGTTGCGGCATCAGGTCGGTCACGTCGGGCCAGCGTAATCAATAGAGCGTCGGCTAAGGCCGTGCTTCGGCTCGGCTAAGCTGATTCGACAATGCCCGAGTACGCGATTCTCATCCTTCCCTCCGCCAACCGCGTCTACACCGACACCGCGCCCGAGCTGGTCAGAGCAGAGCTGTCGGCGTTCGCGTCCACGTTGGTGTCGGCCTCCCTGACCGGAACGGACGTCCGGGAGATCGGCGGCGTCGACTACGTCACCCTGACCACCGACCGGCCGTTGAACGACAGCGACATCGAGACGTTGTCGAACGTGTCGTCGGCGTACGCGCTGTTCGAGGTGACCGGCGAGCTGCTGCGCCCCCTGCCGATGACGCCCGTGGCGCGATTCGACTCCGACCTGCTCACCATTCAGAAGTACCCGGGCAAGACCAACGAACAGTTCACCCAACTCCTTGTGAACCTGACGGTGCTCGCGTCCCGATGGGCGTCCGACCCGTTCGGCCGGGCCCTGCACGTGCTCGATCCGCTGTGCGGTCGGGGCACCGTGTTGAACCAGGCGATGATGTACGGCTTCCATGCCACGGGCATCGAGGTCGCGGCCAAGGATTTCGACGCCTACGAGCGGTTCATCAAGACGTGGCTGCGAAGCAAGCGCCTCAAGCACACGGCACAGTCCGGGGTGTTACGACGCAACAAGGTGCGGCTGGGGCAACGGCTCGACATCGAGTACGGCGCCACCAAGGAGGAGTACAAGGCGGGTGACACCCGCCGACTCACCTACTACAACACCGACACGTTGCGCACCGACGAGCTCCTCCGCCCCGAGTCGGTGGACCTGATCGCGACGGACGCGCCGTACGGCGTGCAACACGGCAGCCGCGCACAGGACGACTCCCTGGCTCGCAGCCCCTACGAACTGCTCGCCGCTGCCATCCCGGTGTGGACTCGCGTGCTGCGTCCGGGTGGCGCGATGGGCATCTCCTACAACACCTACGTACTGGCGCGCGAGAAACTCGTCGATCTCCTCGACCGCGCGGGACTCACCGTGGTCACCGGCCCCGGCTACGACGACCTCAAACACCGGGTCGACCACGCCATCGTGCGCGACGTGGTCATCGCCCGGAAATGACCGTCACTCGGCGCGAAGGACCTGTGCCGGGCGTGACCGCCCTCGACGTTCGGCCTGCGAAGGGCGGGGTACGGATTCCGGCCCGGCGGGTAGACGACATCGGTGTATCCGATCGCCACGGTCACCGTCCTGATCGGCGCGCCCGGTGCGGGCAAGTCCACCGTGGCCCGTTCCCTGGCGGCCGATGGGATCGCCGTGTTGTCGTTGGACGAAGCACGCGCCATCCGCGGTGAGCACGAAGGCGACCAGAGGGCCACTCCCGCCGCCTTCGCCTACGTCGCACAGCATCTTCACGAGAATCTGGCCGCCGCTCGACCGGTAGCGATCGACGGCACGGGCGCCCGTCGCCGCGATCGCGTCCGCTGGCTACGTCTCGCCGGAGAACACGGCGCTCCCGCCACGGCCTTGGTCGTGTGGGCCCCACTGGACGTCTGTCTGGAACGCAACGCCGCCCGGCCCGAACATCGGCACGTGCCGGAACACGTCGTCACGCGCATGTGGAACACCATCGACGGACTCGGCGATGACGAGCTGGTGGACGAGGGATTCAGCCGGGTCGACCGCGTCACGACCGCCCTGGCACAGGACCTCGGTGATGATGCGGAGTAGCCGAGGCCCCGCGTCATCGACCGCTCACCCGGCGAGGGACCTGAAGGCCGCGCTCGCCAGGACGAACGAGAACGCAGAACCGCGGAACCGCAGGACCTCAGCGCTGCTCGTCCGTGTCCTCGTCCTCGTCCGTCTCCTTCACCCGATACGGATCAGCCTCACCCGCGGGTTTGGCTCCCGTGGCCCGTCGTGCTACCTCCGCATCGGCTTCCCTGGCCTTCGCCAACAGCTCGTCGATGTGCCGGGCATCCTGCGGCAACTGATCCGGCACGAACGTCAACGTCGGCGTGTAACGCACACCGGTGCCCTGCCCGACCTTCGTCCGAAGCACACCACGCGCCGATTCCAAAGCGGCGGCGGCGCCCGCGAAGTCCGGTGCGTCGTCGAGACTGTCCCCCAGCACCGTGTAATACACCGTCGCGTCGCGCAGATCACCCGTCACCCTGGCGTCGGTCACGGTCACGTTGCCCAATCGAGGGTCCTTGATCTCGTGCTCCAACGCGGAAGCGACGATCTGGGCGATCCGCTTGGCCAGCCTTCGTGCGCGAGCCCGATCAGCCACGACGCACCCCCTTTTCTCCGCCTACCATGCTCTAATCATCCGGGCCGAACAGCCGCCGGTGCGCGGACAACAGCTCGATCTCCGGGCGCTCCGCGACGAGACGCTCACACGCGTCCAGTATGTCCCGAACATGAGCGCCGTCAGCGGCCACCGTCGCCACGCCGAGCAGCGACCGCCGATACAGATCCTGGTGGCCTGCCTCGGCCACGGCCACCTCGTACCGCTTGCGTAGCTCGGCGAGGATCGGGCGCACCGCGGAGCGCTTCTGCTTCAGCGACCGTACGTCGCCGAGCAGCACATCCAATTCCAACGTGCCGACGAACATCGGTGTCGTCCCTGCTGATGACGGTGGCCGGGCGAGTTTCCCCACCCGGCCACCGACTCATCACTCGCGCGGCTTCTCGCGGAGCTCGTACGTCTCGATCACGTCACCGACCTTGATGTCGGAGAACTTGCCGAGCGTGAGACCGCATTCGAAGCCCTCGCGGACCTCCACGACGTCGTCCTT
>JAJYTH010000153.1 GCA_021793175.1 Actinomycetes bacterium
TCACCAACGAGAACCCGCACGACACCGAGTGGCATCTTGAGCAATGCAGCCACCTCGGCGACCGATCGGGTATCAAGGCACAGACCACAGATGGATCTGTGTTCGGGCACCCGCACCCGTTCCAGCCTCCTGCCCCGCTCGCTGGTGGAGATCAGCGCCTCGAGGGCCAGGTCGTAGTCCGGTTTCGTCCTACCTCCGGTACGGAAGTACGGCCGCACCAAACTCGAGGACGGCTCCTCTTCCTCCGACTCCTGGTCCCAGTGGTGGCGGGGTGTGGGAGAGGGAAGCTCCCCGGAAGACGGCCCGGCATCGTACGTCCCCATATCGTGGGCCGACCCGTAATGGTCGTCGAACGACGAGAACGAGCCGTCGGAGCCGGAATAGCCGCCACCGCCCATCCCGTACAGTTCGGCGCCGGGTCCGGACAGCAGCGAGGACCGACCGTAGTCGGAGACGTCGAAGTCCGACGGTCCCGGCGAATCGAGCCCGCCGGCGCGTAGCCATTCACCCGTGTCGAGCGGGTCGTCGACCCGCCGCGACGCGCGGCGCCCGCGGTTGCGAAACGCCTCTTCCTCCGGCTCGCTCGGCCAACGCTCGGCCGCACGCTCCCTGTCGAGCCGTCGATCACCTCGTGAGTGCCCGGAATCCACGGCTGTCTCCTCAGTGTTTTCTCACCGAACTGCGATTTCTCATTTCGAACTACGTTGTCTGCGTCATCTCAGGTGCCGTGCGTCGCCGAAAAGGCCGGGAGATCTACCGGCGCGAGCCCTGTAACTGGGCCCGCAGTTCCGGTGTCATCTGCTGCCCGACCCGATCCACCAGCAACGTCATCTCGTAGACAACGAGCCCGATGTCACTGTCGGGAGCGCCGAGCACAGCCAGGCAGGACCCGTCGGACACCGACATCAGGAACAGAAAGCCGTTGGCCATCTCGACAACGGTCTGTGCTACGGGGCCACCCTCGAACACCTGCGCGGCTCCCCGCGCCAGGCTCGTCAGACCCGACGCCACGGCGGCGAGCTGGTCGGCCCTGTCCTTGGGCAACCCACGCGAAGCCGCCAGTAGCAGCCCGTCCGCCGAGACGACGACGGCGTGGGCCGCACCGGGAACCCGATGCACAAAGTCGGTGATGAGCCAAGCGAAGCTGCCTTGCTGCCCGGAGTTGCCCTTCTTCGGCGTACCCGGATGCGCTGAACCCGCGCGTGTCAACTTCTACTCCTTCGCCCCGTTGTGACGGGTGTCGTTGCCCGTCTTGTCAAACTGCTCACTCTGGGCCGACGGCTCCTTGAGCGCGTGGCGGCCACTCTGGTAGCCACGCTGGAAGCTCTTCATGCGGTTGCGCGCCGCCTCGGCCGACCTGGCGACGGCACTGCGCCCCGGTTCCCCGGCGGTGGTGTCGGCGAACGCGTTACCCCGGCTCGAGGAGACCGAGCCCGGCACCAGGTATGCGTTGGGCACACGCTTGGGCAGCCCGGCAGGCGTGATCTCCTCATGCTTTTCCTCCAGCAACGCGTGTGCAGCCTGCCAGCCGCTGTCGGAAACGCTGTACCAGCCGGCGTCGCGCGCGCTGTCCGTGGTCGTGTCCTCGGCGCTGTCGCTCATCGCGGCACCCGCCGTCTCGTCGTCCTCGGTGTCGGATACCGAGCCAGGCTCGGCACCCCACGCCTCACCGTCGGAGTCGACCTCCGACGAGTCGAGCGGACTCTCCTCACTGAACCACCGTGACAGCACTGACTGGTAAATCGGCAGTCTCCTGGTAGGTACATCGTCCTCCAGCGCGCTCTCGTCGCCGCCGACCAACGAAGCCTCGGACGTCGAGTCCTGCTCCACCGGGACGTAGCGCGTTTCCTCGTTCGGCGACGCCTCGGAGGCGTGCGCCTCGTTGACGTGGCCGTCGTCGGTGTCACCGTCGGGCGACTCCGTCGGCCACTCCGGCTCCTCCGGCTCGGTGGGCGAAGCCGGGTGCACGAGCTCGGTCGCAGGCTCCGATGCAGGTTCCGGCGTGGATTCCGAGGCGGGTTCCGGGGTTTCCGGGCTCACGAACGGCCCCGCTGCCTTACCCATGCCTCCGACGAGATCGTCGAGACTGATCGGCTGGTCGAGCGGGCGGAGACCGTTGTGTTCCGACTGCGCTGGAGCTTCGGGCTGTGCCCTCTGCTCCGGTTCCTCTTCCTCCTGTCCCCGCTGCGGTGGTTGCGCCGGGGGCGGAGGCAGCATAGCCGTCCTGTCCGAGTCCACCGACGGCTTGCGCGGCGCGGGCAACGGCGGCGTGCCGGAAGGCAGAGCAGGAGTGTCCACACGCGAGGGTGCGAAGGCCTCGTTCCTCGCTTCGCGGGACGCGATCGACGGCACGGAGGGCGAGGACAAGGCGATGGGCGAGTCGGTGAGCAGTTCGCTGGGCACGACGACACGCGCGATCACGCCGCCCTCGATGTCCTCGTTCTCCCGCAACCGCACCTCGATGCCGTGTCGCTTCGCCAGCCGGGCGACCACGTACAGACCCATGCGGCGGGTCACCGACACGTCGAGGTCCGGAGGCGTGGCGAGCCGTTCGTTGGCCTCGGCCAACTGTTCCTCGGACATGCCGACACCGCGGTCGGTGATCTGCACGGCGAGCGACGTGCGGCGGGTGACCACGGCCCTAACGGTGATCTTGGTCTCGGGCTCGGAGAAGTAGGTGGCGTTGTCGAGCAACTCCGCGAGCAGGTGGACCAGGTCGTGCACCGCCCTGCCGTGCACGGCCACGTCCGGGATCGTGCCCAGTTCCACCCGGGAGTACTGCTCGATCTCCGACACCGCGGCGCCGAGGACGTCGGCGGCGGGCACCGGCTTGGACATCGTCTTCGTGAGCCCGGCACCGGAGAGCACCAGCAGGCTCTCGCCGTTACGCCGCAACCGCGTCGCCAGGTGGTCGAGTTCGAACAGGCTCGCGAGCTGGTCCGGGTCCTGCTCGTCGGACTCCAGTTTGTCGATGATGCTGAGCTGACGCTCCACCAGGCGCTGGCTGCGTCGCGAGAGGTTGACGAAGATGCCGTTGACGTTCTCGCGCAGCAGCGCCTGTTCGGCGGCCAGACGCACCGCTCGCTCGTGGACCACGTCGAACGACCTCGCGAGTTCCCCGATCTCCTCGCGCGTGTGCACCGGAACCGGGGTGACCGCGTCCCGAGACGCTTCCATCGGGTTCGGGTCGTCGAGGATGCGCCGCACCGTCTCGGGCAATCGGACGTATGCGACCTCCAACGCGCTGGAACGCAGTGTCTTCAGCGGCCTGGTGAGCGCCCTGATGACCATGAGGGTTAGCGCCACCGTGGCGGCCAGCGTGGCGAGCATCAGACCGAAGAAGATCCATGCCGCCTGGCTTGCCTGACTCGCCAGTGTCTCGGCCTGCGCACGCAGACCGGTCAGCAGGTCGCTTTCCACCTCGCGCATCTTGTCCACGGTGTCTCCGCCGTCCGTGAACAGCTGCCGCGAGTTGGTGTTGAGACCACCGGGCGAATCGGCCGCCGAGTACGCCTGGGAGATCAGCCGCTCCCGATTGTCCACTTCGGCACCGGAAACGGTGTCGAGGTACAGCTGTTGTTCCCGCAGGTCGGCGTTGGCGTTGAAGTTGTCGATCGCGGCACCGGCACTGGCCTGAGCGGCGAGCGAGCGATCGAAGAGGTCACCGAAGAAACCGTGGTTACCGACGGCGATCTGCAGGAGCGCGTTCTGCCGTGACGTGTATTCCTTGGCCTCGGTGACGGCCTGAACGGCCGTGCCTTGCCGCAGCAGTCCTCGGTCAGTGACCGACAGGTTCACCGTGCGTCCGAGGTTGATCAGCGGTTCGAGGATCGAGTTGTACGTGATGTAGGCCGTCAGCTCGGGCAGGTCCGTGTTGTTGAGCGTGTCCCGCAGCGGACCGAGCGCGTCGAGGCGCTGCAATGCCCGTTCGTAGACACGCTGCACCTCTTCGTCACCGAAGTCGCTTTCGGCCACCATCCCCTGCAGCCGCGCCACCCCGTCGTCCACCTTCGACGTCTGCTCGTTGACGGCCTCGGGGTCGACCCAGTCGGACGACATGGCCGTGGCCATGAGCGTGCGTTCCCGTTGCAACTCGTGCACCACGAGGACAACCTGTTGGGAGGCTTCGACCTGGGCCACGGTCTCGTTGAACGCCGCGGCGTCGTCCAGTTCCGAAACCGCGCGAAGGCTACCGAAAACAAGCGCGGTCACCAGGGGAATGGCCAGAACGAGGGCGAGCTTGTAGCGCAGCGCCCAGTTGCTCACTCTCCAGCGAGACGCCGTCTCCGTAGAGTCCGCACCGGCAGTGTCGGCCGCGCTCTCACGCGCAGGCTCCTCCTGTCCTTCCTGGTCGTGGGCTTGGCTCCGAGCCGGGTCCAGCCCCTCCCCATCCGCGGTCTCAGTCTTGGGCACCGCTTTACCACCATCGTTGTCCGAGCCGGATCCGAAGCCGGCGTCCTGGCCGAGCAATTGCTACGCTCCGCACACGCTTACGCGACTTTCTGTAATGCCTTCTGTGGAGAGGCAGCGTGAGCATGCCGGAAGCCCCCAGATGGGTCAATCCTCGCTCTCGTGATCAGCGCACCGAAGCGTCGACTCAACCGACTTGATCGACTTGGATTCCGCCAAACAGTCATCCATCCGCCACTACTTCGGTGTTTCATTGACCCGCTGTTCAGGCACAGAATGTAGCGAAGCCCCCCAAAGGATGTAACCCTCGCCGGTTGATCCTCGTTGGACTTCACTGAGCGTCCGTCTCGCAGAGAGCGAGGAGTCGTGCATCTTCAGTAAACCCAGAGTTAATTAGACCACACTCGATACCGCCCGTTCGAGTGGACCAGGACACCCTTAGATTCCGGGTGCGTACGCATTGTGAGTGGCGCGTCAACTCTCTACAGTAACCGTGGTTCGCTGAGCGACCGGGGAGGGCGTCGCATTCAATCAGCGCACCATCCAACCGGCACTGATACCTCACCGAGGAGTGGCATTGCTTCGACACGGCACCACGACGAGAAGGAAATCAAGACGCGGTCGCCTTGCCACCGCCGTGACGACCGCGGGTCTTCTCGCCTCCGTCAGCGGATGTGGTCTGCTGAGCGGCGAGGACGGCTCGTCGGAATCGCAGGGCGGAGGCAACGGTTCTGTCGAAAAGTCCACTATCACAGTGGCTCATCTCCCCTCCATCGACGTCGCTCCGCTCTATCACGCGAGGGACGCGGGTTACTTCGCCGATGAAGGTCTCGAAGTAAAGATCGAACAGACGGCGAGTGGCCAGGCCGCGACACAGAAGATGCTCGGCGGTGACGCCGACATCGTCCAGTCCAGCTACGTGCCGTTCACGTCGGCGCAGGCCAGTGGGACCGCCGACATCAAACTCGTCGCCGACGCGGTGTCCGCAGCCCCCGACACCTTCGTGCTCGTCGCGAAGGAAGGCGGCCCGGTCC
>JAJYTH010000154.1 GCA_021793175.1 Actinomycetes bacterium
ACGACGGGCCCACCCCCTCGTGGTTGCGTTCGGGCTGGGTGCCGCACCTGGTACTCGGTCTCGCACTCGCCGTGGCGATGGTGCTCGCGCTCGGCGTGGGATCGGTGCCGGTCGATCCCGCCACCGTTGTGGACGTGGTCGCGCGGCGTCTCGGCGCCGACCTGGACGTGTCGGTGTTCGACGACCGGATCGTGTGGCAGCTGCGCCTGCCGAGAGTGCTGGGCGCGGCCGCGACCGGGGCCGGGCTGGCGCTCTGCGGCGCGGTGTTGCAGTCACTGACCCGCAACGACCTCGCCGAGCCGTATCTGTTGGGTATCTCGGGCGGCGCGTCGGTCGGCGCGGTGACCGTGCTCGTTCTGGGAATCTCGGTGGGGAGCCTGGGCGGCTCGGCCCTCGTCGGGGTCGGCGCGTTCACGGGTGCGCTGGGGGCTCTGGTACTGGTGCTGGGCCTCGCGGCCGGGCGTTCGGGCGCACTGCCGCCCACGCGTGTCGTCCTGGCCGGAGTCGCGATCGGACAGACCTGTTCGGCGTACACCTCGCTTTTGGTGGTCGTGGGCGGCGACCACGACGCCGCGCGCCGCGTGCTGAACTGGACTCTCGGTTCTCTCGCCGGGGTGCGCTGGACCGGTGCGATGACGCTCGTGGGCATCGTGGCCGTGACCTTCGTGCTCGTGGCGGCCTACGCCCCGGCCCTGGACGCGTTCGCGTTCGGCGAGACCGCCGCCGGTTCCCTCGGCGTGCGCGTACAGACGACCCGGTGGACCCTCATGGTCGCCACAGCGCTGGTCACGGCCGGGCTAGTGTCGTTCACGGGCGCCATCGGGTTCGTCGGTCTCGTCGTCCCGCATCTGGTGCGCCTGGTGTGCGGTCCACTGCACGGCCGGCTGCTTCCGCTCAGTGCGCTGGCCGGAGCGGTGCTGCTCGTACTCGCCGACACACTCGCCCGCTCCCTGGTCGAGGGCCAGGAGATCCCGATCGGCGTCATCACCGCGGTCGTTGGCGCCCCGGTGTTCGCGTTCCTGCTGCGCCGTGCGAGGAGGTCGGCATGAGAGTCGCCGCGTACGACATCACCTGGTCCCGAAGGGGGCGCGTCGTCCTCGATGAGGTGACCGTCGAAGCGCCGGAAGGGTCGGTCACCGGCCTCGTCGGCCCCAACGGTTCCGGCAAGACGAGCCTACTGATGCTGTTAGCGGGCCTGCATCGGCCGAGCCGGGGCCGGGTGCTGTTGGGAACACGGGAGGCCACGGCGATCTCGGTGCGGGAACGTGCCCGCCTCGTCGCGCTGCTCGAACAACACGCCACGACGTCACTGGACCTCACCGTGCGCCAAGTGGTCGAACTCGGTCGGATCCCCCATCGCCGCCTCGGATCGTCCGCTTCCGAAAGCTCGGTGGTCGATGAGGCGATGGCCGCCGCACACGTCGATCACCTGGCACAACGGCGGTGGCAGATCCTGTCGGGAGGTGAGCGCCAACGCGTCCAGCTCGCTCGCGCGCTCGCGCAGCAGCCGTCGGTTCTCCTGCTCGATGAACCCACGAACCACCTCGACCTCGGACACCAATTGGATCTGATGCGCACCGTCCGGCGACTCGGGGTGACGGTCGTCGCGGCGCTGCACGACCTCGACCTGGCCGCGGCGTACTGTGACCGGCTCGCCGTCCTTGACACCGGTCGCCTCGTCGCGACCGGCCCCGTCGACGAAGTGCTCGACCGCCACCTCGTCGCCCGGGTCTACGGCGTGCGAGCCGACGTGGAAAGACACCCGACGGCCGACCGACTGGCGGTGGTGTGGCACCCATGAGTGTCCTCGTGCATGTGGCCACCACGCTGCCGGATGCCTCCCGGTTCTCGACACTGCGACACGCCGCCGAACAGGCGAACGCGAAGTTGGCTTTCCTGCAGGGTGGCGAGCCGACCCTGACCCACACACTCGACATACTGCACGCCGCCGGTGTGCGTGAGGTGCGGCTGCAGCCGGTCAGTACCGACAACCTCGCGTACGCGCGTTCCTGGGTGGGCCGGGTGGCCGGCCACTGGTACCGACAGCAAGTCGACCCACCGACCATCCACTTCGGCCGCCGAACGATCACCGGCAGGGAGGCGCCGCTGTCGTCTGCGGCCTGGGACCGACCGCCGAACTACCGCCATCACCTGCTCGTGTGCCGAGGCCCCCGGTGCAGCGCGCGCGGCGCCGACGCGACCTCCCGCGCCCTCGCGCAAGCGCTCGCACAGCACAAGCTCACCGACGAGGACGTCCTGGTGGCCCAAACCGGATGCCTGTTCCCGTGTAACCACGGTCCCATCGCCGTCGTCCATCCCGAAGGCGTCTGGTACGGGCCGATACGCCCCACCGACGCAGAACGCCTAGTGCGGAAACACCTCGCCGACGGACAGCCACTCACCGACCTGATGCTCGATGCCGAGCACCGTCTTCCCGAAGGAGAAACATGACGCGCATCGCCCTGCTGTCTACAGCGGACACCGACCTGCTGTCGGCACGCGCCAGCGGAGTGGACTACGTCTACGCCAACCCGGTGCGGCTCGCCGACGACGCACGCGATGCGCTGACCGCCGAGTCCGACCTCGTGGTGCTGCGTGTCCTCGGCTCTCCCGAGGATGTCCGGGACCTCGCCGACGTCGTCCGGTCCGTGGGGCGTCCGCTCGTCGTCCTCGGCGGGGAACGGACACCGAACGCGGCACTCATGGAACTGTCGACCGTCCCCATCGGAGTCTGCGCTCAAGCCCATATCTATCTCGCCGAGGGCGGAGCGGAGAACCTCCGTCAACTGCACGCGTTCCTCTCGGACACCGTGCTGCTGACGGGCGAGGGCTTCGACCCGCCCGTAGTCCTACCCGAGTGGGGCGTCGCCCGGCATCCGGAGCCGTCGGGGCTCCTCCGCGTCGGCGTGCTGTACTACCGCGCCCACGAGGTGAGTGGCAACAACGGTTTCGCACACGACCTGGCCGACGCCGTGGATGCCACCGGGCAGGCTGTCGGGATCCCGGTCTTCGTCTCGTCACTGCGCTCGGCACCCGACGCGCTGTACGACGAGCTCGCCACGTTCGACGCCCTCGTCGTCACGGTGCTCGCCGCCGGCGGTTCCAAACCCGCCACCGTCAGTGCCGGCGGTGACGACGAGTCCTGGGACGTCGAGCGGCTGCGTGCTTTGGACATCCCCGTGCTCCAAGGGTTGGCACTCACATCCAGCCGTGCCGAATGGGAACGTTCCGACGACGGTGTCACCCCGCTCGACTCGGCCACCCAGATCGCAATCCCCGAATTCGACGGCAGACTCATCACCGTGCCGTTCTCCTTCAAGGAGATCGGCGCCGACGGACTGCCCCGATACGAGACCGACCCGGAACGGTGCGCCCGTGTCGCCCGGATCGCGGTCAACCACGCCCGGCTGCGTCATATCCCGCCGGCGCAACGCAAGGTCGCGCTCGTGCTGTCGGCGTATCCGACCAAACACAGCCGTATCGGCAACGCCGTGGGGCTCGACACCCCGGTCTCGGCGATCCGGCTGCTGCGCAAGATGCGGGACGCGGGCTACGACCTCGGCGCCCCCGGCGAGATCCCCGGCCTGGACCCGTTGCCTCCCGTGGAAGGCGAGGACCCCGACACCACGGCCGGCAACGCCCTGATCCACGCGCTCATCGAGGCGGGCGGGCAGGACGAGGAGTGGCTGACCGAGGCCCAGCTCAGCGAGTCACACGTGCGGATCGACCCCGCCGACTACCGGCGCTGGACCGCCGATCTGCCCGCCGAACTGCGTAACGCCATGGCCGAGACGTGGGGCGAGGCACCCGGTTCACTGTTCGTCGACGACGACGGCAATCTCGTGCTGGCCACCCTGCGAGCGGGCAACGTCGTCATCCTCATCCAGCCCCCGCGCGGATTCGGGGAAAACCCGGTCGCGATCTACCACGATCCGGACCTGCCGCCCTCCCACCACTACATGGCCGCGTACCGCTGGCTCGAACACGGTTTCGGCGCCGACGCGGTGATCCACCTCGGTAAGCACGGTTCGCTGGAATGGTTGCCAGGCAAGAACGCGGCGTTGTCGGCCGCCTGCGCCACGGACGCGGCGATCGGGAACCTGCCGCTGATCTACCCGTTCCTCGTCAACGACCCCGGCGAGGGCGCGCAGGCCAAGCGCCGTGCGCACGCCACGATCGTCGACCACCTCGTGCCGCCGATGGCCCGCGCCGAAAGCTACGGCGACATCGCCAAACTGGAGCAACTGCTCGACGAACACGCCAACATCGCCGCGATGGACCCGGCGAAGCTGCCGGCCATCCGCGCCCAGATCTGGACGCTTATCCAGGCCGCGCAGCTGCACCAGGACCTCGGTCTGGAGGAACGTCCGGACGACGACGAGTTCGACGACTTCCTGCTCCACGTCGACGGGTGGCTGTGCGAGATCAAAGACGTCCAGATCCGTGACGGTCTCCACATCCTGGGTCAGGCGCCGACCGGCGAGGCCCGGGTGAACCTCGTGCCCACGATGTTGCGTGCCTCGCAGATCTGGGGCGGGCAAAGCCGTGCGCTACCGGGTCTGCGCACCGCTCTCGGACTGACCGAGGACGCATCGACCGTGCAGATCGACGCCATCGAGGCGCAGGCACGAGCACTCGTCGAGACCATGGAAAAGGCCGATTGGGACATGGCAGCCGTCGACACCCTGCACGACGATCCGACCGTGCGCGACGTGCTGCGCTTCGCCGCCGAACAGGTGGTTCCCCGACTCGCGGCGACGAGCGACGAGTTGACCAACGTGCTGCGTGCCCTCGACGGGCGCTTCATCCAGGCGGGTCCGTCCGGATCACCGCTGCGCGGACTCGTCAACGTCCTGCCCACCGGCCGCAACTTCTACACCGTGGACCCGCGCGCCATCCCGTCTCCCCTGGCCTGGGAAACCGGTGTCGCGATGGCAGACTCGCTGCTCGCGCGGTACCGCGAGGAGACCGGTGAGTATCCGCGTTCGGTGGGCCTGTCCGTCTGGGGTACCTCCGCGATGCGCACCTCCGGCGACGACATCGCCGAAGTGCTCGCACTGCTCGGTGTGCGTCCGACGTGGGACGCCGCGTCCCGTCGCGTCAGCGGCCTGGAAGTCATCGACCTCGCTGAGCTCGGCCGTCCACGCATCGACGTCACGGTGCGGATCTCGGGTTTCTTCCGCGACGCGTTCCCCCACGTCATCGAGATCCTCGACGACGCGGTTCGCCTGGTCGCCGAACTCGACGAGCCGGACGAACAGAACTACGTTCGCGCCCACGCCCGCGCCGATCTGGCCGAACACGGCGACGAGCGCAGGGCCACGACCCGTATCTTCGGCTCCAAACCCGGCTCGTACGGCGCGGGCATCCTCCAGGCCGTCGAGTCCGGTTCGTGGCGGGA
>JAJYTH010000043.1 GCA_021793175.1 Actinomycetes bacterium
CAGTTCCTTCGACGCGGCGATGCCCGACAGTGGGAAGCCGCTGGCGAGTCCCTTCGCGATGAGCAGGATGTCGGGCCGGACGTCGAAGTGCTGGTGTCCCCAGAACTTCCCGGTCCGCCCGAACCCAGTCTGGATCTCGTCGATCACCAAAAGGATGCCGTGCTCGTCGGCGCGGCGCCGCAGTCCGGCGAGGAACTCGGTGTTGGCGGGCACGTAGCCGCCTTCGCCGAGCATCGGCTCGATGAAGAACGCGGCCGTCTCCTGCGGCGAGGTCTGCGTGGCGAACAGGTAGTCCAGTTCCCTCAGCGCGAATTCGGTGGTGGTCTTCTCGTCCCAGCCGTAGTGGTGGGCGTTGGGGAACGGAGCTACGTGCACGCCGCTCATCAGCGGCGAGAATCCGGCACCGAACCGGGTGCCGGAGGTGGTCATCGACGCCGCGGCCACCGTGCGGCCGTGGAACCCGCCCTGGAACACGACGACATTGGGTCTGCCGGTGGCCTGGCGGGTCAGTCGCAGAGCGGCCTCGACGGCTTCGCTGCCCGAGTTAGCGAAGAAGAGTGAGTCGAGCCCGCTCGGCAGCACCTCACCGAGTCGTTCGCTCAGTTCGAGTAGAGGCCGGTGCATGACGGTGGTGTACTGACCGTGGATCAGCTTGCCGATCTGCTCCTGGGCCGCCTGGACGACGCGGGGGTGGCAGTGGCCGGTGCTGGTGACGCCGATCCCCGCGGTGAAGTCGAGGTGGCGACGTCCGTCGGTGTCGTAGAGGTAGGCGCCCTCGCCGTGATCGACGACGACTGGTGTGGCCTGCTTGAGGATCGGGGAAAGCTGGGCCATGACAGCGTGCTCCTTTGCGACTGCGGCGTAGGGCGACCGTGTGTGAGGGTGTGTGCAGTGAAGGTCGCCTTCCGTGCATGTGACGCGGTGAAGGCCGCCCTGCCTGGCGTCGCACACACCCGGGTCGCACACCATTCAGGGTTGTAGATTGTCAACAATATTCGTAGCATGGCACTCGCAGCGGCGCAATCAGCGACTTAGGGAGTGTTCATGAACGCGGTCACCGAGTCCAGTGTGGTGGAGGCTGTCACCAAGCAGCTGTTCATCGGGGGAAAGTGGACGCCGGCTTCGAGCGGTGCCACGTTCGCGGTACACGACCCCGCCACCGGACAGGTGCTGTGCGAGGTGGCCGACGCGTCCGTCGAGAACGGTAAGGCGGCTCTCGACGCCGCCGCCTCCACACAGGCCGAATGGGCCGCTTACCCACCGCGGGAGCGGGGGGAGATCCTGCGCAGGGCCTACGAGGCGCTGTTGGCGCGGCAGGACGAGCTCGCGCTGCTGATGACGTTGGAGATGGGCAAGCCGCTGGCCGAATCACGGGGCGAGGTGTCGTACGCGGCGGAGTTCTTCCGCTGGTTCGCCGAGGAAGCTGTGCGGATCGACGGCGGTTACGCCGTGGCGCCGAACGGTGTCGGCCGGGTCCTCGTCACCAAACAGCCCGTGGGGCCGTCGCTGCTCATCACCCCGTGGAACTTCCCGATGGCGATGGGCACCCGCAAGATCGGCCCGGCCGTGGCCGCGGGCTGCACCATGGTCGTCAAGCCCGCCGAGCAGACACCGCTGTCCATGTTGGCGTTGGCGCAGATCCTGGCGGACGCGGGGCTGCCCGACGGTGTGCTCAACGTGGTCACCACCAGTGATGCGGGTGGCGTGATGGAGCCGCTCATCCGCGATGGCAGGGCACGCAAACTGTCGTTCACCGGATCGACGGCGGTGGGCCGGAAGTTGCTGGAGCAGTGCGCCGACAAGGTGTTGCGCACGTCGATGGAACTCGGTGGCAACGCGCCGTTCCTCGTGTTCGACGACGCCGACCTCGACGAGGCCGTCGAGGGTGCGATGCAGGCCAAGATGCGCAACATCGGTGAGGCGTGCACGGCGGCCAACCGCTTCTACGTGCAGCGTGGGGTCGCCGATGAATTCGCCCGCAAGCTCACAGAGCGCATGTCGGCGTTGCCGATCGGGCGTGGCACCGAGGACGGCGTCGTGGTGGGGCCGCTCATCGACGAGGCGGCCGTGGAGAAGGTGAACACCCTGGTCAAGGACGCGGCCAGGCGAGGCGCCGAAGTGCTGACCGGCGGTACCACCGTGGACGGGCCCGGCAACTTCTACCAGCCCACCGTCCTCACCGATGTGCCCTCCGACGCTCTTCTGGCCAGTGAGGAGATCTTCGGCCCCGTCGCGCCGATCTCGGTGTTCGACACCGAGGACGAGGCCGTGGCGGCGGCCAACGACACCGAGTACGGCCTCGTCGGATACGTCTACACCAGTGACATCAAGCGAGCCCTGCGGGTCAGCGAGCGCCTGGAGACGGGCATGGTGGGGCTGAACCAGGGAATCGTGTCCAACCCGGCGGCACCGTTCGGTGGGGTGAAGCAGTCCGGTCTCGGCAGGGAGGGCGGCACCGTCGGCATCGACGAGTTCCTGGAGACCAAGTACGTTGCGGTGAGTCTGTGAGCCCGAAGATGGGGACGGTTTCCGACAGCGGCAACAAGGTCGCCGAGACCGCCAGGAGCTACGACATCGCCACCATTCCCGGCGACGGCATCGGTGTGGATGTCACCGTCGAGGCGTGCAAGGTGCTCGACGCGGCGGCGAGCAAGCACGGCTTCTCGCTGCGGTGGACCGAGTTCGACTACAGCTGCGAGCGCTACGCGAAGACGGGCGCGATGATGCCGGAAGACGGCGTGGAGACGCTGTCCGGTTTCGACGCCGTCCTGCTGGGCGCGGTCGGGTTCCCCGGCGTGCCCGACCACGTGTCGCTGTGGGGGTTGTTGATCCCGCTGCGGCGGGCGTTCTCGCAGTACGTCAACCTCCGGCCGGTGCGGCTGCTGCCCGGGACGACGTCGGTGCTGGCGGACCGGAAGGCCGACGAACTGGAGATGGTGATCGTCCGGGAGAACTCCGAGGGCGAATACTCCACGCTCGGCGGCAGGCACAACCAGGGGCAGCCCGGGGAGTTCGTGCTGCAGGAGTCCGTCTTCACCCGGGTGGGCGTGGAACGCATCATCCGCTACGCGTTCGAGCTGGCCCGTACGCGCTCGCTGAGGGTGTGTTCGGCCACCAAGTCGAACGGCATCGTCCACACGATGCCGTTCTGGGACGAAATCTTCGAACTCGTCTCCGCCGACTATCCGGACGTCGAGGCCGAGCAGTGCCACATCGACGCGCTGGCGGCACGCATGGTGCAGCGGCCGGACCGGCTGGACGTCGTCGTGGCGTCCAATCTGTTCGGCGACATCCTCAGCGACCTCGCGGCGGCCGTCACCGGAGGCCTCGGCCTGGCCCCGTCGGGGAACATCAACCCGGAAGGCACGCACCCGTCGATGTTCGAGGCCGTGCACGGCAGCGCCCCGGATATCGCGGGCCAGGGCATCGCCAACCCGGTGGCACAGATATTGGCCGGGGCGATGATGCTCGGCCAATTGGGTGAGACGGAGGCGGCTCGATCGGTGGATGTCGCGGTCGAGCAGGTCCTCGCCGAGGGCAGGGTGATCACTCCCGATCTCGGAGGGAAGGCGACCACAGAGCAGCTGGGTTCGGCCATCGCCGCCGCCGTGTGAACCCGGGGCAGCGGTGGTGCGCCGCCGCTGCCCCGGGGTGTCAGCACGGCCGGACCGGGGCATCCCGGCGTCATGAGAGTGCTCGGTATTCCTCTTCCGGGCCCGCTGTCCGTCGCGGGAGCCGTGGGAACCGCCCTCGGTACGGCGCGTGGTGTGATGTCGTTGGTGGGAGTCCTGCCCCAGCGGGTGTCGGTGGGGACCGAGCGCCTCTACGTCGAGGTTCACGGCGTCCACGGTGAAGGCGGCGCCGAGGTCGCGCAGCGCATCGAGGAGGCCGTCGCCGCGCACCCCGGAGTGGCGTGGGCGCGAGTCAACGCCCCGTCGTCGCGACTGTGCGTCGAAGTGACGGAGCCGCGTCCCCAACCGGCGGATATCGCGGCGATCGCGGCGCGGGCGGAACAGCAACCTCGCTCACCCGAGGACGCGGTCCTGGAAAGTGAGGCGCAACACCCCGCCGACGGCCTGCGCGGCACCCGTTTGGTACCCACGCTTGCCGTCGACGTGGTGGGGGTCGTGGTGTCGCTGTTCACTCGCATCGCGCCCTGGGCGCCGTTGCCGCCGGAGCTGGCCGCACTGCTGTCCGTGGCGGATCACCATCCCGTGTTGAAGGAGCGGGTCGCGAGAAGAGCTCGCTCCGAGAACCGCGCCGACTCGTTCACCTCCATGTTGGGGGCGCTGGCACAGGGACTGGCCGCCGGCAACGAGAGCATCCTGCTGGACGTGGTGCAGCGCGCGGGGCAATGGCGTGAGGCACGAGCGCTGGAACGCGCGTGGTGGGACGTCGAGCAGGGCGTGGTCACCGGCCCGGAAGTCGTGGAGGCGGAGGCGTTGCCCACGGAACGACCCGCCCCCCTTCCGGAAGGGGAAGTGGAGCGCTACCAGCGCACGGCGTTGAAGGCGGGTGTCGCCGCGGGCGCGTCGACACTGCCGTTCGTGGGGCCACGCAAAGCGCTGGCCGTGGGCCTGTCCACCCTGCCGAAACCTACCGAGACCGCCCGAGCGGCGTTCGGCAGCGCGCTCGGACGCGTGCTCGGACGGCGCGGCACGGTGGTGATGGATCGTTCGGTGCTGCGGCACATGGACCGCATCGACGCCGTGGTCCTCGACCGGGCCGCACTGCGCACAGGGCGGTTGACACTGTCCGACCTCATCGCACTGCCGGAGGCCGACCCGCACGAGGTGGCCGAGCGGGCCTGGCGGATGTTCGACTCGCCCGAGACGGGCGATCCGACGCGCGGAGCCGGTGCCACGGACGGGGAGTGGTGGTTGGGGCCGCTCGACGAATGCGAGTTCGACGGGCCCAACGCCGACCGGGAACGGGAACGCCTTGTCCGCAGGGACGCGAGACGAGTGTTGGGGTTGGGCCGGGGCCGCCGTCTGCACGCAGTCGTGGGTCTGCGGGAGGAGGCTTTGCCCGGCACGCACCTGCTCACCGTGGCGGCTCGTCGCAGCAGGCTGCCAGTGCACGAGACCGACGACCCGGAGCGCACCATGCACGAGCTGCAGAGCCGTGGCCACGGCGTGCTGTTGGTCTCCGGTGACTGCCGGGCGCTGAGCCGGTCCGATTGCGGCGCCGGTGTGCACGCCGACGGCCCGCCGCCGTGGGGCGCGCATGTGATCGTCGGCGATGACCTGGGCACCGCGGCACTGCTCATCGAGTCGGTCGCCGCGGCCAAGGCCATGAACGCTCAAAGTATCCGCATCAGTCAGGCGGCCAGCGGGGTGGGCATGGTGTCCGCGTTGCGCGACGGTCGCACCAACCCGACCAGTCGAGCGATGCGGGCGGTGAACGCGGGGGCGGCCGTCGCGCTCGTCAACGCTCGTCGGCACGCCACCCGCTTGCGGGAACCGAACGCCGTGGAGATCGCCGACACCGTGCCGTGGCATGCGATGCCGGTCCCCGCAGTGCTGGAGCGGCTCTCATCGTCCACTGCGGGATTGACCGAGTCGGAAGAGCACCGGAGGAGGGTCGAACGCGGCGGTGTTCGCGCACCCCGCCCGAGTTTCGGTAGTGCGTTCCTCGCCGAGCTGTCCAACCCGTTGACGCCCGTGCTCGCCGGTGGCGCCGCGTTGTCGGCGACCGTGGGATCGCCTGTGGACGCGGGACTGGTGGCGGCGGTGGTCGGGGTGTCGGCGCTGCTCGGCAGCGTCCAGCAGCTGCACACGGAACGCCAGTTGGCCGATCTGCTGAGTCGGTCCTCGGTGAGCGCGACAGTGGTGCGTGACGGCGACGAACACGTCCTCACCGCCGACGATCTCGTGCCGGGTGACCTCGTCGCGTTGACCGCGGGCGACGTGGTGCCCGCCGACTGCCGCCTGGTGGAGGCCACCGGCCTCGAGGTGGACGAGTCGTCACTGACCGGCGAGTCGTTACCGGTGACGAAGACGTCCACTCCCGTGGTCGCCTCGGAAGTCGCCGAACGCTCCTCGATGGTCTACGAGGGCACCACCGTGTCCGCGGGGCAGGCAACGGCCGTGGTCGTGGCCGTCGGCGACGATACCGAAGCCGGACGCAGCATGGCGATCGCCAGGGAATCCGCACCCACCACGGGAATCGAATCCCGACTGGCCGAGTTGACGGAGAAGAGCCTGCCGCTGGCCGCCGGGTCGGCGGCGGTGGTGGCCGGAGCCGGACTGCTGCGCCGGGTGCCGTTGCGGGACAGCCTGAGCACGGCGGTGAACCTGGCCGTGGCGTCGGTGCCGGAAGGCCTGCCTTTCCTCGCCAACGTGGCCCAGCTGGCGGCGGCACGACGCTTGGCCGGCATGGGTGCCCTCGTACGCAATCCCCGCAGCATCGAGGCGCTCGGGCGCGTGGACGTGTTGTGCTTCGACAAGACCGGCACGCTCACCGAGGGCAGGCTCACCGTGAGCGAGGCCGACAACGGTGAGGAACGGTCGCGAGTGGACGCACTGACCGAGCCGCTGCGGTCTGTGCTGGCGGCGGGGCTACGGGCCACCCCACACTCCCAGGACGTCGAGGAGTTGCCGCACGCCACCGACAGAGCGGTCGCCGAGGCCGGGGCACGACTCAATCTCACCCCGGCGTCGGGGGCGTCCGGATGGCAGGAGGCCTCGACGATGCCGTTCGACCCCTCCCGCGGTTTCCACGCCACCGTGGGGCGTACTCGCAAGGGCCTGTTGCTCAGCGTCAAGGGCGCTCCGGAGGAGGTCCTGCCGCGCTGTGACCTCGACGCGCACACCCGTAAACGACTGTCCGGGCGATTGAAGGCCCTCACCCGGTCGGGACACCGAGTGCTGGCCGTGGCCGAACGGACACTCGGATCGGATGCCGACCCCGCGGACTGGTCCGACGCGGAGGCGGTGACCGGGCTGACCTTCCTCGGCTTCCTCGCCATCACCGACCCGGTCCGTGGCAGTGCCGCACCCGCCGCCGCGCGGCTACGGGAATCCGGGATCCACACCGTCATGCTGACCGGCGATCATCCCGACACCGGTGAGGCGATCGCCTCCGAGATCAACGGAACCGGTGACGATCTGCGCGTGGTCACGGGAGCGGAGCTGGACGACCTCGGCGAGGAGGAGTTGCGGGAACTCCTGCCCGAGGTCGATGTGATCGCGCGTTGCACCCCCGCTCACAAGGTCCGCATCGTCGAGGCCTATCGCGCGTTGGGCAGGACCGTGGCGATGACGGGCGACGGGTCCAACGACGCGCCCGCCATCCGGCTGGCCGACGTCGGTATCGCGCTCGGAAGCCGGGGAACGCCGGCGGCCCGGGCGGCGGCGGATGTGGTGGTACTCGACGACAGACTCGAAACGATCATCGCCGCGCTCGTGGAGGGCCGCGCCATGTGGGCGTCGGTGCGCTCGGCGCTCGGTGTGTTACTGGGCGGCAACGTCGGCGAGATCGCGTTCAACGTCCTCGGCGCGGCGGTGACGGGCCGTTCCCCGCTGAACGCGCGGCAGATACTGCTTGTCAACCTGCTCACCGATCTCGCGCCGGCCATGGCCATCGTCTCACGCCGTCCGGACCCCCAGGCCATGGACGAGTTGTTGCGGGAAGGGCCGGAGAGTTCCCTCGGCAAACCCCTCTACAACGAGATCGGAGTGCGAGCGGGCACCACCACCGTCGGGGCCACGGCGGCGTGGCTGATCGCGCGGTTCACCGGCCGCAGGCGGAGAGCCGGCACGGTGGCTCTGGCCGCCCTGGTCGGCACCCAGTTGGGACAGACCCTGACGCAGGGATGGCGTAATCCGGCCGTGCTCGCCAGTGGTCTCGGCTCGGCGGCGGTGCTGGCGGCGTTGATCCAGACGCCGGGTGCGAGTCAGTTCTTCGGCTGCACTCCGCTCGGCCCGGTCGGCTGGGGTATCGCCGTGGGCAGCGCGACCACGGCCACCGCCGTGGGAACACTGTTCGGCTGAGCCCCGGCCTCCGACACCGTGTCCGCAGGCTGTGTCGTCGTGTCCGCAGGCTGTGTCGTCGTGTCCGCAGGTTGTGTAGCTGTGTCCGCAGTTCCCGTACAGGTGTCTGCGGAGACGAGGCAACGGCACGGCCTGTACGGCGGAGAACCGCCGACGCGGTGCCGGTGGCATCGGCGGGTATCGGTGGTGCCGCGCAGCGATCGAGCACACATCCGGTCGCCATCCCCGCGAGATACGGCGACACATACGGCAACGCGCCGATCTCGCCTTACTTCCGCTCCGACCACTCCGTCATCACGGACGTGCCCGGCGCCAGGCGTTGCACCGCGTCTTCCATGTGCGCATCCAACAGCGCGAGCATGCGTTCCTCGTCGCCGTCGCGCAGGGCCTCGATGATGCGGTTGTGCTCGGCGATGCGCTCGTCGACGCCTTGGTAGCCCTTGCCGTAGGTGTCCTGAAGGGCGGACAGGCACATGCGTGTCTCGATGAGCAGCGTGCGGGCCATGCGTACGAGTCGTTTGCTGCCCGATGCCTCGATCAGCGCTTCGTGGAACGCGAGGTCGGCTTCGCTGAGGGCGGTGGGGTCGTCCTTCTCGTCCGCCTCCGCCATCGCGGCGACCGCGTCGGACAGCACGTCGGCCACCCGTTCGCGTTCGGGGCCGCGTATCACGCGCTGGGCCGCGGCCCGCTCGATCGCCGAACGTACCCAGTAGATGTCGTGCACGTCCTCGGGTTCGAGTTCGATCACGAACAGCCCGCGATGTGGTTCGCTGCGCAGCAGGCCCTCGGACACCAGTCGCTGCATGGCCTCACGCAACGGGCCGCGCGAGACTTTGAAGCGGGCCGCGAGATCGGCCTCGCCGAGCTGGGTTCCCGGGGGTAGGGAACCGGTCGTGATCGCGTCTCGGAGCTGCCGGGCGATGATCGACGCCGTCGACTCCCTGTTGACCGGTTCGATGTCGGCCAGCATGCCTTATGTGCCTTTCCTTCGGAACAGGGTGCCCAAGCCGGGCACGGTGTGCGTGACACCGACGAGGCGCAGACCTTCCCACACGGTCACCTGGTTGGCGGTCAGGACGGGTTTGCCCAGGCGCTGTTCGAGGGTCTCGACCAGCGCGAGCGTGCGCATGGCCGTGTCGGGTACGAGCAGCGCGTCGGTGCCGGGCCGGTCTCGACTGACGATCAACTCCACCACGTCGTCGGGGGAGAGCCGACCGACTTCGGCCGCGGTGACGATATCCGCGGTGGACATGTCGACCATCTCCACACCGCCGTGGGCCAGGAAGTCCGCGAACAGCGTGGCGACGTCGTCGGGGTAACTGGCGGCGACGGCCGCTGTGCGCACGTTCAGAGCTTCGGCGGCGTGCACGAACGCGAAGGAGGTGCTCGATGTCGGTAGGCCGCCCGTGGCCTGGGAAAGCTTTTCGACCTGCTCTCGCGCTCCGTCCCAGCCGTAGACGAAGCTGCCGCTGGTGCAGGCCCACACCACGGCCGCGGGGTCGTGCGCGGCGAGCAGTTTCGCACCTTCGGCCAGCCGGGCGGGACTGCCGAGGTCGAGTAACTCCGCCACCGCGTGCAGGTCGGTGCCGTAGATGTGCTCCACGGGCAGTCTCGCCGCGCCTTCGAGGAGTCTCTCGGCGTACGGGTAGTCGTCCTCGGCGGCGTGGTCGGGGTAGAGGAAACCGATCGTGGTCGTCCGGTTCTTCGGCTGCGTGGGCGGCAACGGACACCTCCTGATGCGGATTGTTGACAATCTTACTCGGGAAGCGAGGACACTTCCCGCAACCATCGGCCCGGCCCCACGATCGGGAGCCCCATCCGGTGCAGGCACGCCCACATCGTGAGTTGGTTCGCGGTGAGCACCGGCTTGTCGAGCGCGTCCTCCAGCGGGTCGATGACGTCGTAGGTGGGCAGGTTCGTACAACTGATGAAGATGGCTTCGGCGGCGTCGTGGTTGGCTGCCAGGATGCGTTCGGCGATGGTGCGGTAGCCGACCTTCCAGATCCCGCCGCCGAGTCCGAGATGGTCACTGGACACCGTCGTCACGCCGAGCTCGTCGAGGAAATCGCGCAGTTTCGCCGTCAGGTCGGCGTCGTAGGGCGTGAGGATGGAGAGTCGGCCGAGGTTGAGCTTGCGCAGCACTTCGGCCAGTGCCCCGGAAGTGGTAACGGCATCGGGTGCCCCCGCATCGCAGATGACTTTGCACAGCGATCGTTCGGCGTCGAGTCCATTGACGAAGCTGCCCGACGTGCACAGATAGGCCACCACTTCCGGCTCGACGTGGAGGACGTCGCGGGTGGCCGCGGCGAGGTGTGCCGAGTTGCTGACGAGGTGGGCCATCTCCATGCTGACGGGGACGGGTTCGTACGGAGTTCGAGCCAGGTGGAGCGACACCTCCATGGGCACCCAACGCCACAGCTCGCGTTCCAGTGCGAGGTCGAACGGAGCGATGACACCGATGCCACGCTGAGCGAGAGGGCCATCGAATGCGGGGATGTTCAGTGCCGGGAAATCCAAGGCTCGACCTCCGACGGCTTCATGGCAGGAAGGGGCCTCCGGGGGGAATCCTCGGATTGTTGACAATCATACGAACGCTGCTTACCGTGTCAACGTGAATGGCACGGATCGTCCGGTACTCGCCGTTCTGTGCGGCGATCAGCGTCCTCCGGACATGGACCTCATCGAACAGTCGGCAACGGTTCGCTACACCGATACCGAAGGACTTCCGGACGCTTTACGCGGAGCCGACGCACTGTTCCTCTACGACTTCCTCTCGCGGGCCTTGGCCGACGCCTGGCACGCGGCCGACCGGTTGCGTTGGGTGCACGTCGCCAGTGCCGGCGTCGATTCGGTGATGTTCCCCGAATTGCGGGACAGTGATGTGGTGCTCACCAATTCGCGGGGGGTGTTCGACTCCGCGATCGCGGAGTACGTTTTGGGGCTCGTCATCGCGTTCGCCAAGGACTTCGCCGGTTCTCTGCGATTGCAGCAGCAGCGCACGTGGCAGCACCGGGAGACCGAACGAGTGGCGGGTACGTCGGCCTTGGTGGTCGGGACCGGACCGATAGGAAGGGCCATCGCGTCTTTGCTGCGGGCCGTGGGCATGCGAGTCGCCGGTGCGGGCCGCCGAGCTCGCTCCGATGACCCCGACTTCGGAACCGTGGTGTCGTCGCAGGAGCTCACGCAGCATCTGGGTGACTATGACGTCGTGGTCGCCGTGGCGCCACTGACCTCGCAGACCAGAGGCATGTTCGACGCGGACGCGTTCGCCGCGATGCGGCCGGGCGCGCGGTTCGTCAACGTCGGCAGGGGTGAGCTCATGGTCACCGACGACCTGATCTCCGCGCTGCGGTCGGGACATCTGTCTGGGGCTGCCCTCGACGTCTTCGAGCAGGAACCGCTACCGCAAGACAGTCCTCTGTGGAACATGGAGAATGTGTTGATCTCCGCGCACATGTCCGGCGATTTCGTCGGCTGGCGCAATGCCCTGGTCGAGGTCTTCACCGACAATTTCGCCCGTTGGAGGGACGGGCGGGAGTTCCGCAACGTCGTGGACAAACACCTCGGCTATGTACCTTCGACGAATTGACACGCAATCCATTGAATCGGCGACGAGGAGAGCCATGTCGAGCACGCTGCCCATGCTGACCGCGAACGAACTCGTCGCCGCCTATTCCTCGGAGGAATTGTCACCGGTCGAGGTGACACGTGCCGCGCTCGACGTCATCGCCGAACGCGACCCGGAGTGCCGCGCCTTCACTCTCGTCGACGAGGAGGCGGCGCTCGACGCCGCACGGGGCTCCGAGGAGCGCTGGCGCGAGGGGAACCCGATCGGCTGGCTCGACGGTGTTCCGGCGTCGGTGAAGGACATGTTCCTCACCCAAGGCTGGCCGACACTGCGCGGATCGCTGTGCATCGACCGCGACCAGCCATGGGAGGTCGACAGCCCCATCACCGCGCGCATGCGGGAACACGGCCTGGTGTTGCTCGGTAAGACCACCACCCCCGAGCTGGGGTGGAAGGCCGTGACCGACAGCCCACTCGACGGCCCCACCCGCAACCCCTGGAACCCCGCGCTCACACCCGGCGGATCGAGCGGTGGCAGCGCGGTCGCCGTGGCCACCGGGATGGGCGAGCTGTCCGTGGGCACCGACGGCGGTGGGTCCGTGCGCATTCCCGCGTCGTTCTGCGGCATCGTCGGTTTCAAACCCACGGGCGGGTGTATCCCACTGTACCCGGCGAGTCCGTTCGGCGCCCTAGCTCACGCGGGGCCGATGGCCCGATCGGTCGACGACGTGGCACTGCTGCTGGATGTGCTCGCCATGCCGGACCACCGCGACCCCTCGTCGTTGCCGCCGCCACCCGGCACCTACCGGGAAGCCGTGCGCCGCGACGTCCGAGGACTTCGAGCGGCCTATTCGCCCGCTCTCGGCTACCTCGACGTCGAGCCGGAGATCACCCGGCTCGTGGAATCGGTGGTGATCGCGCTGGGCGAGGAGGGACTGACCGTGGAGAACGCCGACCCCGGTTTCACCGACCCGATCGAGGCGTTCGACGTGTTGTGGTCCACGGGAGCGGCGAAGTGGCTCGACTCGTTCCCGGAGGGTTCCGAGGAACGGGTCGACCCCGGCCTGCGCAAGGTGTGGGAACGCGGACGCACCTACTCGGCCCGTGACTACCTCGACGCCACCGCCGAGCGTATGGCGTTGGGAATCCACATGGGAGAATTCCACACCCGCTACGACGTGCTGATCACCCCGACCATGCCGGTGCAACCGTTCGAGGTGGGGCACGACGTGCCGCCCGGCAGCGGCCTGACCGACTGGCCGGAGTGGACGGGGTTCACCTACCCGTTCAACATGACGCAGCAGCCCGCCGTCAGCGTGCCCGCGGGGTTCACGTCGCAGGGCCTGCCCGTGGGGTTGCAGATCGCCGGCCCGCGCCACTCCGACGATCTCGTGCTGGCCGTGGCCCGACTGGTCGAGGAGATCCGTCCGTGGCCGACCGATCAGCCGGCGAGGGCCCGCCCCTGATTTCCGTGCCGGTCTCCGTCGTGTCCGCAGGTTGTGTAGTCGTGTCCGCAACGCACGATGCGAACACGGCGACGTAATCTGCGGACACGATGGCCCGAGTCGATAGATCCGGGGTCGTTCGCGTACTAGCGTCGGACTCATGAGTATCTCGACCGACCCGGATACCGGGGAGTTCCACCGGGCCCCCAACCATTTCGCCGACCGCATCACCGCCGACGGCCGCGACGGTTGGCCCGTCGAACCCGGCCGGTACCGCCTGGTCGTGAGCCGCGCGTGCCCGTGGGCCAGTCGCGCGCTGATCGTGCGGAGACTGCTCGGCTTGGAATCGGCGCTGTCGGTGGCCGTGGCCGACCCGATCCAGGACGAGCGCAGTTGGCGATTCACCCTCGATCCTGACGGCCGCGATCCCGTGTTAGGCATCCGATTCCTTCACGAGGCGTACGCCAAGGCCGACCCGAACTACACGGGTGGCATCAGCGTGCCCGCGATCGTCGACATACCCAGCGGCAAGCTGGTGACCAACGACTACCCGCAGATCACGCTCGATCTGTCGACCGAGTGGACGGCGTACCACCGGGACGGTGCGCCCGACCTGTATCCCGAGGCGCTGCGGGACGAGATCGACGAGGTCAACGCCGCCGTCCACGCCGACGTCAACGCGGCGGTGTACGAGGCGGGGTTCGCCACCAAGCAACGGGCGTACGAGGACGCCTACACGCGTCTGTTCGCACGGTTGGACGCCTTGTCGCAGCGCCTGGAGAACCAGCGCTACCTGGTGGGTGAGACCATCACCGAGGCCGACATCCGCCTGTTCACCACGCTCGTCCGGTTCGACGCCGTCTACCACGGACACTTCAAGTGCAACCGCAACAAATTGACCGAGCAGCCGGTGCTGTGGGCCTATGCGCGGGATCTGTTCCAGACTCCCGGCTTCGGTGACACCGTGGATTTCGACCACATCAAGCGGCACTACTACCAGGTGCACACGGAGATCAATCCGACGAGGATCGTGCCTAAAGGACCGGACCTGTCGCTGTGGGATACTCCGCACGGACGGGAGGTGCTGGGTGGGCGGCCGTTCGGGGACGGTGCTCCGCCGGGGCCGCCTCCGCCGGAGGAGACCCTGCCCGCCCAGTGGTGATGAAGATCGTATCCTCGCCGCGTGTCGATCATCGGTGCGCGCAGTCTCGTCAAAGTCCTGACCGAACTCGATGTCGAGGTCGCTTTCGGCCTCCCCGGCACGCACGCGCTTCCCGTCTGGGACGCTCTCGCGGACAGCGGCATCCGCATGATCGGGGTACGGCACGAGCGGGCGGCCGCGCACGCCGCGGACGGGTACGCCCGTGTTACGGGAACGCTCGGTGTGGCGCTGGTGACGACGGGGCCCGGCGCGGTCAACACGCTCAGCGCGGTCGGTGAGGCGTGGAGCTCGGCTTCCCCCATGCTGGTGGTCGCTACCGACGTTCCCTCGACGTTGAGCACGCCAGGCATGGTCCGCGGGTCGCTGCACGAGGTCGGTGATCAGCGAGCGCTGTTCGAACCGTTGACGAAGGCCGCGTTCACCGTGGCGCACCCGGACGAGCTCGCCTCCGTCGTGCGGTGCGCTGCCGAAACGGCGCTGCAGCCGCAGAGCGGACCGGTGTACGTCGGCATTCCGGCGGATTTCCTCAGCGCGCCGGTTCTGGAGTCGTCGGAGCTCGACGGTGTCGCGGCGGGACCGGTGGAGCAGTACCCGCCGTTGGCGGGTGAGGACGTCGAACGCGCGCGGGAGATGCTGGGGGCGGCACGGCGCCCCCTGATCTGGGTCGGTGGGGGAGCGCTGCGTTCGGATGCGGGTGAGGCCATCGGCATCCTGGCCGAACGGCTCGCCGCGCCGATCGTCACCACGTTCGCCGCGCGTGGGATCGTGCCACCCGACCATCCGTGTCTGGCGTCCAACCCGGTGCACGCTCCCGAGGTGGGGGTGCTGTGGGACGAGGCGGATGTCGTACTCGCGATCGGCACCGACTTCGACGGGGTGATGACGCAGAACTGGTGCATGCCCCAGCCGCCCGAGTTGATCGCGATCAACGTGGACGCCGAGGATGCGGCGAAGAACTACCCACCGGATCTGCTGTTGCTCGGTGATGCCCGCCGGGTGGTGGAGGAGCTGTCGCTGGGCATTCTGCCGAAGCCGGGGCTGGACGAGCTGACCCGCAGGCTCGACGACATCGAGGTGCGGGTACGCAGGCGCGTGCGTAAGGAGGAGCCCCACGCAGCCGAGTTCCTGTCAGCGCTCAAGGAGACTTTGCCCGAGGGCTCGGTGTTGGTGTCGGACATGTGTGTCGCGGGTTACTGGATAGGCGGTTTCTACCGGGTCTCGGGGCCTCGGCAGCTTGTCTCTCCAGCGGGCTTGGGGATGGCCGGATTCGGTTTTCCCGCGTCTTTGGGAGTCGCGGCGGCGGGGGCGGTGCGCGCGGTGTGTGTGACCGGTGACGGCGGGTTTTTGTCCGGGTGTGGCGAGTTGGCGACGGCCATCCAGGAGGGGCTTCCCGTCACCGTGGTGATCGTGAACGACGGAGGTTATGGCATGTTGCGTCACGATCAGACCCATTCGGGGTTCGGTCATCACGGGGTCGATCTCGCCACGCCCGACTTCGTGGGGTTGGCGAAGTCGTTCGGCGTCTATGCCGATCGGGTGGGCGGTTTCGGCAGGGCTTTCCGTCGACTGCTGCGCGAGTTTAGCCGGTCGGATGAACCGAACGTGCTCGTGGTCAACGCGGAGCTGCGTCCGCCGCTGACCACACCGTCGCGGTGGTATCGCCGAGCAAGCTTGGCGTGGTAGGCAGCGAAAGGTCGCCGAAACGTTCGTGGAAGGGACGACATATGACGCACACGGCCGAACGCGTGCTCCGGGACTTCGACACCATCGCTGTCGTCGGACTCAGCAGGGATCCGGCCAAGGCCGCGCACGCGGTCCCCGCGGCGATGCGTGACGCGGGCTTCCGGGTCATCCCGATCAACCCGGTCGCTGAGCCCGGCAGTGTTCTGCTCGGCGAGGTCGTGTATCGAGGGCTGGCCGAGGCGGTCGAGGCCGGGGAGACGGTCGAGGTCGTGAACGTGTTCCGCCCTTCCGCCGAGGCGGCCTCGATCGCGCGGGAGGCCGTGCGGGTCGGTGCGCGAGCGTTGTGGCTGCAGCAGGACATCGTCTCGCTCGAGGCCCGCTCGATCGCCGAGGGCGCCGGATTGCTCTACGTCGAGGACGAGTGCATGGCCGTCGTGCGGAACCAGTACGGGATCGAGAAACGCCGCGGGTGACCCGCGGTGGAGGAAGCTTCGGTGTCGACCCGCGCGGTAGCGCCCTGACTCCGGACGGTCGAGCCCGGTCGTCGAGAAGCACGGCATCCCGCTCCCGTGGCCTTTCGCGCTCCTGACCGCTCGGTTCGCCTACGTACTCGAACTCACTACGCTATGAGCTCGATCACTCCGAGCAACTTTGGCGATTCTTGCTGTGGCATTTGGTCAGAAAAGTGGCGACGGTGCGCATCCTGTTGGGTTCGGATTTGTATTTTTTCCCACGGGACAAGTGGTGATTGGTCACGGTCAGTCAGTTTTTTCGTCACGCGAACTATATTTTTCTACGGACATCCTGCGGTGTTGGCCGAAGTGAATCCTCGCTTTGAGTGAAGCAAGTCATGATTCAGTGTTATCGCAGGTCGTGGGGGTGAAAATGCCCCGGGTAAACCGGATCGGGATCTTTCAAACACAGTTGATCTGTGTTCCTTGCCACGCGTTAGTGATTTTGGGAGTTTTCATTTCGTAATCTCGCACAGGCTTACGCGTTGACCGGATCTTCTTCCCCCGAGAAGGTCCACCACCCTCGAAAGGTCACGTGTCGGCCACTGCCGGTCGAGCCCCCGAACGGCCGGCGGTAAGTCAGCGAGAAGGAGACCACGCACGTGGCAGACCACAAGATGTTTGAGCGCGTGAAGAAGCTGATCGCGTTGCAGGCCCCGACCCGAAACATCCCCATGCCTTCGTCGGTATTCGGCAAGTCCATGCGCAACGCCGCCCGAAGCTATGCCTCGGTGGGTGTGATCGCCCTGTTCGTCGGTGGCGTGGCGAGCCCGGCTGTGATGGCGGGCACGGACGAGGAAGCCGTGAGGACCGTGTCGGCACAGTCGTCCTCCGTTGTCGCACAACAGAACGACTCCGCCGGCAAGGACGGCGGGGAGTTGGACGACGGCAACCACAAGCCGTCCGGCGGTGGCGCTCCGGCCCCGAGGAGCGACGACCCCGCCGCGCACGAGGAGCTCGCCGCCGCGGAGCCGGAGGGGGACGCCGAGCAGCCCGCCGAACCGGCCGAGAACGAAGCCGGCGGCGGTGGCGCTCAGCCCGCCGGCGCCGTCGAGCCGGTGGACCAGGTCGACGCCTGGATCCGGACGGCGATCGACGTGATGCAGGACAACGGTGTTCCGGTGTCCGAGGCGGACATCCCGAGCATTCGGACCGTGATCGAGAAGGAGTCGAGCGGTGACCCGCAGGCCATCAACCTGTGGGACATCAACGCCAAGCGCGGCACTCCCTCGAAGGGTCTGATGCAGACGATCGACTCGACCTTCGATGCGTACAAGCTGCCGGGCTACGAGGACATCTACGACCCGGTGTCCAACATCATCGCCGGTGTTCGGTACACGTTGAGCCGTTACGGCAGCTTCGCGGAGCACCCCGGCCTCGCCTCGATGGCCTCGGGTGGCGGTTACCGCGGTTACTGATGAATCGGGAGCCGTCAACGGCGTCCCGTTCGATACGGACTTCGTCACGGAAGGAAACGAGGCCCGGCCGGTCGAGTGTCGGCCGGGCCTCGAACGTCTCGCGGCGGATGTCGCTGTCAGAGCTGCCCTTCGTACATGCCGTGCCGGGCCAGCGGTTCCAGCAGCTCTCGTTCCTCGTAGGCGAAGTGCGACAGTAGAGTGTCGGTCAGCAGGTCGACGGCGCGGCTCAGTTCGGTGTGGTCGTCGGGGTTCGCGGCGAGCCGGGCGAGCGCGCGGTCCACGCCTTCGAGTACGTCGTGAATGACACGATGTTCGTCTTCGAGCCGGTCGAGGACCGGGGCAAGGCCGCTGTCGACGGACCTGAGGTGGGCGAAGATGCCTTCGTCCTCGAGGGTGTGGTGCTGGGTGACCACGCGGCAGTACGCCTCGCAGTAGGCGCCGAGGGTCCAGTTGTTCTGGCGCAGGGTCATCCGGTTGAGTTGCGAGCGGGCGGCGTCGATGCCGAGTGTGCCCTGATTCACTCGGTCCATGAGGTCGCGGATCTGGCGGAGTTCGGCGCGTAGCTGGTCGTGGACGTCGACCAGGTGTCGGCTGACGGCTCGTCCCCGAGGCGTGTAGCGGAGTCCGACAGGGGCGGGCGGTGCGGTCGGGCGGGTGCTCTCGTCCCAGGGCATTCGAGGGCTGAGCCGGGTGCCGTCGTCCGGTGTGGGAGTCACGCCGAGTTCCGATTCCGCTGCGCTCGTCTTGTTGTCAGACGATCCGAGGGGGGCGGCGATGGGAGACGAGCGGCTGGTCTCGACGAGTTCCCGCACCGCCGGTGCCACGTCCTTCCCGAACTGGGCGATGGTGCCGGGATCGTCGGTGCCGAGGATGAACGTCGAGATGCCGTATTCCACCGCGAGTTCGGCTAGTGCCGACGGGTCGAGCTCGCCGACACCGACGTTGAGCCACCGTCGGATCTCGGAAGGGTCGCGCCCGGCGGCGGTGGCACTGTCGTCGATGATGTCGTTCAGCTCGGCCAGCGCCTCCCGGCCGGGCAGGTAGCCGAGTGAGGGTAGCCAGCCGTCGGCGGTCGTTCCGACCAGTCGCAGCATTCGGGGCTTGTATGCGCCGAGCACGATGGGGATGTGGTGGGCGGGCGCGGGACCGCGCTTGGCACCGACGACTCTGTACTGTTCGCCGTCGATGCGGACTCCGCGGCGTTGGGAGGTGTCCCACAGCTCGCGGATGACGCGTATCGCTTCCTCCAGCGCCCGTACGGATTGGGCGGGTGTGCGCCTGGGGGTGCCCATGGCCTCGATGGCGTCCCAGAACGCGCCCGCACCGAGCCCTAGCTCCAGCCGGCCGCCGCTGAGGAGGTCGAGGCTGGCCGCGGCTCGTGCCAACACGGCGGGAGGGCGGAGCGGCAGGTTGGCGACGTTGGGTGCGAGCAGGATTCGTCGGGTGCGGGCGGCGACGAACGACAGAAGTGTCCAGGTGTCCAGGAACGCGGGTTGGTACGGGTGGTCCTGGAACGTGACGAGGTCCAGTCCGGCCTGCTCGCTGACCTGTGCAAGGCGCACGGTCTGTTCCGGTTGCGCCGCGCCGGGGGTGAGGAACGTGCCGAAGCGTAGGTCGTGTCCGTAGTCGCGCAAGCTCACTCCTGAATGATTGAGAGGTCAACTATACCAGTGTCGGCGCGTGTCGCGGTGGTATTCCCGGCCCGGATTTCGGCTGTCTCGAATCGGAACGCCCTCATGTGGCCTTGGAAGCGGGAGCCGCGGGCGCTGTTTCCTCGTGCTGTCCCATGCCGGGGGATTGACGCAGCGGTGGCGGTCGACACCGCGTGACTGCGCCTGACATCGAGGCGGGGTGTTCGACCGGCGTTCAGGAGGACCGCCGTTCGGTGGTGATAACCCGACGTTAGTTCTCGTCTATTTGGTGGAGTTTTTACCATTCGTCCTTGACCGGAAAGATCGTCAACGCTAAGGATGCCGGAGCGTGCGACGAACCCTGCACGCCGCACTCACCCTTTTGCGGAGGCGCAATGCGTAGACGTATCGGATACCTCGTCGCGGTTCTGGCGTTGGTATTCGGCGGAATGGCGGTGACGGCGATGGCGACACCCGTTACCGCGTCGGCCGATGCCTGTTACACCTGGAACCGCACACTCAGCAATGGCTCCACCGGTGAAGACGTTCGGGAGCTGCAGATCCGTGTGGCCGGCTGGGTGTCGTCGGGCGAGAACCTCGTCATCGACGGCGTGTACGGCGCCGCGACTGCGTCGGCTGTGAAGCGATTCCAAAGTGGATACGGCCTTGCGGCTGACGGTGTTGCCGGTCCGGCCACGTTCAGCAAGATCTACGAGTTGCAGGACGCGGACTGCACTCCTGTCCACTTCGACTACTCGGAGTTCAACGACAACTGCGGCGCCAACAACTTCAACGGTGGCAAGGTGTCCGCGACGCAGGCGAAGGAGAACATCCGCCGCGTCATGTGGCAGCTCGAAGCGATGCGTCACAAGCTCGGTGACCGTCCGCTGGTGGTGACCTCGGGCTTCCGCAGCGTTTCGTGCAACTCCTCGGTGGGGGGTTCCGCCACCAGTCTCCACATGTACGGACAGGCGGCCGACCTCGGGCTGAGCAGCTCGCCGAGCCAGTGCCAGATGTGGAACAGCGGGAAGACGGCGGGCTTCGAGGAACTCCTCGGGCCGGGCTACCCGGGGCACAACGACCACGTGCACGTGGGTAACAAGTCGGGCCAGTTCTGGAGCGCACCGAACTGCTGACCTTCCAGGTCTGAAAAACCGATAGCACTGAGAACAGGCGTGGTCGCCGACCGATACTGCGGTCGGCGACCACATTTTTTGGTTCGCCACCGCTATCACACCTGTGATAATTGACGCGGGTGAGGGTCTCCAACTCGTCGAGGAAACGTGTTCTCGACGCCGTGTTCCGCCTGGTCGCATGCGGTGGTCTGGCCGAGGCGTCGCTGCGGAAGGTCGCCGCCGAGTCCGGTGTCAACATCGGTTCCGTCCGCCATTACTTCGGTACGCACGAGCAGCTCATGATCGCTGCTGCGGAAGGAGGTCGGCCTGCGGATTGTCGGCAACCGTGTCTGGGTGCGCGGGCCCTGTTCGGGGCTCAGGCCTTTTCTGCCGTGTCGGAGGCCACCGCGGCGGTTTCCGCGGCCGGGCCGGGGCGGCGGCGCACGAACAGTGACGTGATGAAGGCCAGCACTCCGATGCACCCGGCGACGACGAACGCGGCGTGCAGGCCGTCGGCGTCGGGGCCGACGGAGCCCTCGGCGCTGGCGAGCGCGGCGACCGTGACGAAGACGGCCGTGCCGAGTGCGCCCGCGACCTGTTGCAGCGTGGCGAGGATGGCGCTGCCGTGGGAGTACAGATGGTCGGGCAACACCCCGAGCGCCTCGGTCATCAGCGGCGTCATCATCAGCGCGAGTCCGGCCATGAGCACGACATGGATGACGATCACCGTGGCTAGCGACGAGCCGGGCCCGAGTGTGGTGAACAGCCACAGCGACACCGCCGTGACTAAAGCGCCCGGGAGGACCAGGGGACGGGCCCCGAACCGGTCGAACAGCGCGCCGACCGGTCGGCCGAGCAGTCCGAGGAGCAGACCGCCGGGCAACACCGCGAGGCCGCTGACGAATGTGCTGGTTCCCAACACGGCCTGCAGGTAGAGCGGCAGCAGGATCGACGCGACTCCCAGCAGGCACATGAACACCAGCGCGGCCAGGACCAGGGCGACCACGAAGGTGCGGTGGGTGAACGGACGGAGGTCCAGCAGGGCTCGGTCGTGGCGTTGCAGACGGGTCTGGCGGTACGTAAACACGGCCAGCGCCACGATCCCGACCACGATCGCCAACCACGGGGGCAGCGGCTGTCGCCCACCGGACTCGCCGACACCGGACAGTCCGTAGAGCACGCCACCGAAACCGAGTGCGGACAACAACACCGAGAGCAGGTCGAGCGGCACCGGCCTGGTCCGGCTGTCCAGGCGCAGCCACATCGCCCCGATGCCCAGTGCGAGCACCGACAGGGGGAGGACGATCCAGAACATCCAGCGCCAGCCCAGCGCGGACAGCACGGCCCCGCCGATCGTCGGTCCGAGCGCGGGAGCGACGGCGATGACGATGGCGATCGTGCCCATCGTCGCGCCCCGCCGTTCCTCCGGCACCAAACGCATGATCGACGTCATCAGCAGCGGCACCATCACCGCGGTACCGCAGGCCTGCACGACGCGCCCGACCAGCAGGACGCCGAAGCCGGGGGCCAGAGCGCTGATCAACGTTCCCAGACTGAACAGCGTCAGCGAGACAAGGAAGACCTGGCGTGGCGTGAATCGTTCGAGCAGGAATCCGGTGGTCGGGATGACCACGGCCATGGTCAGCAGGAAGCCGCTGGTGAGCCATTGCGCCGTCGTCGTGGAGACGCCGAGGTCGACGGTGAGTGCCCGTAGTGCGACGCTCAGGATCGTCTCGTTGAGGATCATGACGAACGCCGAGACCACCAGTACGGCGATCAACAGGTTCGCTCGTGGGGGCGGCGATTCTCGCTCGGGTCTCGCGGTCGTGGTGCTCGCGGTGTCGGTCATGAAAAACCTTTGAGGATCAGGTCCGATACCCGACGCGTCGGGCGTCGAATACTGAACGGACACTCGCGGACGGCCTCACGCAGGGAGCCGTATCGACCGCATCCTCGCTGACGGGAGCACGGTCCGTGCGCTGAAAACGCGCCCTCGGCAGGATTCGAACCTGCGACACCTGCCTCCGGAGGGCAGTGCTCTATCCACTGAGCTACGAGGGCCCATCGCGTGTGCGACGAATGAAGCTTAGCGCACGCCTCTCGGGTGGTGGATCAGTGGGTCACGCTTTCCGTGGGATCGGAGCTCGATGGGGTCGACGAGGTGCGCGAAGGTCCGGGTGAGGGTGTAATAAGTTAGGCTTGCCTCACTTTTATTGCAAGCATGCGCATATCGCTATATGTTCGGCTCGCAGGCGGTTGAAGGAGGCGAGCGATGGGACACGGCCACGGGCACGGGCACTCGCCGCGGGCGATCAGTGCCTCCGGTCGATACGTCACTGCTCTGGTCGCGGCACTCGTCATCGGCGCCACGGTCATGGTGGCCGAGTTCGTGGTCGGGTTCGCCACCTCGTCGCTTGCGCTGATCTCCGACGCGGCGCACATGTTCACCGACGTGCTCGGTATCGGCATGGCACTCGTCGCCGTGCAACTCGCTCGGCGTAGCGGGCCGACGTTCACCCGCACCTTCGGCATGTACCGGGCCGAGGTCCTGGCCGCACTCGCCAACGCGGTCCTGCTGTTCGGCGTCGCCGGCTACGTCGTCTACGAGGCCGTCACCCGCATCACCGACCCGCCGGAAGTGCCCGGCCTGCCGGTACTGGTGGTCGCTTCAATCGGCCTGGTCGCGAACCTCATCGCCTTCCTGCTGCTGCGCCGGGGCGCTCAGGAAAGCCTCAACGTGCGCGGCGCCTACCTGGAGGTCCTGTCCGACCTCATCGGCTCCGTCGGCGTGCTCATCAGCGGTGTGGTGACCCTGACCACCGGCTGGCGCTACGCCGACCCCATCGTCGGTGTCGCCATCGGCCTGTTCGTGCTGCCCCGCACCGTGGTGCTCGCCCGCCGCGCGCTGCGCATCCTCTTCCAGCACGCGCCGCACGGCATCGACGTCGAGGCGCTCCACAACGACCTGCATGCGTTGTCCGGCGTCGAAGACGTGCACGACCTGCACGTCTGGACGCTGACCTCGGGCATGGAGGTGGCGTCGGCGCACCTGACCGTCGGCGCGGACGCCGACATGGCGCACGTGCTCGCCTCGGCGCAACAGCTTCTGTCCTCGCGCTACGCCATCGAACACGCCACGTTCCAGGTGGAGCCGAGGGAATCGGCACGTCGCTGCGCGCAACTCACCTGGTAGTCCGCCCCCTTTTTAGGGGAACGGCAACGGCTCCGCGCCCCGCTCGGCCAGCATGTCGCGCATGATGTCCATCTCGACGCCCTGGGACACCAACATGCTCCTCGCCAACGTCCTCACCGGCTGGAGCGACGCGTAGTCGTAGGCGTATTGGGCCATGTCGACGCCACCCTCGTGGTGGCGCAGCATGAGCTGCAGGAAATACACGTCGAGCTCTTCGCCCGACAGGGAACGCAGCTTGGCGAGTTCCTCGGTGGTGGCCATCCCGGGCATCGGAGCGTCCCCGAGGTTCGCCGTGCCGACATTGCCGCCACCGGAGCCGTGGTCGTGCCCGCCCAGTCCCGACATCCACGTCATCAGTTCGCCGAGGGGCTCCTCGGGCTGGCCCCACAACATGAGCCAACCCTTCATCCGACCCACTTGCTCCAGCTGCACGCTGGCCATGTCGAACGCGAGCTGCACGATCTCCGGATCGTCGCTGTGCTCACGTGCCCAGTCGGCCATGGTGACGGCCTGCAGGTGGTGGCGCGCCATGTCCTGGGCGAAACCGATGTCGATGGCACTCGCCTGGGGAGCCTCCGACGGCGCGTCACCGGACCGGTTCTGGCCGATAGCCATGCCGATCGTGGCGCCGATCAGCATGGCCGCCAGAGCGGCGGCGCCGAAGATGACCGCACGGGACCACGTGGGTTGCCCGGTGGCCGACTGTTCCGCGGTCGCCGTGTCAGTCCCGGTGTCGGTGCCGTCGTCCGGGGACGCGGTGCGCTCGGTGTCACCCGCGTCGGCGGGATTGTCGTGCGCCATCACTTACTCGGTCACCACTCACTCTTCCGCCGGCGGCGTGGCGGGAGCCGGTTGTCCGCCCACGCTGCCCGTGTTGCCCTCCCGGGCGCCCGCGCTGCCCTGGTAATCCATCGGCTTGGCGTCCGGCCCCGGCGGTTCGGGGTTGAACGGCGGAGGGTTGTCGGGGTCGAACAGGCCGGGCCCGAGCGCGTCACACGACGCCCCGATCTCCGGGTAGGTGTTCGGGTTGCGGCGCAGCGCGGCGATGAACTGGTCGATGCGCTCGTCCGTGACGCTGTCCACCTTCAGCTGGCGGCCCCACGCCTGCAGCGAAACGGGGGGGTCGAGGCCCGGGTAGGGCGACATCACCATGAACGGCTCACCGTCGACCCGGAGCTTGAGCTGGTCCAAGTCCTCGCCCTGGACCTGGTCGGGGTTGTAGGCGATCCACACCGCCCCGTGTTCGAGCGAGTGCACCATGTTCTCGGTGCGCACGGGCTCCGGGTAGACGATGCCGTTGCAGGCCGCCCAGTTGCCGTCGTGCGGACCGCCGAACGGCGGTGTCTTGTCGTAGGCGACGCGCTCGTGAGGCAGCACGTGGGCGCCGGCGGCGTACTCCTCGGTGACGACGCCCTCGATGTCGGTGGAGGGGTCGGGGTTGTCCTCGCTCGGAGCGAAGCTCGCCGCGGCCTCCTCCCTCTCCCGCTGCGCGCGCTGATCACTGGAGGCCACGTAGTAGTAGCCGAACACACCGGCGGCCAACAGGACGATGCCTATGACCGCGGCGATGGTGCCCCACGGAACCTGCTTTTTGACCACCACTGATCCTCGGGCGGCCGCGACGGCGCTCTTCTTGGGAGCGCCCTTCTTCTGCTTTCCGTTGGCCATGGCTCCTGTCGTTTCCTCCGGCGACGGTTACCCGGTCTGAAGTGTAGTGATATTACCGGCCACCGGTGTCAACCATGGGCGCCGCCGGAATTACACTCGGCTCGTGACTCCCGCCGCTCTTGCCGACCTTGTTCGCTCGTCCGCCGTCCAGATCTTCACCGACCGTGGGCTCGATCTCAGCATCCTGCCCGAACAGGTGACGGTGGAGCGACCCCGCAACCCCGAGCACGGCGACTACGCGACCAATCTCGCTCTTCAGGTGGCGAAAAAGGCAGGACTGCAGCCGCGTGAGTTCGCGGAGGCACTGGCCGATGTGATCTCCTCCACTTCAGGGATCGAGTCCGCCGAAGTCGCGGGGCCGGGCTTTTTGAACCTGCGCCTGGCCGCCGACGCCCAGGGCGAGATCGTGCGCCAGGTGCTCGACGCGGGCGCGGACTACGGACGCGGTGACTCCCTGGCCGGACAGAGGATCAACCTGGAGTTCGTCTCGGCTAACCCCACCGGCCCGATCCACCTCGGCGGCACGCGCTGGGCCGCGGTCGGCGACGCGCTCGGCAGGCTGCTCACGGCCCAGGGGGCCGAGGTGACCCGCGAGTACTACTTCAACGACGCGGGCGCCCAGATCGACCGGTTCGTGAGCTCGCTCATCGCCGCCGCCCGGAAGGAACCCGTGCCCGAGAACGGCTACGCGGGTGCCTACGTCGACGACATCGCCGCGCAGGTACTGCGTGAGGAACCGGACGCGCTGTCGCTGCCCGAGGACGAATGCCGGGAGACGTTCCGTCGTGTCGGAGTCGGGCTCATGTTCTCCCAGATCAAGAAGAGCCTCCACGAGTTCGGCACCGACTTCGACGTGTTCTTCCACGAGGATTCGCTGCACAGTTCCGGTGCGGTCGACTCCGTGGTGCAGGAACTCAAGGACGACGGCAGCCTCTACTTCGCCGACGACGCCTGGTGGCTGCGCTCCACCGAGCACGGCGACGACAAGGACCGCGTCGTGATCAAGTCCGACGGCGCTCCCGCCTACATCGCCGGCGACATCGCCTACCTGCGAGACAAGATCAACCGTGGTTTCGACCTGTGCATCTACATGTTGGGGGCCGACCACCACGGCTACATCGCAAGGCTCAAGGCCGCGGCCGCGGCGCTGGGACACAGTCCCGACGCCGTCGAGGTGCTGATCGGCCAGATGGTCAACCTCGTCAGCGGCGGCAAGCCGGTGCGGATGAGCAAGCGCGCGGGCACCGTGGTCACGATGGAGGACCTCGTCGAGGCCGTCGGCGTCGACGCGGCGCGGTACGAGTTGAGCCGCTACTCGGTGGACGCCTCCCTGGACATCGACCTCGACCTGCTGCGCAAGCACACCAACGAGAACCCGGTGTTCTATGTGCAGTATGCCCACGCCAGGTTGGCGTCCCTGCAGCGCAACGCGGCCGAGCTGAACCTCGAGCTGCGTTCCGACGCGGACGTCAGCCTGTTGACCCACCCGCGGGAGGGCGATCTGATCCGTACGATCGGAGAGTTTCCCGCGGTGTTGAAGACGGCGGCCGAGTTGCGTGAACCGCACCGTGTCGCCCGCTACCTGGAATCGCTCGCGTCGGCCTACCACAAGTTCTACGACGTCGCGCGTGTCCTGCCGCAGGGTGACGAGGAGCCGACCCCGCTCACGTACGCCCGGCTCGCCCTGTGCGAGGCGACCCGTCAGGTGCTCGCCAACGGGTTGTCCCTGCTCGGGGTGTCCGCACCGGAGCGGATGTAGCGGCGGGACACTCGGCGGCTCGGCGGCGTAACGTCGAGAAGGTGGCCAACTGTAAAGCCCCGGCGGCGCGCTGACGCCGCGGATTCGCCGTAAAGGAACGTAGCAATGTGCGCACACCCCGCGGGGCCTCGTCATGCGGAGGTTTACCCGCACGCAGATCAGGCAGGCTTTCCGCCGTCCACTTCGGAGGAGCTGGATCGGCTCTACCCGAAGGTCTGGCCACGTAACACCTACCGCGCGCCCGACGGTGTCGTCCGGATAGCGGGGGTGGATGTGCGGGAGCTCGCGCGAACGTACGGGACACCGTTGTTCGTGATCGACGAAGTGGACTTCAAGGCGCGTTGCGCCGAGTACGCCGAGGCGTTCGAGGACCCGGCGCTGGTGCACTATGCCGCCAAGGCGTTCCTGTGCACGGAGGTCGCCCGCTGGGTGGCGGAGAAGGGGCTCAGCCTCGACGTGTGCAGCGGCGGCGAACTGGCCATCGCTCAGCGTGCGCAGTTCCCGCCCGAGCGGATCACGTTCCACGGCAACAACAAGTCGCCGGCCGAGTTGGAGGAGGCCGTCGAGGCGGGTGTCGGTCTGGTGGTGCTCGACTCGTACTACGAGATCGCGCGCCTGGCCGAGATCGCGGAACGGCACGGTGTCGTGCAGCAGGTGCTGGTCCGTGTGACGGTGGGTGTCGAGGCGCACACGCACGAGTTCATCGCAACAGCGCACGAGGACCAGAAGTTCGGGTTCTCCTTGGCGTCCGGGGATGCCGCCGAAGCGGTGCGTCGGGTGTTGAACAGTTCCTCTTTGAAGCTGGTGGGTCTGCACAGCCACATCGGTTCGCAGATCTTCGACACCGACGGTTTCGAGGTGGCCGCGCGGCGGGTGATCGGTTTGCTGGCGGAGCTGCGCAAGGAGCACGGTCCCGAACTGCTCGAGCAGCTGTCCGTCGTCGATTTGGGCGGTGGTTTCGGCATCTCGTACACCGACCGCGACAACCCGCCCCCGCCGGCTCAGATGATCACCCAGATCAGGGAGATCGTGCGCAAGGAATGCGCGTTCGCCGACCTTCCGGTGCCTCGGATCGCGGGTGAGCCGGGGCGGGCCATCGCAGGCCCGGGCACGGTGACGTTGTACGAGGTGGGCACCATCAAGGACGTGACGCTCGGTGAGGGGACCTCACGACGGTACGTGAGTGTGGACGGAGGGATGAGTGACAACATCCGCACCGCTTTGTACGACGCCGCCTACGACTGTCGGCTCGTCTCCCGGTCCAGTGACGACGGTCAACCGGGTGAGGTGAACGCAGTGCTGTCCCGGGTGGTGGGAAAGCACTGTGAGTCCGGTGACATCGTCGTCCGCGACTGCTGGTTGCCGGAGACTCTGGCTCCGGGGGATCTGCTCGCCGTGGCGGCGACGGGAGCGTACTGCTATTCGATGGCGAGTAACTACAACAGGCAGCCGAAGCCCGCCGTGGTCGCGGTCCGTAACGGGAATCACAGGCTGTTGTTGCGGCGAGAGACGAACGAGGACATGTTCCGCTTGGAGGTGTCGTGAAGCGAGGATGGTTGGATGCCCTGCTTTGCGACACCGACCGGGTGCGGGTGTCCCGCAAGGTGCTGGAGGTGTC
>JAJYTH010000044.1 GCA_021793175.1 Actinomycetes bacterium
GTGGCTGTTCGGATACCGACGATTGACCATACGCTACGAGCGCTACGCCAACCACTTCTGCGCCTTCCTCACTCTCGCCGCAGCCCTCACCTGCTTCAAGAAACTCGCGAAATGAGACATGCTCTTACGGCCTGCCGTCTCGGCCACCGAGTAGTGATCGACGTTGGCTAGGTGTTCTGTATGCCGCCGCTGCCGCACCCCTAGCTAGGCAGTCCCGAACGGGTTTCCGCTGTGCGCTCCCGGCTCACGGCTTGTGTTTGCGCTTAGGGCTTAGCCCTTAGCCTTAGTTCTCATTCGCTTACACAAACATGAATACTCTTCATATTCACAGCCGCTAGTAAGAAGTCGACCAAATGAGACGGTAATCACAAGCTGTGTCGACTACCAAAGCTAAGCCGTTGAAAACGGAAGCACCCGGCCCACCACTAGGACCGGGTGCCTCGGTTGCAGCTACTCGCCTAGCCGATTGCTTAGCGCAGTCACAGCAGCCTTACGAGTGGTGAACACGTCACCCGAGTCCCAACGGGCGAACCTGTCACCCTCGCGACGCTCGCAAGCCCACCAGCGTCGCCGACCGAAACGGCCGTCGCGCCACGGCCGGACATTGCCAACCAGGCCGACTAGTTGGCCGTCGTCATACACGAAGTAGGACGTGTACCCGAAAATGTCGCCTTCTCGACGCTTCAACTTCACGACGCTTCCTCTCCTCGACTGCTCTCACCCGAGGGGCACCCGTTGCACGCTCGGACGGCTGACGCCATCCCGACGTGGCCGCGCGTGACCGGTACGCCCCTAGGCCGGCGTTCCGGCCTGCTCCGCTTCCCAGCGGTGCCGCTGCAGGTTGCAGCCGTTTGGATCTGTACAAGGCCGCGTACAAGCTCGGTCCGTTCGTACCGTCGGAGCTGCTCGGTGACTGCTTCGAGCTCGCCGCCGACATCCGGGAACTGGACATGCGAGCCAGTCCGTACGACCTGTCGGAGTACGGCTACTCCCCCGTGCCCGTCGAAACAGCCGAGGGTCGCGCCGCCTACATGCGAAAGCAGACGGAGTTCTCACAGCGTGCCGCGCCCCTGCGGGAAAGACTCATCCAGCATTGCCGCATACTGCTGGAGCTCCACGATCGCGTGAAGTAGCGACACTTCTCGTCGAGATCACAGCACGATCACAACTCTCCCCTGATAGAGTGATCACGTTTTGATATCTTCCACGAAGAGTAGCTAACGGGGGGACATGCGCGATGGGTCGACGACACAGAGGCCGTCATCGCGTCGGGCGACACTACGTCACCGGCACCACGACCTCTGCGGCCAACACCGGCACCCACCGGGCGATCGGCAAGCGTCGGGGCATCGCGGCATGGCCGATCGCCTGTGTGATCCTGCTCGGCCTGCTCGTCGCAGGATGGTTCGGTTGGAACTGGGCCGACGGCGTCTTGGAAAGCCGAGCCGCCGCGCAGGCGGCTGACTGCAAACAAGGCGACACCACTATCCGGGTCACCGTCGATCCCGCGCTGGAGAAGCCGGTGACGACCGCTGCCTCTCGCTGGAACCACGCTCGCACCGTCGTCCGTGAACACTGCGTCCACGTCGACGTCCACACGGCTTCACCGGACGACGTCTACGCCGTTCTCACAGGGAAGGCGGAGCCCACCACGATCGGTGGTTCACCGACGGCATGGCTGCCCGATTCCACGCAATGGCTCGACAAACTCGCACAGAACCGCCCCGATCTCGTGGGCTCCTCCGGGCTGCCCCTCGCCTCCGGACCTCACGACAACTACCCGTTCCTCGTCATCTCAGGTGACGACGTGGACGGCACCCAGCAACATGCAGCCCAGTCATTTCAGAAGTATCTACTCAAACCCGAACAGCAGGATCAGTTCCGTAAGGCCGGACTGACACCGGCCCGCGAGGCTCACGACTGACGCCGCTTCCCGCGACAAGGGATATCGACCACTCAGCCAGTGCGACGTGTTTTCCGGCGTTCGGAGAGCTCGTCCGGAACACTGGACTCGATCTGAGCGCCGTCAGCGCGTTCGGCCGGGAATTCGTGGAGAGTGCCGCTGATTTCCTGCATGGCGTTACTCACAGCGATACCGAACACGCCCTGCCCGCCCTGGAGCAGATCAACGATCTCCTCCGGGGATGTGCACTCATACACCGTTGCCCCGTCCGAGAACAGTGTCACCCGCGCGAGATCACGCACCCCGCGAGCTCGGAGGTGTTCGACAGCCACGCGAATGTTCTGTAGTGACACCCCGGTATCGAGGAGCCGCTTCACAATCTTGAGAACCAGAAGGTCCTTGAACGAATACAACCGCTGAGAACCTGAACCATGGGCAGCGCGAATACTGGGAGCTACCAGTTTGGTACGCGCCCAATAATCCAGCTGCCGGTAGGTGATCCCGGCGATCTGGCAGGCAGCAGGACCACGGTAGCCAACCAGTTCGTCAGGCAGCGAGGAATCGGGGAACAACTCCCCTTGCTCACCACCGACAGCCCTCATCGGCCCCTCGTCGACCACCATGCCTCCTCTCGCCCGGCGTGACGCCGGCAGCGAAACAAGACCACCGGTTCCGGAGCGGAACCGACTGATTACGACAATCCCGTCACCGGGAACCGCTTTACCAGCGTAATCACATTGGAGCGATTCACGTCCTTTTGACGGTAAGCCTGTCCGCCGGACCGGTCAACGCGACGCGCGGACAGAGAGCTCCCCAGGTTGACGAGCATCGGACTGGACCGTTTTACTCGATCTAGTTAAAGTTTACCCACGCAAGTAAATGACGATTTCGCCGCGGGCGCCGGACTCACCCCTACGGAAGCAGCACGCCGGGCACAGATCATCGACGCGACGATCGACGTCATCGCGGAACTGGGCTACAGCCGGACTTCCTTCGCCCGCATCATCGACAAGGCGGGACTCAGCAGCACCCGCATGATCTCGTATCACTTCGAGAGCAAGAGCGAACTGATCATGGTTACCCTCATGGCGCTCATCGACCACCACGACCGATTCGTCGATGAGCGAACGGAACCCACCGAAGACAGGGCCGCCTTGCTGCAGTCCTTCCTCCGGGCGGAGATCTCCTACCTCGCTACGCACCCGCGGCACGGACGAGCGCTTGCGGAGATCGCAACCCACGCCGGAAATGAAGACGGCTCGCCGATGTTCGAGCTAGTCGCCCACGACCTGCGCCTCGGACGCCTCACGCGGCAACTCACACAAGGACAGCGAGAAGGACGGTTCGCGGACTTCGATGCCGAGATCATGGCTCGAACGATTCAGCACGCATTGGAGGGATTGGCCCAGCAGCTGGCTGATGACCCGAACCTAGACTTGCAGCACTACGCCGACGAGATCATCAGGCTGTTCACCCGAGCCACCGGTGCGGTCTGACGACACCTGACGACATCGGTCAGGTGTCATCGATCAGGTGTCGGCGCCCCTGAAATCCTCCGGGGAGACGGAGTCGAGGAACTCCCGAAACTTCTCGACTTCGTCCTCCTGCTCGTCGGGGATGATCAGCCCAGCCTCTTCCAACACCGAGTCCTCGGCATGGATGGGCACCCCTGCCCGCAGCGCGAGAGCCACCGAGTCGCTCGGCCGCGCCGAAACTCGGACGTCACCGTCGAACACCAGCTCCGCGAAGAACGTGCCTTCGCTCAAGTCGGTGATGACGACCTGTTGAAGCTCCCGGCCCAACGCGCCGATGATGTCCTTGAGCAGATCATGGGTCAACGGCCGAGCCGGTCGAACGCCTTGCTGCTCCAGTGCGATGGCTGTCGCCTCCACAGAGCCGATCCAGATCGGCAGGTACCTCTCACCGTCGGTTTCCCGCAGCAGCAAGATTGGCTGATTCGCGGGCAACTCGACCCGGACGCCGACGACGCGCATCTCGCTCATCGGGCTTCGCCTCCCTCTCCTGCGCGCGGGCCGCAACGCTGTCACGAGGACTCAGCATCGACTTTACTCGACGCTACCCCTCGTTCGGGCGCTGTGCTCGTCGCGAAAACTTATTGTCCCTTACGGCTCTTCGCGAACCATCCATCTACGGTACGACATTCGAGGGGCCGGTTGACCCGTCGACTTGAAGCGCCGACGACACGACATGTCGGCAGGTGCTCGTCACTCGGTCCGTCACTCGTCCGAGTCTACCCGCCGGTCACCCCACGAATCCCAGTTTTGACGAGCAACGTGTGCAAAGTGACCGACAAAGCCGCCAACTCTCTCCCGAGTTCGTCGGCCCTCGCCTTGGCGTCGGCGCCCCGCTGTCGATACACCGGGGCGATGATCTGCTCCACAAGCCCGACCTCGCGGTCCGCCGACGCGCGGAAGGCCCTCAGATGGCGAGGTTCGATCCCGTAGTCGCTCATCTTCCTCACGGTGCGGGCGATACGCACCGCATCGGTGTCGTAGAATCCCGCCGCGGTCGGCTTCACGAGACCGTACTGGCGCAACTCGTTCAGCATGGGCTCGTCGATCCCCGACTCGCGGAGCAGGTCGTCCTCCGTGACCCGAGCCTCGGACTCGGGGTCGGGCACGAACTCCGCGGGCCCGGGTAACCCCGCCATCGAGCCGTCCTCGGTAGAGGACTCGATCGCCACCAGTTTGCGCGGCGGTCGGGGAACGGCCGGGACCGTGCCGTCCCCGCCGTTGCCACCTCCGCGATCGGCCGCATCGAGCTGTTTTTTGATGACTTTGAGCGGCAGATAGTGGTCCCGCTGCGCCGAGAGGACGAACCGGAGCCGCTCGACATCGGCAGGACCGAACTGTCGGTAACCGGACGGTGTGCGGGCAGGCCGGACGAGCCCCTCGGATTCGAGAAAGCGGATCTTGGAGATCGTCACGTCGGGGAAGTCGGGGCGTAGCTGTGCCAGCACGGCCCCGATACTCAATCCCTCGCGCTGTGGCCGCCCGGCAGCCGTCACCGTACCCCCTGACCCCCGTACCCGGGACCGGTCAGGAAAACGAGGCGGAACTTGCCGATCTGCACCTCGTCGCCGCCACTCAGAATGGCTTGATCAACCGGCTCGCGGTTCACATAGGTGCCGTTGAGGCTGCCCACGTCGATCACCACGAACTCGCCGCCCTCACGCCGGAACTCGGCGTGACGACGGGACACGGTGACGTCGTCGAGGAAGATGTCACTGTCCGGGTGGCGGCCCGCGCTCGTCGTGTCACGGTCGAGCAGGAATCGAGAGCCCGCGTTCGGCCCCCTCTTGACCACCAGCAGTGCGGAACCCGCCGGCAATGCGTCGACGCCGGCGTCCTGCGGCTCCACCGCGGGCGCCTCCCGGCCCTCTGCCTCCGACAGAAAGTCGGCCCGGAAAACGGAGGTCCGCTCCGGAGACTGCTCCGGGGGAACGCCGGGCCCGTCGTTCGTGCTCACCGCAAGCTCTCCTTACGCACTGAAGTATTCGTCATTGTGAACGTGGTGCAGTCAACGTACCGTGCCGGAGCCGTCCGTAACGCCGGGGCTCCCGGATCAATTGTTGATCACACACCGGGACACCTCGGCACCGAGGTACCCGTCGGGCGTAACTCTCGGAAGCCGGCACGTGACGCTCCTTTCACCCTCGCCACCATGATCCGCCCTACGTGGTCCCCAGCACAATGCCTGGGGCGAACCGAACACACGCACGGTCAGGCGGCGCGCTCCGTGGAACTTCGAGTCACGGCCCTGACGATCTGCCACACGTACAAAGCACCGGACCACAGGTAGAGCACCGCGCCCCACACCGTGAAGGCGTAGGCGAACGGGCGAGCGATCTCGGCGAATGTCGACATGCCCTCCGCGACCAGCATGAGAGGCAGTGCGTACATGAGGGTGAACGTCGCCGCCTTGCCCACGTAGAGCACCTCGGGAGGGGCGAAACCGTAGCGGCGCAGCACCAGCAATCCCGCTCCCACCACGAGCTCACGGCCGACCAGTACGGCCACGATCCACCACGGCACGATGTCCCGCAGCAGGAAGGCTAGCAACGCAGCCGCGAGGTAGAGCCGATCCGCCGCCGGATCGAGCGTCTGTCCGAGCTTCGTCGTCTGATTGAGCAGCCTGGCGAGTTTGCCGTCGAGCCAGTCCGTGACGCCGCTGAAGACGAGCAGCGCGAACGCCCAACCGTCTTCCTGCGGACCGAGCAGCAACCACAGGAACACCGGGACACCTGCGAGCCGCAGGATCGACAGCAGGTTCGGCACGGTCATGAGTTGGCGCGCCAACGACAGGTCACCGTCGGAGGTCTCGGCCGAGCGGGCTTTCGTCACCCGCTCACCGTATCGAGAGAACCGGCCGCTCCGATCAGGAGGAGCGCCGATAGCTCCAGCCCTGTCTCCGGAGTTCTTCGCCCGTCAGCTCCCGGGGACGGCCGTGGCTGTCCGTGCCCATCCACCGTGGTCGCCCCGAACCGCTTTCCAGGACGTACGCCCTGCCTCGGCTCCACACGACGGTGCAGGGTGTCGTGGGCGGCGCCGGCGGGATGTCCCCCGAAGACACCGGGTTCGTCAGATTCGTCGGGTCCGTCGGAGCCACCGAAGACACCGAAGACACCGGAGAGGTCGGCGACACGGCTTCCGTCACGGGCGCCACGGGCGTGACGGGCGTGACGGACAAAGCCTCGGTTCGACTGTCGTGCTCGGTACTACTCATCGCGCCCCGCGTTCGCTCGGTTCCGGCCCCTGGAGGGATAGCCTTGTGAGCCCGGCCTCACACTTTCCCGCGAGATCCGGATCACATACCCCATCGACACGGTGACGCGATTCGTTACCGATTCGTTGGCGAACCGCGCCGCCGTATCGCCGGTTTTCCGTCCGGAACTTCGATCACGCAGAAGCCGCCGTCAGGACTTCAGTGAGGGGAAGTCCTCCTCCCGGAACTCGCCCTCGACACGCGCACCGTCCTGGGCGTTCTCCTCGTTTCGCAACTCGACCCTGCGGATCTTGCCGGAAATGGTTTTCGGCAGGTCGGCGAACTGAAGTCGGCGGATCCTCTTGTACGGGGCGAGGTGCTTGCGGCAGAACGCGAGGATGTCCTCGGCCGTCGCCGCGGTGGGCTCGTACCCGTTCGCGAGCACCACGTACGCCTTGGGCACGGCGAGTCGGATGGGATCGGGCGCGGGGACGACGGCGGCCTCGGCCACGGCCTCGTGTTCGAGTAGGACGCTTTCCAGCTCGAACGGCGAGATCCGGTAGTCGGAGGCCTTGAACACGTCATCCATGCGGCCCACGTAGGTGATGTAGCCGTCGTCGTCGACACTGCCGACGTCACCGGTGTGGTAGTAACCGCCCGCGAACGCCTCCTCGGTGCGCTCGTCGTCGCCCTCGTAGCCCGTCATGAGTCCCACGGGGCAGGACGAGAGATCGAGGCAGATCTCCCCCTCACTGGACGGCCGGCCCGTGACCGGGTCGAGCAGTGTGACCGTGAATCCGGGCAGAGCCCGCCCCATGGAACCGGGCTTGAGGGGCTGGCCCGGGGTGTTGGCGATCTGCACGCTGCTCTCGGTCTGACCGAATCCGTCGCGGATCGTCACCCCCCACGCCTTGCGTACCTGCTCGATGACCTCCGGGTTCAGCGGTTCGCCCGCTCCGACGACCTTGCGCGGTGGAGTGCGCAACGTGGTCAGATCGGCCTGGATGAGCATGCGCCACACCGTGGGCGGGGCGCAGAAACTCGTGATCCCACACCGGTCGAGCTGACCCATCAGCGCGACCGGATCGAATCGCGAGTAGTTGTACAGAAACACCGTGGCCTCGGCGTTCCACGGCGCGAAGACGTTGCTCCACGCGTGTTTGGCCCAACCGGGCGAGGAGATGTTGAGGTGCACGTCGCCCGGTTCGAGCCCGATCCAGTACATCGTGGACAGGTGACCGACGGGGTACGACACGTGAGTGTGCTGCACCAGCTTCGGCCGGGCCGTGGTGCCGGAGGTGAAGTACAGCAACAACGGATCGTCGGCACGGGTGGGCCCGTCCGGAGTGAACGTCGCCTCGGCCGAGTAGGCGTCGGCGAACGACTCCCAACCGGTTAAGCGCTCACCCACCGCGATGCGCGTGTACTCCCCCGGGACGTCGGCGAACTTCTCGACGTCGACGTCCCGCACCACGACATGGCTCGCCCGGCCGCGTTCGACACGATCCCGCAGATCCGCTGAGCCGAGCAGAGTGGACGCCGGGATGAGCACCGCCCCGAGCTTGCAACAGGCGAGGATCGTCTCCCACAGCTCCACCTGGTTGCCGAGCATCAGGATCAGCCGATCGCCACGTCGCACGCCGTGCTCGCGCAACCAGTTCGCCACCTGGTTCGAGCGGCGCGACAGCTCGGGGAACGTCCAACGGTTCTCCGAACCGTCCTCCTCGATGATCCACAGGGCGGGCCGCTCGGCGTTGTGTTCCTCCGCGGCGATCCGGTCGAACCAGTCGAGCGCCCAGTTGAACTCGGTGAACTTCGGCCACGTGAACTTCGCGCGAGCCGTCCGGTAGTCCTCCCGGTGTTCCAGCAACAGATCCCGGGCTTCCCGGAATCGCCGGTACGCCTCCGTGGAACCGCTGGTGGCGTCGACGCCGACACCGCCAGTCCCTACGTTCACTTCCGCCTCCTCACTCGCCCCGGAACTCGGGGTCACGACGCTGCAGGAATGCTTGCACCGCCTCGTTCAGGTCGTGGCTGGGCAGGAACGCCGCGTTCCACGTCGCGACGTACCTCAACCCGGCCTCGACCTGCTGCTCGGTGTTGACGGAGAGTACGTCCTTCACGCCCTGCACCACCAGGGGTGGATTCGCCGCGATGTCGCGGGCCATGCGTCGCGCCGCCTCCAGAGTGGCGTCACGGTCGGGGTGGACGTCGTTGACGAGGCCGATCTTCTCGGCGCGCGCGGCGTCGATGTCGCGTCCGGTGAAAGCGAGTTCGCGCAGATGTCCCTCACCGATGATCGAGGCGAGACGCTGCAGACTGCCCATGTCGGCGACGATGGCCACCCGCACCTCGCGCACACTGAACTTCGCGTCGGTGCTGGCCAGCCGGATATCGGCAGCCGAGATCAGGTCGACCCCTCCCCCGATGCACCATCCGGACACGGCGGCGATCACCGGCTTACGCGTCCTGGCCACGGCGTTGATCGCGTCCTGCATGCGGCGGACCTCGTCGAGGAATTCCCTACGTGGGCGGGCCAGCGCGTCACCAGTCAGGTACTCGCCCCACGACGGCAGCATCGCGGGCAGGTCGAGGCCGTAGGAGAAGTGCTTGCCGCTACCCGTGAGCACGATCGCCCTGACGTCGGGATCACGGTCGAGTTCGCCGAACACGATCGGCAGTTCCCGCCAGAAATCCGGCCCCATCGCGTTGCCTTTGCCCGGACCGAGCAAAGTCACCTCGGCGACGCCTTCGGCGCGTTCCACGCGTAGGGCCACGAGTTCGTTCGACGAGGTGTTCTCGGGGTCGGTGTTCGTTTCGCTGCCACTCATGAGTGTCATCCTCGCCCACAACGGGCCCGAGAGGACAGTGTCGTCGGAGACTGAGAGCGACGTCGCGTTCACCCGCGCGTGGCGGCGGTCCGCTCGGCGAGTCCGGCGACCGGTCCGATCACGGTGACGGCCGGCGGGCGTATGCCGGCGTCGGCCGCTGCGTCGGCGATGTCGGCCAACGGCGCACGTACCACCCGCTGGGTGCGCAGAGTGCCCTCCTGGATCACAGCGACCGGCGTGTCGCCCGGGCGGCCCGCCTCGATCAGCGTGTCGGCGAACAGTCCGATGTGCTCCACACCCATCAGCAGCACCACGGTGCCCCGGAGCCTGCCGAGCGCCTCCCAGTCCACGAGCGACCGTTCGTCGCCCGGCGGGACGTGCCCCGAGACGACGACGACCTCGTGTGCCACACCACGGTGGGTCACCGGCACCTCCGCCGCCGCGGGAACGGAGAAAGCACTGGTCACCCCCGGGACCACCGTGACGGGCACACCTGCCTCCGCGCAGGCCAGCACCTCCTCGAACCCTCGACCGAAGAGGTACGGATCACCGCCCTTGAGTCGCACCACGAACCGGCCCGCGCGGGCGTGCTCGACCAACGCGCTGTTGATGGCCTCCTGCGCGGCGGCCCGGCCGTACGGGATCTTCGCCGCGTCGATGACCTCGACGTGGTCGGCGAGTTCGTCGAGCAGCTCCCGAGGCGCGAGCCGGTCGACCACCACGACGTCGGCGCGGGCGAGTAGGCGGCGGCCACGCACGGTGATGAGTTCCGGGTCGCCGGGGCCACCGCCGACGAGCGCCACGCCTTCGACGGTGGGCTTGTCCGCGCCCACGTCGGACACCGAGCCCGAACTCAGGGCGTCGAGCACAGCGTCGCGCACCGCCGCAGAACGACGCGGAACCCCTCCGGAGAGCACTCCGACCAGCAAACCGTCGTGATACCCCGTGGCCGGGGTGACCGCGGTGCCACGCGCTCCCGCGTCAGCCCGAACACAGAAGATCCTGGCGCGCTCGGCGTCGGCGCAGACAGCGGCGTTGACGCTCGCGTCGTCGGTGCACGCCAGGACGTACCACGCTCCGTCGAGATCTCCAGCGCGGTACAGCCTCGGATGCCAGACCAGTTCTCCCGAATCGGCCAGCGCCTGCACCGAGGGTGTCGTGTGGGGAGCGACGAGCTCCACCGCCGCCCCCGCGGAGAGCAGACGAGGCAGACGTCGTTGCGCGACGGTGCCCCCGCCCACGACGACGACTCTGCGTCCTGCCAGCTGAAGGCCTGCCAGATAATGCTGGTCCTGCGGCATGCCGTTCAGCATGTCGCCCTGCCGGTGACGGCGGTGACCGCAGTGGCCGGGGTCTCAGTTCGACCGTGCCGCCGTCTCAGCCACCGGGACGCAGAAGGGTGAGCATCTCTTCGTTGCCGAACATGCGCGCCGTGTCCAGGGCCGACGGCTGTCCGAGTTCGGGGTCCGCACCGCCGTCGAGCAACACCTTCACGACCTCGGGCTCGTCCTTGAACACGGCCCCGGCTACCGGGCTCTGACCGCGGTCGTTGAGCCGGTTCGGGTCCGCACCACGTTCCAACAGAGACCGCACGGTGTCGGCATGGCCGTGATAGGCCGCCAGCATCACCAACGTGTCACCCTTGTCGTTGGTCAGGTTGGCGGGGATGCCCGCATCGACGTAGGCGGCGAGTGTCTCGGTCTGTCCCTGCCTGGCGAATTCGAACACTCGCGCCCACAGTTCGAGCAGTTCCGGGTCGGGTTCCTGTGAGGCGCTCTCGGTCATGTCCTCAGCCTGCCACTCGGACACCGAACCGGCCGTCCGACGGGCTTCCCCGGCTCCGGTCACGGCGACGGGGTCGGCCGGTAGAGCAGACCGAGGAACTCCAACAACACGCGTTCACGCAACCGGGCGGGCGCGGCGTCGAGCAGCGCGTTGATCGGCGCCATACGACGCGGCAAGCCGGTGCCCGTCTCCTCCTCCGACGCCAACCCGGCTCCCGCGAGTAGGTCGGCGAACTGCTCCGAAGTGAGCCTGTCGGGGTCGAGGGTAAGGAGCAGCTCCCGCAGTGCCGGGTCCACGGACACGGGTCCCGCCTCACGAGCCGCCCGCACCGAGTCACCCAGGTCAGCGACGAACTCCCCCTCCGACCCCCGGTTGGCGGCCGTCACGGTCAGGTGCAGGTTCACCGGCGAGTGCCCGTGCGCGAACTGCGGCTGCACGTACCAACCTCGGTCACGCATCTCGTCGGCCACGGTGAACAAGTCGAAACCGACCTCCTCGGGCGCGCCCCGGGTGGCCACGGACAACAACGTGGACTCGGGCTCACCGAGAACGCGCAAGTCCTCGACCGATTCCACACCTCGTCGGATCTCCCGCACGGCGAAGAGCGTGTCCCGGGCCAGTCTCAGGTAGCCGTCGTCACCGAGGTGTGTCACGACAGCCCACGCCGCGGCGAGCGGACCACCCGAACGGGTGGACTGCAGCGTGGTGTTCAACATCGTGTAGCCGGGCCAGTCGGCACAACCGAAATAGTGTCCGTGGCGGGCTTCGGCGTTCGCGAACAACAACACCGACGTGCCCTTGGGGCAATAGGCGTACTTGTGCAGGTCCACCGAGACACTCGTGACACCCTCGACCGAGAAGTCGAAGGCTGCCCCCTCGACCCCGAGCCTGCGCAGGTACGGCAGTACCCAACCGCCGATACAGGCATCGACGTGCACCCGCACTCCCCGCGCGGCGGCCGCGGCCGCGATCTCGGGGATCGGGTCGACCACCCCGTGCGCGTACGAGGGCGCGCTGGCCACCACCAACACCGTGTCGTCGTCGATCGCCGACGCCATCGCGGCGGCATCGGCCCGAAAGGTGGCCGGGTCGACCTCCACCTCCATGAGCCGCAATCCGAAGTAGTGCGCGGCCTTGCGAAACGCCGCGTGCACGGTGGTGGGCACGACCAACGCCGGGTCGACGACGTCCGGGCGGCTCTGCCTGGCCGCGAGCACGGCCAACAGACACGACTCGGTACCACCCGAGGTGACGGTGCCGACCGTCTCACCGGTTCCGCCGAGCAACGCGGCGGCCTTGGCTACGAGGTCGTTCTCCATCCGCAACAGGCCGGGAAACGTGGTGGGGTCGAGCGCGTTCGCCGACGAGGCCAACGCGTGCGCCCGCGCCCCCAGTTCGTCCAGCTCGGCGAGGCCGCTGTCGTAGACGTAGGCGAGCGTACGACCGCCGTGGGTGGGGGCGTCGTCAGTGCGCAACGCGCGGATCCGGGCCAGGATGTCCTCGACACTCATGCACCCACCACCTGCTCGGTGCCCTCCTCGTCCCCACCGTCATCACCGTTCCCGGCACTCGTCGCGCCTTCTCCATGTCCACCGCCACGTCCACGCTCGGAACCGAAGAACGTGCGCCGCAACAGTGGCAGGCCGAGGAGCACCAACATAGCGGGCACGACCGAAAAACCGAACGTGATGGCCGAAACGGCGCTCTCCGGCTGCGCGGCCGCCGCGTCGGTACTGGACACGTAGCCGCCGAACGACAGCACCAGCCCGAACAAGCTCGGCCCCAGTGCGAGGCCCAACGCCTCGGCCGCCGTCCACACCCCCGCCGTGACCCCGGCCCTGGCCTCGCCCGTACGGTGTTCCTCCTCGGTGATCAGATCCGGTAGGAGCGCCAACGGGAACACCTGGATACCCGCATACCCCACCCCCGCGAGCGCGACGAGGACGAACACCGGTGCGGTCGGCAACATCCGCGCGAACGCCAGACCGAACAACGCCGCCGCGAGCGCCACCGTCGCGACCCGGAACCCGGTCAGCTTCCCGCCCGAACGTCCCACGCGGTCCCACAACGGCATCACCAGCAAGGCGGGCCCGACGAACCCGGCGAACAACAGCGGCTGGAGATCGGCGTCTCCCAGCACGTAGCGAGCGACGTAGCTGACTGCCGCAAGCAAGGTGGCCACACCGAGTGCCTGCACGAAGTACACGCCGAGCAACAGCCGGAACGAACGCCACCTTCGCATCGTGGACAGCAATTCCCGCCACGTGGGCGTGGGCTGTTTGGGCCGACCGACTCGCGCCCCGCGGATGCCCACGACCACCGCAACCGTGCCCAACACGATGAGCGCGGCCACAAACAGGCCCATGATGCGGTAGCCACCCACACCACCGACCCCGTTCGCGATGGCAGGGGCCACCGCACCGGAGGTCAGGATGGCCAGCGCCAACACGGCGATGCGCCACGTCGTCAACCGGGTCCGCTCGTGGTAGCCGTCGGTGAGTTCGGCGGGCAACGCGTTGAACGGCACCTGGAAGAACGCGAACGCGGTGGCGCACAGGAAGAACACCGCCACGACGTACGCGGAGTCGGCACCGACACCACCGAACCCGGGATGGGCGAACAGAGCGGCGAAAGTGACCGCGAGCGCGAGACCTCCGAGCACGAGCGACCGCACCCGGCTACCACGCCGCACCAGGTCCGCGTCGGACAATCGACCCGCCACCGGGTTGAACACGACGTCCCACGCCTTGGGCAGCAGCACGATGGCCCCGGCGGCCGCCGCCGGAACGGCCAACGTGTCGGTCAGGTAAGGCAACAGAAGCAGACCCGGCACGGTGCCGAACGCCCCGGTGACGAAAGAACCTAACGAATACCCCAGACGGGTTCGGGTGCCGAGTACGGACATGACCCTCCCGACGACAGTGATCGAATTCCGGCAATGGTCGCATCCGGTGGCGTCGTCCCGTCGCCGGGCCGCATCAATGAGTCAATCAATGAGTCGGTTGAATGGGAACCGTCGGCAAAAGGTCCGCTATGTCGGTATGGAGCCGAGCGAGTCTTTGGTCGAACGTGGCAAACCGACCGCCTCGGGTCCGGGCGAGCTGCGCGAGGTGGGAATCGGTGTCCTGACGATGCCCGAAGACACCGTTCATAACGACATCGCCGTAACCAACCGGTCCGCCTGCGCCGACCGAACGGACGGACGGAGCGCTTCCACACTCGACGGCGTATTCGACGGCGCCCTGGCGACACGGGAAGCGGGGTACCCGTGACTAGAATCGGCCAAATTGACAACAGCCATAGTCAATCATGGGAACGGACCATGACGGGTACGAATCGCACTTGGGCGGGCACCACACTGTCCGACCGCCGGGCCACACGTCGACGGCAGTTGCTCGAAGCGGGCCTGGAGCTGCTCGGCACATCGGGCCCCTCCGCCGTGAGCGTGCGCGCGGTGTGCCGACAGGCGAAACTGACCGAACGCTACTTCTACGAGAGCTTCACCGATCGCGACGAATTCGTCGTCGCCGTGTACGACCACGTCGCGGCCCTCGCCCACCAAGTGCTTGTCGACGCCGTCGACCTCGCGGGTGGGGGCGTCCGGGACCGTGCCGAGGCGGCAGTCTCGGTGTTCGTGACCCTGATCCTCGACGACCCGCGCAAAGGACGGGCGCTGTTGCTGGCGCCGCTCGCCGAGCCGGCACTGCGCCGCCTGGGCGCGCAACGACTGCCCATGTTCGCCGAGCTGGTACGCGAGCAACTGCCCGACCGGGTCGACGAGCAGGACCGCACCATGACGGCGACCGCCTTGGTGGGCGGGCTGGCCAACGTGTTCATCGCCTACCTCAACGGCACACTGGACGTTCCCCTCGACCGCCTCACCGCCCACTGTGTCCGGTTGGTACTCGGCGCCGACGCACTCCACTCGTGATGTCCCCATCGCGCTGCCCGGCGGCACGACGGGGATCCACACAGTCTGCGGACACGGCTACGTAACTTGCGGACACGGCTACGCAGACTGCGGACACGATGGCGGGGTCGTCAGGCCGCGCCCAGCAGATGTTCGAAGGCCAGTTGCGACAGCTGGGCGTAGGCGTAGCCACGAGTGGCCGCCGCTTCGGCGTCGAAGTCCTCAAACGCGGTGCGGTCGGCCTTGAGGTCGGACACCGTCTCCCCCTCAGCCAGCGTCGGCTGCGCCAGTTCCGGCACGCGTGAACGCTCCAGCGCCTCCTGCACCCGCGGATCGGCGCGGAACTTCCTCGCTCGCTCTCGCAACAGCAGATACGACCGCATGTTGGCCTCCGCGCTGGCCCATACGCCGTCGAGGTCCTCGGTACGCGGCGGCTTGTAGTCGAAGTGCCGGGGGCCGTCGTAGCCACCGTGTTCGAGCAGATCCACCAAGAAGAACGCCGAGAGCACGTCACCGTGCCCGAACACGAGGTCCTGGTCGTACCGGGGTCCATGCTGGCCGTTGAGGTCGATGTGGAACAACTTGCCCTGCCACAACGCCTGCCCGATGCCGTGCACGAAGTTCAGGCCCGCCATCTGCTCGTGCCCGACCTCGGGGTTGACACCCACCAACTCGTGGTGCTCCAGCGTGGAGATGAACGCCAGCGCGTGTCCGATGGTGGGCAGCAGGATGTCGCCGCGCGGCTCGTTCGGCTTCGGCTCCAGGGCCAGCTTCAGCCCGCACCCCTGCTCCACGACGTACTGCGCGAGCGTGTCGATGCCCTCCCGATAGCGGTCCATCGCGGCACGCACGTCCTTGGCCGCGTCCGTCTCACTGCCCTCGCGGCCGCCCCACAGCACATACGTCGTCGCCCCTAGCTCGGCCGCGAGGTCCATGTTGCGCATGACCTTGCGCAGCGCGAACCGGCGGATGTCCCGGTCGTTGCTGGTGAGCGCTCCGTCCTTGAACACCGGGTGGGTGAACAGGTTGGTGGTGGCCATCGGCACCACGAGCCCGGTCTCGTCGAGCGCCGCACGGAACCGACCGATCCGTTTCTCTCGCTCATCGTCGTCGCTGCCGAAGGGAACGAGGTCGTTGTCGTGGAAGGTCACTCCCCACGCCCCCAGCTCCGCCAGCCTGTGGACCGCCTCGACCGCGTCGAGCTCGGGCCGTGTCGCGTCACCGAACGGATCGGCCGCACGCCATCCCACGGTCCACAGGCCGAAACTGAACTTGTCCTCTGCCACGGGTTTACCGACCACGATGTCCTCCCGCACGACGGAATAGTTTGATCACTGAACTTATGTAGTGATCCGGGTGCTAGTCAAGAATTTGGTTCAACTGATGAACGATTACGATCGGGACGTGACCGAGACCGGCCCCGCGGACCAACACACCGTCCGCCGCCACAACTGCGCCCTGGTGCTGAGCACCATCGCCGCCTTCCCCGGGGTGTCGCGGGCAGGTGTCGCCGCGCACACCGGACTCACCAAAGCCACGGTGTCGAGCCTGGTCGACCGTCTCGTCACCACTTCCCTGGTGCGCGAAGAAGGACTCCAACACCGCAGGGGCCCGGGACGGCGCGGCACATCACTGTCCCTGTCCCCACACGGCCCCCATGGGCTCGGTGTCGAGATCGCCGTCGACTACATCACCACCTATCTGGTCAACTTGATCGGCGACGTGTGCGACGAACGGGTGCGCCGGGTCGACAACCGTGGCCGACCGGTCGACGAGGTACTCGCCCGGGTGGAGCGGGAGGCGAACGACGCCCTGGAACGGGCGCGACGGAACGGGATCACCGTCGGGGGTATCGGCGTCGCCGTCCCAGGCCTGGTGGAAGCGGCGAACGGCCTGGTGCGGACGGCACCGAACCTCGGCTGGCACGACGTCGACCTCACTTCCGAGTTGAGCCGTCGCGTGCCCGTGCCGTTCGGGGAACTGGTCGTCGGCAACGAGGCCGACCTCGCCGCCGTCGCCGAGCTTTCCGCCCTGCGGCACGGTGCCGACACAGCGCTTGACAGCTTCGTGTACGTCTCCGGCGAAATCGGCATCGGGGCAGGGATCGTGCTCGATGGAGAGCTGTTCCGCGGCACACACGGCTTCGGTGGCGAACTCGGCCACTTCCCCGTACAACCACGCGGCCCCCGGTGCTCCTGCGGGGCACGGGGCTGTCTCGAACGACTCGCGGGACAGGACGCCATCCTCGACCGCGCCCACGTCGAGGACGTGGACACGCTGCTCGACCGGCTCGACGAACACGACCGCGCGGCTCTTACGGCCGTGCGTTCCGCCGGGCGCGTCCTGGGAACAGCACTGTCCGGTGTGGTCAACCTGCTGGACATATCCACGATCGTGCTAGGGGGGACTTTCGCGCTCCTGCACCCGTGGTTGGTCGAGCCGTTGCGCACCGAACTCACGGGGCGGGTGGTCAGCACACCGTGGCGGGCGGTGGAAGTGCGCCGGTCGGTCGTGGGCGCCGAGGCCGCCGTCCGAGGTGCCGCCCTTTCCGCCCTGCGGACGATCCTCATCGATCCCGCTGCCTACATCTCCCGTCTCCCGGCCCGGCAAGCCCTGAGCTCGGGCTGATCCCGGGAGCCGGCCGGGCAGCTGCCGAAGCCGCCCGCCGGTACTACCCTGACAACGGTCCACAGTAGAAAGGCAGCCGCAATGGTCGGGTTGATTCGCACTGGCGTGATCGGGTTCGGGGTGTCCGGCAGAGTGTTCCACGCACCGTTTCTGGCGTGCGATCCCGCGTACTCGCTCGACGTGGTGGTCACCTCCGACGCCGACCGTGCCGCGCAGGCCCACGCGACCTATCCGGACGTCACGGTGGTGGACAGCGCCGACGAACTGTTCGCCCGTGCGGACGACCTCGACTTGGTGGTCATCGGCACCCCGCCGCAGACGCACGTCGAACTCGCGTCGCGGGCCCTCGACGCCGGTCTGCACGTCGTGGTGGACAAACCGTTCGCACCCACGAGCTCACAGGCCTCCGCGCTCATCGAACACGCCGACCGGGCGGGACGGCTGCTCACGGTGTTCCACAACCGCCGTTGGGACAGCGACTTCCGCACACTCCGCAGGCTCGTCGAGGAAGGACGACTGGGACAGGTGCACACGTTCGAGTCCCGGTTCGAGACGTGGAAGCCACGAGGGCCTCGCAGCTGGAAGGCCGACACTCCCATCGCCGACGGTGGCGGCATCCTGTTCGACCTCGGCACTCACCTGATCGACCAGGCGATCCAGTTGTTCGGCGAGGTCGAGCACGTCTGGGCGGATGCCGCTCGCCGCACTCCCGGTCTGGCGGCCGACGACGACACCCTCGTGGTCCTCAATCACCGCAGCGGCACTCGATCACAGCTGTTCATGTCGTCGTTGGCCGCGTTGCCGGGTCCGCGCTTTCACGTGCTGGGCTCGCGGGCCGCCTACACCAAATGGGGGTTCGATCCCCAGGAGACCGCCCTGCGAGCGGGCGCGTTGCCCACCGACGACGGCTACGGACACGAGCATTCGGAAGCATGGGGCGTACTCGGTGTCGCCGACGAAGCCCGGCGGGTGGAATCGGACCGAGGTTCCTACGACGAGTTCTACCGGGTGCTCGCCCGCGCCATCGCGGGTGAGGACGAGGTCCCCGTCGATCCGCGCGATGCCGTGGAGGTGCTCGCGGTCATCGAACAGGCTCACCGACTGTCCGAGGCCCGTCAGCTGTGACGACGACGATGTCCTGCTTCTCAGCCTTGACCGAGAAGGTTTGGTTAGGCAAACCTTATACATATGTCGGTCCTTCCCCGCCGCCACCGCCGGTCCGTCCTCGCCGTACTCACCGTGCTGACTCTGGTACTGACCGGTTGCTCTCCCAGCGGTGAATCACCGAACTCCACGAACGAACAGGCGGTGGAGGCAGAACCCGGCGCCCTGCCGGTGACCATCGAACACCGATTCGGTTCCACGACCATCACCGACCCTCCGCAGCGCGTGGTCAGCGTCGGATTCACCGACCACGACGCGTTGTTGGCTCTCGGCGTGACACCGGTCGCGACCACACGCTGGTTCGGCGACTACCCGGGCGCGATCGGACCCTGGGCACGAGAAGCCCTCGGCGACGATCCGGAGCCGGTGGTGCTCGACAATCAGAACGGCATCCGGTTCGAGCGGATCGCGGAACTGCAACCGGATCTCATCGTCGGGCTGTACTCGGAACTGAGCCGGGCCGACTACGACACCCTGTCGCAGATCGCGCCGACGATCGCTCCCCCACCGGGCCAACCGGACTACGGCATCCCGTGGCGAGATCTCACGACGACCGTGGGCGCGGCCGTCGGCAAACCCGCCGAGGCCCGTCGAATCGTCGCCGATGTCGATCGGCGACTGGAACAGGCCCGCGACGAACACCCCGAGTTCGACGGCGCCACCGCTTTGGTCGCCACCCTGTACGAGGGCTACTTCCTCTACGGAGGCGACGATCCCCGCTCCCGGCTGTTGACCGATCTCGGCTTCACCCTTCCCGCCGAACTCGACGAACTGGTCGGCGACCGGTTCGGGGCCGGTATCAGCAAAGAGCACGCGGATGTCCTCGACGCCGATGTCGTCGTATGGCTCACCGACGACGGCGGCGCGGAACTGCGGGAGGACGCCCTGTACGGCAAGCTGCGCCCGGCGAAGGAGAAACGCGAGGTCATCGTCGAGGAGAGCAGCGATTTCGGCACCGCGTTCTCCCAGGTGTCGGCGTTGAGTGTGCCGTACCTCCTCGACCAACTGATACCGCGGCTCCAGGCCGCCGTGGACGGTGATCCGTCGACCACCGGTTGACGAAGAAACGTCGGAACACCCCTGCCTTTCCCTCGCTGTCCCGTGTGTTCGCTCCCGGCGCCACTGTCTCGGCTGACCACGGCACGGGACGCGAGTTCTCTCGCGGACACGGTGCGCTCGGGAAGACGTCCGGCACCAGCTCCGAGACCAACTCTGCTCCCAGCTCAGCACCCGGCACCACGCGCAAATTAAGTCAGTCGCTTGACTTAGCAAGACAATGTGCGATTGACTTGCCGCACAACGCAGTCGCACGGAGAGGACGCACCCGGTGGCAGACGGTGAATCCGTATTGAACTATCCGATCCCCAACCCTGCCCCACTCGAACCGCCGGCGGAGTGGGACGACCTGCGTCGGAACTGTCCCGTCGCGAGAGTCCGGCTCCCCAGCGGCGACGAGGCGACCTTGGTCACCCGCTACGACGATGTGCGCCAAGTCCTTTCCGATCCACGCTTCACCCGAGAGCTCGACACGTCGTCGGGCGCCGCACGGATCGCGGCCAACGAGTCGGGTGGTGTGTTCAACAGCTCGATGGCCTCGACCCTTCCCCAGACCGGTGAGGGGCACCGGCGCTGGCGTCGCCGGCTCGGCAGGTGGTTCACCGCCAAGCGGATGGCCGCCCTGCGGCCCAGGATCGAGGAGATGTCCGACCGCCTCATCGACACGATGGTGGAACAGGGGTATCCCGCGGACCTCAAGGCGAGCCTCGGCTTCCCCTTGCCCGTATGGGTCATCTGCGACCTGCTCGGTGTCCCCGACTCCGACCGTGACCGGTTCGCCTACTGGTCGGACACGCTGCTCAACCTCACCAAGTACAGCCAGTCCGAAATCGACGCCGCGCAGGAGGAGTTCAACGAATACCTGAGCGGGCACGTCACCGCGAAGCGTTCCGCTCCCGGTGACGACCTGCTCAGCACGTTGATTACCGAAGAGTCCGAGGACCCCATGTCCGACACGGAACTGGTCGCCACGGCCAAGGCGCTACTCGTCGCCGGGCACGAGACCACCGCGAACATGATCGGCAAGATGGTCGGCATGCTGCTGGCCGACCGGCGGCGCTGGGAGAAGCTGTTGGAGGATCGCTCGCTGATCCGCACGGCCGTGGAGGAATCCCTGCGGTTCGACGCCAATCCCGGTTTCGGCATGCCTCGTTTCGTCAGCGAGGACATCGAACTCTCCGGCACCCGGGTGCCCAGCGGTACCACGGTGGTGTGCAGCATGGCGGCCGCCAACCGGGACGAGAACGCGTTCGACAACGCCGCCGAGATGGATCTCTCCCGCAGCCCCAACACGCACCTGGCCTTCGGGGTCGGCGCGCATTCGTGTCTTGGCCAGGCCCTGGCCCGCACCGAGCTGCAGGCCGTTCTGGACGTTCTGCTCCGCCGCCTGCCCACGCTCGAACTCGCGGTGGAGCCGACCGAACTGGAACGCATCGAAGGCCTGGCCGTGGGGGGTTTGCGTACCGTTCCCGTGCGTTGGTGACAATCGCGCCATGCCACGTGCCATGTCAGTGAGGACGGTCCGGAGCGACCGGTCCGACGCCACCCGCCGGCGCATCCTGGACACCGCCGAACGCCTGTTCGCCGAATACGGTGTGGCTTCGGTGTCCAACCGGCAGATCAGCGAAGCCGCCGGTCAGGGGAACAACACCGCTGTGGGATATCACTTCGGGACCAAGGTGCACCTCGTTCGCGCCATCGTGCGGCGCCACACCGACGACATCGAGCGGCGGCGACTGGACATGGTGGCCCGGACCCCGTCCTCACCCACCCCACGGGACTGGGTGATGTGCCTCGTGTGTCCGCTGGCCGATCACCTGGATTCCCTGGGGAGTCCCACGTGGTTCGCGCGGTTCAGCGCGCAGGTGATGACCGACCCGGCACTACGCGAAATCCTGTACGAGGAAACGCTGACCTCACCTTCTCTGCTCCACACACTCGACGGGTTACAGCAGTGTCTGCCCAACCTTCCGGTCGAGGTGCACCTGGAGCGGAGCGACATGACACGTCAGTTGATGGTGCACATGTTCGCCGAACGGGAACGGGCCCTCGCCGAAATGTCCACCACGCCACGAGCGAGCTGGCGCGCCACCGCGGAAGGGTTGGCCGACGCGATCGTGGGATTGTGGTCCGCGCCCGTCACGGCACGGCCCTAACCGCTGAAAAGACCTCAACGATCGAGGAAGACAGTGACGATGAAAATCAGTGTTGACGAGGACAAATGCTGTGGCGCGGGGTCGTGTGTGCTGAGCGCGCCCGAGGTGTTCGACCAGCGGGACGACGACGGCATCGTCGTGCTTCTCGATGCCACACCACCCGAGCGGCTGCACGCGGCGGCTCGTGAGGCGGCCAGTGTCTGTCCGACCGCAGCGATCATGGTGACGGAGGAATGAGCGAAACCCACGACGTTCTGGTGGTCGGCGCGTCCGCAGCCGGGTTGTCCACCGCCGAGGCGTTGCGCCGCAACGGCCATCGGGGACGACTCACCCTACTCGGAGCCGAGGAACACGTGCCCTACGACCGGCCACCTCTGTCCAAACAGGTCTTGGCAGGCGATTGGCAACCGGAGCGGGCACGGCTTCGCCCGGAACAGATGTTGTCTGATTTGGATGCTGAATTCGTTCTCGGCGACCCTGCCGTGAGATTGGACACAGCACAACGGACCGTCCACACCACATCCGACAGAACGCTGTCCGCCGACACGGTCGTGGTGGCCACCGGCGTTCGCCCGCGTCGACTTCCCGTGGAACACGACCTGACCGGCGTACATGTGCTCCGCACACTCGACGATGCGCTGGCACTGCGAGCCGGTCTGTCCCGCTCAGCTCGGCTCGTCGTGGTCGGTGAAGGCGTTCTCGGCGCGGAAATCGCCGCCACCGCACGGAAACTCGGGCTGGATGTCACCCTGGCCGGGCCACAATCGGCTCCTCTGGCGAACCAGCTCGGCCCACTGGTGTCGGGGACGCTGGCGGATCTGCACTCCGAGCACGGAGTCCGGCTGGCGCTCGGCCACCTGGTCGAGGAGTTGACCGGTGAGCATGGACGCGTCACGGGAGTTCGTCTGGACAACGGTGAGTCGCTGCCCGCGGACCTCGTCGTCGTCGCGATCGGAGCGGAACCGGCGACGGCGTGGCTGCGCGACAGCGGCCTCACTCTGGACGACGGCGTCGTCTGCGACGCACGTTGTCAGGCCGCACCCGGCGTCTACGCCGTCGGCGACGTGGCCCGTTGGTACCACCCCACGCTGAGAACGATGTTGCGGCTGGAGAACCGCACCAACGCCACCGAACAAGCGCAGGTGGTGGCCGCCAACATCCTCGGCGCCGACCGGACATACGCGCCCGTTCCCTACTTCTGGACCGACCAGTTCGACGCCAAGGTGCAGGTGTACGGCCGCCCCGGAGCCGACGACGACACGACCGTCGTCGAAGGTGATCCCGCCGACCGGCGTTTCGTGGTCCGGTTCGAACGCTCCGGGCACGTCACCGGAATCGTCGGCTGGAACATGCCGAAACAGGCCCGGCTACGCCGCCGCGAGATCGTGGAGGCGCTCGACGCCGCGCCGCTACCCACCACATGAAGTACGACCACCACAACAGGAGAACCCGATGACCAGCACAGTCGAGAACTCCACCGAGGACGCGGCCGCGATCCCCGAATACCCCATGGCTCGGGACGCCAAATGTCCGTTCGACCCGCCACCGACGCTGCGGGACCTTCAGCAGGAAGGTCCGCTGGCGAAAGTCCGATTGTGGGACGGCAGTACGCCGTGGCTGGTGACGCGGTACGCCGACCAGCGCGCGCTGCTGGCGGATCCGCGGATGAGCGCCGACATCACCAAGCCGGGCTACCCGAAGCAGGCACCGCTCAGTGGAGACAGCTCCTCCGTGAGTTTCATTCTCATGGACGACCCGGAACACGCCCGGTTGCGACGTATGGTGACGGCACCGTTCACCGTCAAGCGGGTACGGGCGATGCGTCCGGCGATCCAGGGCATCGTCGACCGGCTCATCGACGACATGCTGGCCGGTCCGAAGCCGGTCGACCTCGTGGAGGCGTTCGCCCTTCCGGTGCCTTCGCTGGTGATCTGTGAACTGCTCGGAGTTCCCTACTCCGACCACGACTTCTTCCAGGACAACAGCAAAACCGTGATCAAACGGGACGCTTCCCCCGAGCAGCGGATGGCGGCTCTGGGCGAGCTCGGCGCATACCTGCACCGGCTCATGGACGACAAGCTCGCCGAGCCCGGTGAAGACCTGCTGTCGGGCCTGGCGGGCCGCGTCAAGGCCGGGGAACTGACCAAGAACGAAGCCGCGCAGATGGGTGTCCTGTTACTCATCGCCGGGCACGAGACCACCGCGAACATGATCGCGCTGGGCACGCTCGCCCTGCTGGAGCACCCGGACCAACTGGCCCTGCTGCGCGACACCGACGATCCGGCGCTGGTGGACTCGGCCGTGGAGGAACTCCTGCGATACCTCCACATCACCCACAACGGACGTCGCCGTGTCGCCCTGGAGGACATCAAGATCGACGGACAGGTGATCCGCGCCGGTGAGGGCGTGATCTTCCCCAACGACATCGGCAACCGCGACCCCGAGGCGTTCCCCGACCCCGACCGGCTCGACCTCCGCCGCGACGCTCGACACCATGTGGCGTTCGGTTTCGGGGTGCACCAGTGCCTGGGCCAGCCCCTCGCCCGCCTGGAACTGAACATCGTCTACAGCACGCTCTACCGCCGTATTCCCACGCTGCGGCTTGCGACCGAGTTCGACAACATTCCGTTCAAGCACGACGGCTCGGTCTACGGCGTGTACGAACTTCCCGTGACCTGGTAATCCACCGCCTGGAAAGGACCACCATGAAGATCACTATCGACCAGGACAAGTGTGTCGCATCCGGACAGTGCGTCGTCGCTGCCGAGCAGGTGTTCGACCAGGACGACGACGGCATCGTCATCCTGCTGGACGCCGAGCCTTCCTCCGACCAGGCCGCCGACGTCCGGCATGCCGCCTCGGTCTGCCCGGCCCTGGCCATCCACGTGGAGGAATGACCGCGAACGTGGTGCTTCCTCCACGGTAGACACGGACGCCCGGTGGCCCGGCCACCGGGCGCTCCTTCGAACCGTTCTTCGTCAAATGACGTAGCCCGGACCGGACGACGGTGCCTACCGTGGGGCTCCAGGGCGTCGTAGCGTCGGTACTCACACGCACCGCGCAACCGAGCCCGGAGGAGAGTTCGTGCAGTCTTCCCGTCTCGAAGGACGCGTCGCCGTCGTCACCGGCGCGGCCGGTGGCCTGGGTTATGCGATCGCCCATCGCCTCGCCGCCGAAGGCGCCACCGTCGCCGCGCTCGACATCGACTTAGACGACTCCCGGCCCGACGAGAACTCCGCGGCAGTGCGTTCGTGGGTCTGCGACGTCACCGACCCGGACGCTGTGAGCACCACCGTCGAGGCGGTGGCCACCGAGCTGGGCGGAATCGACGTGTTGGTCAACAACGCGGGTCTGTTGTCGGGACGCAACAGCCTGCTGGAGGCCACCCCGGCGGAGTTGCACCGTTTCTACGACGTCAACGCCGTCGGCCCACTGCTGATGGTGCAGGCGTGCTTTCCGTACCTGCGAAAAAGCGCCCACCGCGGTCGGGTGATCAACGTCGCGTCCCGCACGTTCTTCACCGGTGCGCCGGGTCAGATCGCTTACGTGGCCAGCAAAGGGGCCCTGATCGGTATGACCCGGGTCATGGCACGAGAGCTCGGCGAGCACCGCATCACCGTCAACGCGGTCATGCCCGCCCAAGTGGCCACACCCGGCACCCGGGCTCACTCCGGCGACGAAGTCTTCGCCCGGACGATGTCCCAGCAGGCCATCCAAGAGTTCGTCACCCCCGAGGACTTCGCCGGACTCGTCGCCTTCCTCGCCTCCCCCGACGGCGCCCTGATCACCGGACAGACGATGGTCTGCGACGGCGGTGGCCTCCTGCACTGACCCGCACCGACCTGCACCGACCTGCACTGACCTGCACTGACTCCTAGGGTCGCGGGATGTTACGCAGGTTCGAACGGGCGAGCTGGATCATCCGTCCCACCCCGCCCTGAAGCACCATCTTGCTGGTCGCCAAGGCGAAGCCCGTCAACTGCTGACCGGTGATGCGTGGTGGCACCGACAGCGCATTCGGATCGGTGACGACATCCAGGAGTGCGGGGCCGTCATGGTCCAGCACCTCGCGCAACCCGGAACGCACGGCCTTCGGATCGTCGACACGCACCCCATGGGCTCCCGCGGCACGGGCGATGGCCGCGTAGTCGACGTCGGGGTACTCGGTGCCGTGCGGAGGTAGCCCCGCCACCAACATCTCCAGGTCCACCATGCTCAGCGAGGAGTTGTTGAACAACACCACCTTCACCGGCAACCCGTATTGGATGATGGTGAGGAAGTCTCCCATGAGCATGGAGAACCCTCCGTCACCCGCCATCGCGACGACCTGCCGCTCCCTGTCGGGCAGCTGCGCTCCGATCGCCTGGGGCATGGCGTTGGCCATCGAACCGTGGGTGAACGAACCGATCACCCGACGCCGCCCGTTGGGGGTGATGTAGCGGGCGGCCCACACGTTGCACATACCCGTGTCCACGGTGAAGACCGCGTCGTCCGCGGTTTCGTCGTCCAGGACGGACGCCACGTACTCGGGGTGGATGGGCTTGTGCCGCTCCACATCCGTGGTGTAAGCGGCGACGACTTTCTCCAACGCATCGGCGTGCTTGCGTAACATGCGGTCGAGGAACCGGCGATCGGTCTTGCGACTCACCCGCGGAGTGAGACAACGCAACGTCTCCCCCACATCGCCGCTGACACCGAGGTCGAGACGCGATCTGCGCCCCAGGTTCTCCGGACGGACGTCGACCTGCACGATCTTCACGTCGTCCGGCAGAAACGGCCGGTACGGGAAATCGGTACCGAGCAGGATCAGCAAGTCGCACTCGTGCATCGCCTCATACGCCGCCCCGTAGCCGAGTAGACCCGACATGCCCACGTCGAACGGGTTGTCGTACTGGATCCACTCCTTGCCGCGAAGCGCGTGCCCCACCGGGGCCTGCACTCGGTCGGCGAAGGCCATGACCTCGTCGTGTGCCTCGGCGGCGCCGCTGCCGCAGAACAACGTCACGCGTTCCGCCTCGTCGACGATCTCGACGAGGCGGTCGAGTTCGGCCTCGCCCGGCCGCACCGTGGGCGGACGGGACACGAGTGCCATCTCAGTACGCTTACGCGGCGCTTCCATGCCCGCGACGTCACCCGGCAGGCTGATGACCGACACGCCCGACCGGCCGATCGCGGTCTGAATGGCGATCTGCGCCACCTGGGGCATCTGCTCGGGGTTCGAAATCATCTCCGAGTAATGGCTGCACTCGACGAACAGCCGGTCGGGATGCGTCTCCTGGAAGTAGGCGGTACCGATGTCCTCACTCGGGATGTGCGCGGCCACGGCCACGACAGGGGCCATGCTGCGATGGGCGTCGAACAGACCGTTGATGAGATGCAGGTTGCCCGGCCCACAACTGCCCGCGCACGCCGTCAACCGGCCGGTGATCTGTGCCTCGGCGCCGGCCGCGAAGGCAGCGGCCTCCTCGTGCCGTACCTGCACCCACTCGATCTCCGAACTACGCCGCACGGCATCGGTGACCGGGTTGAGACTGTCGCCCACGACGCCGTAGATACGCCGCACACCCGCCTGCACCAGCAGGTCCACCAACTGCTCGGCCACCGTCGCCATCGACACTCCCTTTCGACCCGTGCACCCTCCCGCCGAGAAGTAGCCCTTTGTCGACGGGGTGAAACGTCGGCCGCCGGGACGTCGCGTCACCGTTGCGTCCCGGCGGACGCGACAGGATGGTCAGTCCCGGGCGAGCCACATGTCGGAGCCGAACACCTCGTAGTGGATGTTGGCCGCGGGGACACCGAGCTGCCGTAGTTGTGTCCGCATCTTCCGCATGAAGGGAAGAGGACCACAGAGGTAGACGGTGGCGTCCTGCGGAACGGTGAGGGCGGTGAGGTCGACCTGCCCGGTGCGGTCGGCGGGCCAGGTCCCCTCCGGGTGTTCGTACCAGACGTGGACCGTGGCGTTGGGCAGTTTCGCCGCGAAC
>JAJYTH010000155.1 GCA_021793175.1 Actinomycetes bacterium
CCGGGGAACTCCACCAACTCGACGTTCACGGGCTGCTCGACGGTGCCCCGCGTAACCTCCGCGACCGTTACCGTCTTGGGGCCTGACAGGTACTCGTCATAGTTCTGCTGGGCGCTGTTCGCGGCCAACGACTCAGTAATGTCCATCAGAACGTGATGTCCTCCTCTGCGAACGGGTCGTGGTATTCGGTCTTGGGTCGTCCGTGGGTTTCGCGCTCATACTTGGCGGTGAGAGCGACAGCGTTCTCCTCGAACTGTTCGGCGGCGGCGATGATTGCTTCCTGCCATCGGGGGTCAGGGAATACGCGCTTGACGTAGTACGGCATGCCTGGGACGTAGGAAGCGAAATCCCACCACTGCCTACCGAAGACGAGTAGGCAGGTCTGCACCTGGGCCATGTAGTGGGCGGGCACGCGGTCCTCGAGGATGGTGCGGAGATGCGTGCGGGGTCGGGGTGACTTAGTTTCGAACCCGCCATCGTCACTGACCAGGCCATCTGGACTCGCCCCGATGGTGTAGGTGGGAGTCTCGAGCTTCCCGAAGCCGATCTCGGCAACGGGGGCGTAATGCTCGGCGTAGATGTCCCTCGAGAACGCTTCGAGGATGGTTCCGCGCTGCATGTCTCGCGTGGGGGGCGTGTAGTCGATCTGCCCGGACAGTCGTTCAGCGACGAGCGTTTCGGTGAGTGCGCGTGACGTGTCGTTGTTGGCGACCTTGCCGATGCTGGTGAGCAACTTTCCGATGGTGCTCGCGGTGACGATTCCGCGCCGCGCTTCAAGCCATTCGGTGCTGCCCTGCTCGAGCTGGTCAAAGATGGTTAGTGTCATGTGTTCTCCCTGTTGGTGGGGTGGCCGACGTAGATTCGCCAGAGCCGGTGGGGTCGCGGCGGGCGAGTGGGCGGGACTCGGCGGCGAGTTCCGCGATGGTCTCGCCCTGCTCCCGAATCTCTTTCGCGGCCTCAGCAAGCCGTGAACGCGCCTCGTCCCGCTCCCGTTCGGCCTGGATGCGTCGCTCACGTTCGGCCTTCCAGTCACCGAGGCGTAAGCGGGCGAGGGCGCGCCAACCTGGGAGGTCGTCTTCGGATGTCACGTCAGTTGTCCCTGTCTGCGAATCCGGCGTATGTGGTGGCGGCGAGAGTCATGCGTTGGTGTCCTCGTCGTAGATTTGGATGGTGATGTTCGCGCCGTCGTAAATAATGTTCGCGGTGACGATGTCATTGTCGTGGTGCTCCCACAGAAACTCGGCACTAACACCAGTCGGGGCATCGTTACGGCCATTCATCATGAGCGTGACAGCGTTATAGTCGTCGTCACCGAGAAAGACGTTGACACTCATTGGTTGCGGCAGGTCGTATTCGTAGATGAATTCGAGGATGATCTCGAACAAGCGGGCGTAGTTCATGGATGGCTCCTATAGGTGAGGCCGGTCGGGGTGATCCACATCGATGCGCGCATACGGGGATGGCGTGCGGCGTAGTCGGCGTTGCAGGCACGAGTGACGGCCAGCAGGGACGGACGAAGAATCATGCGGCGTTCCAGTTGAGGTGCAGGGCAAGCTGGTAGACAATCTGCGCGGCCTGCTCATTGGTGATTGGCCCGTCCGGGACAAGCCCATAGGGCCCAACGTCGGCGTCAGGCGGAATGCCGAGTCGCTCGCCGTCCTCGTCGCGGGGCATCATTCTTAGGTTCCACGTCGGGTCCTCGGGCGGCGGCAGGTAGGCCTCTGCCAGCTCGTGAACAATGTCCGGGTTCACTCCGGCTGCCCGAGAGCGCTCCCTGTCCACGTTGGCCGCGGCGGTGTCCCCCGTGGGGTCATGGGGTGGGCGCATGTCACCCCTTCCCTTGGAATTCGCCGTATAGAGCGGCCCGCCGCTCGCGAACCCACTCTGCGGCGGCATCGACGGTGGGGAAATTTCGCGAAATTTCCTTGCCATCCACGTGCACGCGCCCGCGGATATACTTTCCGCGTACAACGTCAACTCCGCGGATGCCTGTCGAGCGATTCGTGCGCCTGGCGCCCTGCAAGTTGCGCCCGTTCTGAACGCGCGTCGCCATTCGCAGATGATCGACGTTGACGCACGCTCGGTTAAAGCACGTGTGGTCGATCTGCATGCCTTCGGGGATCGGTCCGTGGGAGCGTTCCCACGCATACCGGTGCGCGAGCACATTTCGGCCCTTCACGCTTATTTGCCCGTAGCCGTTCGAGTATCGGGAGCCATGCCATTCCAGGCACCCGGACGCGGCCCTCTGGGTGCGCCCGGCGAAAGATTCCTCCGGGGTCGCATACCGGTCTCGGCGCTTAACAAGAGGGTCTCCATATCTGTTCCACCGTGCGTAGTGGGAGGTGCAGTACCCGCGCGCAATGACCGGACGCTCGCACTCTGTGACTGTGCATTCAATAGCCACGTCGGGACACCTCCTGGACGGCCTCGTGGGCAACGGGGTCGGCGCGCCGACGCCATGTCTCGTCAATGCGCTCAGGGCGCTGCGGGACGGGCTTAAACGGGTTATTCGAGTTGTACATGGCGGGATACTTTCGGAACGAAGGAGTGATAGCGGGCTGGTGGTTATCGGTCATGTCGGTTCTCCAGGCACTGCGCGACCTTCAGCGCGGCAGCCAACGCGGCAACAGAAACAGCGACCGGGGTAAGCAAATAGATCGCCGCGAGAACATAGATAGTGACAAAATCGTGGATCATGGCGGGCTACTTTCGGGGGTCGCGGCGGTCAGCGGGCATGGCGGGCGAGGTCACGCATTGGGCTTCCCCCTGTAGAACCATCCCATGTGCTCGGGGACGATGGGTGGTCCGGGCTTGCGGTGGGTGGGGGTGCGGTCGGGCTTGGTCGCTGCGTGGTGGCCCTCGATGGTGAAGGGGCGCGGCTTGCCACGGTGCGTGTGAACGATGGGCGGCTTGGGGGTGGGCGTGTTCATCGGTGTCTCCTGTGCTAGTAGCGGGTGTGTGTTGTGGAGGTGCCCGCCGAGGCTTGAACTCGGGTGCAGGCCTGGCCTGTCGGGCGGTTCTTGCTTGTGCGCGGCGGGACCTACCGCCGCGACTGCCAGCACAGCTATCTTTCCTCGCAAGGGTGGGTGCCTCCCCGGTCGCTCGGGGCCTCCTGTGCGGTGTAGCGGCCCCTATCGACTAGAGGGTGACCGCCGTATCGTTCGCTGTGGGTATATGAAGTTGAGAAGTTGCTCTGCCACTCGGTGCCGGTGCCGGTGTTCGGTCCGTTCGTCCGGGGCGATGGGATAAACATAGGACGGTGGCGGTGGTGGCGTCAAGCCGGTTGGGCAAAAAACTCCGATCGTTACCGTCCCGTGACCCTGCGGAGACAAGAAAAACCCCCTGACCTGCGCGAATGCAGATCAGGGGGTCGTGGATCACTTCGACGCAGCAGCGGCGATGCGATGGAGGGAGTCGTCAGATAGGGCGGCGTAGTGCTTGGCCGTCTCGATGGACGCCCACCCTGCCGCGCGAGCCACAGCGTAGATGTCGCCCGTCTCGGCGATGCCCTGCGTGACGTAGCGGGCGCGGAGCTTATGAAAGGTGGAGTCCATGCCTAATGAGGTTAGGTGCCGGTTCACGCGACGCTGTAGAGCGTCCGCCGTGTACGTCCGCCCGCCCGCCGTGACAACGTTCCCGGACCGCAACTCGGGCAGTAGCTCGTCTAGTAGGACGGGGGACAGTCCGGCGAGGCGTTCCTTTCGGCCCTTGCCCCGGACGCGGAGGAAGCGCCGGTCGAGGTCGATGTGCTCCCAGTCCAGGGATGCCGCCTCAGAGACGCGCAGACCGCCATATGCGCCTAGAGCGATGGCCCTGCGCAGTTCCGGCACCCCCCGGTCGTCGCAGGCGTCTAGCGCCCGTTTAAGGTCGCTCCTACCGATGGGGCGGGGGAAGGCGTTGTCGACCTTCGGTGCGTCGAGTCGGCGCGTCGGGTCGTCCACGCGGTGATCGAACCGGGTCGCCCACTTGTAGAACGTCCGCAGGCACGCCAACTCGTTCTGGCGGGTGGCTGCGCTCTTGTCGTAGCGTCCAGACCACCATGCTTCGATGCCCTCAACGGTCGCGTTCAGCGGGTCGGGTATCTGTGCGAGCACTGTCTGATAGCGCTTGATGGTGGCGGGAGACCTTAGCCGGTCCCGTTCCGCCCACTGCAGGAAGTCCTGGATGTGGTTGTTCATGACCTGCCCTTTCCGGCTAAGCATAGTTATCGGTCACTAGTGGACCGAGAGCAGAGCCGCCACGATCTACAGGCCGTGACGGCTCGACACAAAAAGTTGGTACAAGATCAGGCTTGACGACACTGTATGCCGGGGCTTACGCTGGACGTAGCAAGCCAGCCACTACAGGAGAAATCATGAGCATCTGGTCCAAGCCCATCGGCCAAGTCCTCGCCGAGCGCAAGGGGAAGCCCTACTACCGGCCTACAACATTCGGCACCGCCCGCACCGGCACCATCCAGCTGAAGTCGGATGGCCGGATGCTGCACCACACGACCGAGGGGTTCACCGTGAACCGAGAGCGGTTCAATGCCGCTGACGTAACGTCCGCGACAATCGAGACCGCGGCCGACTACGTGGAGCGGGCAAGCGGAGGCCGCGTCGCCGGGGGAGCCGTCGCAGGCACAGTCCTGCTAGGCCCCCTCGGCCTGGCCCTCGGCGCTGGAGCGGGAGCGCTCGCGAAGAAAAAGTACGGCGGCGCGGAATACCTCATCATCGAACTGTCGGACGGCAGGGTCGTCACGGTCGAGGTGGCCCGTAAGCACGCCATCCAGGCCCGCCGACTCAGGGACGCCATTGACCCCGGCAAGTGATGCCCTGGCCCGCCTGGAGGCCGCCCAGGCAGCCCTGGACGCCATCGAGGAGGACAGGGCGGTAGCTGTAGCCGAACGCGACATGGCGGTCACTGACGCGCGCCGCGAAGGCATCAACGTGGGAGCCATCGCTGACGCCCTGCACGTAGACCGACAGATCGTTTACCGCATTATCCGACGCAAGTAAGGGCACCCGCCACGCCTATCGACTGGCCCGGATACAAAGATAGCGCCCCCAAGTCAGCTAATAACTGACCTGGGGGCGCTTGTCGTGTCATGCCGTGCCGCTAGTCCAATGATCCGACTCGCACACCCGCCTGGTCCACTCCGAAGGCCACCCACGGCCACACAGGCGACACACCCACGTGAGCCCGCGAGCCCACTCAGGCGTCGACGTCCACGCGCTCATCACGATCACCACTATGGGTGTTCGCAGCCGCCA
>JAJYTH010000156.1 GCA_021793175.1 Actinomycetes bacterium
TGGTCCAAACGCAAAACCACAAGAAGGCCATCCGATCCTTGAGAAAGATCGTCACGGACAACGAACGCGTCCACGGCGCGGAACACCCGTCGACCCTCGACGCTCGCACCTTCCTGGCAGAAGTGCTCGCCGAACACGGGGACCCTCGTGCCGAGCAGGAGGCTCTGGCCTGCCTGTCGAAGTGGAAGCAACTGTACGGGTCCGAACATCCGCAGACCGAACGCGCACGAACCGTGTTCTGGCGCATGCGCGGTTCCTGATCCCGGGTGCGCCTATGCGGAACCGGAGGTCTTTCGGCCCGGGAACGGGCTTCATCGAATCGGCGTGGGTCCTGCCGCGCCGATTCGGCTTACACGGAGCGCCGACGCGCTGATCGCCTCGACGGCGCGGTCGATGTCCTCTCGGGTCGTCCACCGTCCCAGTGACAGCCGCAACGCAGACAAACCCCGATCGATAGAAAGCCCCATCGCCACCAGCACCGGAGACGGGCGGCGCTGTCCGCTGTGGCAAGCCGAACCTGTCGATGCCGCCAGGCCGGGTGTGTCGGTCAGCAGGTCTTTTCCACGTACACCGTCGATGCTGATGTTCAGCGTGTTCGGTAGCCTCGACCAGCTCGGTCCGTTGAGCATCACCCGGTCACCGAGGACCTCACGAAGCCGGTTATGGAGCCGGTCACGCAGTCCGCGGATACGTTCCGGTTCCCCCGCAGCGAGGTCGTCGGCGACGATCCGCGCGGCGGTACCGAGCGCCACGGCGAAAGCCACGTTCTCGGTCCCCGCCCTCAGTCCGTACTCCTGCCCACCACCGCGCACCAGCGGTTCCAACGACACATCGGGATGCACATACAGCGCTCCGATACCTTTCGGCGCATACACCTTGTGTCCCGTCACCGACAGCAGGTCCACGCCGAGCGCGGGCACGTCGATCGGCAGCTTCCCCACCGCCTGCGCGGCGTCGGAGTGGAACAACGCGCCGTGCTCGTGAGTGACCCGTGCCAGTTCCGAGATCGGCTGCAGCGCGCCGGTCTCGTTGTTCGCCATCATGATCGAAACCAATACGGTGCGCGGGGTGAACGCGGCGGCCAGCTCGGCCGGGTCGACCATGCCACTACCGTCCACGGGCAGGTAGGTCACGTCCACCCCGTGCCGAAGCCGCAATGCCCGGCAGGTCTCCAGCACAGCGGGATGCTCGGTGCACTGAGTGATGATGTGGGGACGTTCCACCGCAGTGGCCCGGACGACACCGCATATCGCGAGGGCGTTCGCCTCGGAACCCGAGCCGGTGAACACCACCCGGGCATCCGAGCGCCCGAGCAGATTCGCCACCTGGTCCCGAGCATGATTCAGTGCCATGCGTGGCTTGCTGCCGTAGTGGTGCTCGCTGGAGGGATTACCGAACTCCTCGGACACATAGTTCAGCAAAGCCTCGGTGACAGCAGGGGCGACCGGGGTCGTGGCATTGTAATCCAGGTACACCGGACCCTTACTAAGTCCTTTAGGGACAGACACGTCATACCTTTCCTCCGTGCTGTCACCTTGTTATACCGCGACCGGGGCGGATACGCGCGTTGACGAATCACCTCTTCCGTGGAAAGCGGACCCTCGATCGAGGATGCCATCAGTCGGACAACAGGTGCTGCCGACCGAACATGACGGCAGCGGCTCGCGCCGACGGCGTTCCCGCGTCCAGGTCCGCGCCCGCGTGCCGAAGTACGGCCACGACCTCGTCCGCGCCTTTGAACAACGCGCCGGCGATCGGCGCCTGATCACGTGCGTTGCGTGCATCCGGGTCCGCCCCACGAGCGAGCAGATCGCGCACGGTCCCGGCATGTCCGTGATAGGCAGCGAGCATGAGCAACGTGTTACCGGCCGGGTCGGCCACATCGACGGGAAGTCCGTGGTCGATGAACTCCCCGAGTCGCTCCGTGTCGCCCTCGCGAGCCAAGTCCATGGCTATCGCCACGACACGCCTCACCTGCTCCGGTGTCAGCGCACCAGCACTCATGGGACCACTCCCGGTGGTGTCGACATCAGGTGAGGCCGCCCCGTGGGGCGGCCTCGATGCCCGAACCCGAAAGGTCAGCGGCGTTTCAGAGTCGGCCGGCGGCCAACGCCTCGATCGCCTTACGGACCCCCTCGCCGTAGGCGGGGTCGGCCTCGGTGCAGTTGGCGATGTGGCGTTCGATGGTGGCCTCCGAAGCACCGTTGATCGCCCGTGCGGTGTTGTCGAACAGCGCCTGCTGCTGCTCCGGCGTCATGTTGCGGAACAGGATGCCCGGCTGCTCGAAGTAGTTGTCGTCGTCCTCGCGGTAGTCGAACCGGTCGGCGACGGCACCCACCGCCTGGCTCGGCTCCCGGTAGGCGGGTTGCTCCTGCCAGCGGCCGTAGGAGTTCGGCTCGATGCCAGGAGTGGCACCCTGGTTGCCGTCGACCCGCATCGCGCCGTCCCGGTGGTAGGAGTTGACCGGGCACCGCGGCTGGTTGACCGGGATTTGATGATGGTTCACACCCAGGCGGTACCGCTGGGCATCACCGTAGGAGAACAGCCGGCCCTGCAGCATCTTGTCGGGCGAGAAGCCGATACCCGGCACGACGTTGGCCGGGGTGAAGGCCGCCTGCTCCACCTCGGCGAAGTAGTTGTCCGGGTTGCGATTCAATTCCCACTCGCCGACCTCGATCAATGGGTAGTCCTTCTTGGACCACACCTTGGTGAGGTCGAACGGGTGGTAACGGTAGGTCTCGGCCTCATGCTCGGGCATCACCTGGATGTAGAGCTTCCACTTAGGGAAGTCGCCGCGCTCGATGGCCTCAAAGAGGTCCCGCTGATGCGACTCGCGATCCTTGCCGATCAGCGCCTCCGCCTCGGCATCGGTGAGGTTTTTGATGCCCTGTTGAGTTCGGTGGTGGAACTTCACCCAGAATCGCTCCCCCTGCGCATTGATCATGCTGTAAGTGTGGGAGCCGAACCCGTGCATGTGCCGGTACGACGCCGGAATACCGCGGTCCGACATGATGATCGTCACCTGATGCAGTGACTCGGGCAGGTTGGTCCAGAAGTCCCAGTTGTTCTCGGGGTCGCGCATGTTGGTGCGCGGGTCGCGCTTCACCGCGTGGTTGAGGTCCGGGAACTTCAGCGGGTCTCGAAAGAAGAACACCGGCGTGTTGTTACCGACGAGGTCCCAGTTGCCCTCCTCGGTGTAGAACTTGACGGCGAAGCCACGGATGTCACGTTCCGCATCGGCGGCCCCTCGTTCACCGGCCACAGTGGAGAAACGGACGAACATGTCCGTCTTCTTCCCGATCTCGGAGAACAGCTTCGCACAGGTGTACCGGGTGATGTCGTTGGTCACCGTGAAGGTGCCGTAGGCGCCGGAGCCTTTCGCGTGCATCCGGCGCTCCGGGATGACCTCTCGGTCGAAATGGGCGAGCTTCTCCAAGAACCAGACGTCCTGCAGCAGCATCGGACCACGAGGGCCTGCCGTGAGGGAGTTCTGGTTGTCGGGAACCGGCGCACCGGCGACAGTGGTCAACGGTTTCTGGTTTTTCTCGGGCAAAGCTCACTCCTTTACGAACTCTTAGGACGGTCATTCTTCGGGTACAAGGCAACCAGGACAGAGCCCCCAGAAAGTCACCTCGGCCTCATCGACCATGAACCCTTCCGGATCCGAGCCATGGAGACACGGAGCCTCGCCCACCACGCAGTTGACATCGGTGATGACACCGCATCCGCGGCACACCAGATGGTGATGGTTGTCGCCCACACGGGTCTCGAACCGAGCCGGCGAACCAGCCGGTTCGATACGACGAACCAGACCCGCATCGGTGAGTGCGCGAAGGACGTCGTAGACAGTCTGGGTGGACACCGAACCCAACTCACGACGGACTGCCGTGGCGATGGTGTCGGTGTCCGAGTGTGGGTTGTCCGCGACCATCGACAGCACAGCGACCCGCGGTCGGGTCACCCGCAGTGCCGCCTCCCGCAGCATCGCGGGAGCATCGATGATCGCCACGGCGACAGCCAAGCAGCCATTCTGGAATAAGTCAACTTTACGCTGAGAATCCGTGGCCCCTCCCCTGGTGGATTCGACTGAACCGAGCGTTTCGATCAGATTCGGCGTGAATTGCGCAGAACGATGCCGAGGTTGTTACCGATGTCCTGGACCAACGGCGTATCGAGACCGAATGTCCGAGTCGCCGTCCGGTAGGCCGTTTGCAGGATCTCTGTCGCCGCTTCGGTGTCTCCGGACAGAAACAGCGACACCCCGAGTGTCTTGGCGGTGTCGAGAGTATCGGCGTGCGTGGCACCGAGCACCCGCCGTCGGCGCTTCACGATTTCCCGCAGTATCGGAAGCCCTTCGTCCCAATGGCCAGCCATGGCCAGTGCGCAACCGAGATTGTGCGCGTACTGCAGCGTGTCCGGGTGCTTCGGGCCCAACACGGCCACCGCTCGACGATGCGCCTCGCGGTGCCGGTCCGCCGATTCGTCGAGCCTGCGTTGCCGGAACAGCGCCGACCCGAGACGGTCCAGAATGGCGATCGTCTCTGGATGTTCGGCACCGAGTGTGCGTTCGCACTCCAGGAGAAGGGATGTCCACGTCCGCTCCGCGGCGAAGTACTGCCCTGCGTCGAACAGCGACATCGCGCTGCGGGCACGGCGATCGAGCTCGGGTGGCAACGGCGCGGGCTTGGGCGACAGAAAACGCATCGGGGACCTCCTTCGCACGACCGGCTGCTACGACGGTTCAGCCTTGCCCAATCGGTCGTCGAATGCACGTCCCTCGACCGGGCTGATCTCGGTTCCCCCGAATGGAGTGCCGAGTGCTTCACCCAGGTCACGCAGGCGAAGGTCGATGACCGACTCGACCAGCTCCGCCAGTTCCGCCACGGTCGCACGCAGGCGGTTCCATGCGGTGATCAGCACCATGCCCCCGATGAGCGCCGACGGCCACCACACCATGCCCGGCACCAGGTACAAAAGTCCCCATCCCGCGAGCGAGACGGCGTCGGCATAGCGGGCGTGCGCATCGCTGATAGGGCGCCGGGTGTCCTCGTCGAGCAACAACCACAGCCTCGGCCACAGTAATCGAGCCCTGACGTGGTACTGCGCTCTCACTCGGGTTTCGACCAGCCGAATCCGGTCACCCAGCCACGTCGGCCGCTGCGGCAGATAGGCAGCGACCGGGGCGATTCCGGCATGCCGCGCGGAAGCCAACGCC
>JAJYTH010000157.1 GCA_021793175.1 Actinomycetes bacterium
CCCACGCCCGCGCCGATCTGGCCGAACACGGCGACGAGCGCAGGGCCACGACCCGTATCTTCGGCTCCAAACCCGGCTCGTACGGCGCGGGCATCCTCCAGGCCGTCGAGTCCGGTTCGTGGCGGGACGACGCCGATCTCGCCGAGGTCTACACCGCCTGGGGTGGCTTCGCGTACGGACGTGGGCTCGACGGGGTCGCGGCGAGTGACGACATGCGCACCAACTACCGACGCATCGCGGTGGCGGCGAAGAACATCGACTCACGCGAACACGATATCGCCGATTCCGACGACTACTTCCAGTACCACGGCGGCATGATCGCCACGGTGCGCGCGTTGACCGGCGCCGATCCCAAAGCCTACGTCGGCGATTCGACCACGCCCGACGCCGTGCGCACGCGCACGCTCGGCGAGGAGACCAACCGGGTTTTCCGTTCCCGTGTCGTCAATCCACGTTGGATCGGTGCCATGCAGCGACACGGCTACAAGGGCGCATTCGAACTGGCCGCCACGGTCGACTACCTGTTCGGCCTCGACGCGACCGCGGGCGTCGTGCACGACTGGATGTACGAGTCGTTGGCCCGCGAGTACGTGCTGGACGAGGAGAACCAGCGCTTCATGCGGCAGGCGAATCCCTGGGCGCTGCGCGGCATCGTCGAGCGATTGACCGAGGCCGCCGATCGCGGCCTGTGGGCGGAGCCCGACGCCGACACCCTGGCCGAGATGGCCCGCGTCTACCTCGAACTCGAAGGGGACCTGGAGGACGAGAAGTGACGCGACGCCTCGCCCTTGTCGGACTGGGCCCGGGTGATCCCGAACTCGTGACCGAACAGGCGGCACGGGTACTCAACGAAGTCGACTACTTCCTGGTGGCCGACAAGACCGAGAAACACCCGGGGACGGCGGACCTGCTCGCGATGCGGGAGGAGATCTGCGCACGGCACGTCCGAGGGCGTCCTCGCTTCGTGCACGTCCCCGACCCCGAACGCGATCGCGATGCCCCCGCCGACTACGGCGCCGCGGTACGCGACTGGCACGAGGCACGCGCGGCGGTGTTCGAGCGAGCGTTGCTGGAAAACGAGGGTGATGCGGCGATCCTCGTGTGGGGCGATCCTGCGCTGTACGACTCGATGATCCGGCTGGCTGACCGCATCGTCGAACGCGGCGCCGTCGACCTCACCGTCGAGGTGGTTCCTGGGCTCAGCAGCATCCAACTATTGGCCGCTCGGCATCGGCAGGTACTCAACACCATCGGCGGCCCGGTGACCATCACCACGGGCCGCCGACTGCTTCAGGACGCGGCCCACAACGACAATCTCGTGGTCGTCCTCGACGGCGCGCTCACCTGCCGCCGGCTACCCGACCCCGAGGCCTGGCACCTGTGGTGGGGCGCCAACCTCGGTTCGGCGGACGAAAAGCTCGTCGCCGGAAGGCTGAGCGAAGTCGTCGACGAGGCCTGGCAGGCACGCGCGGAAGCGCGACTGGCTCGCGGTTGGGTGATGGACACGTACCTGCTGCGACGCCAGGCACGCTGACACGGCCCAGGTCGAAAACCGAGCCGAGATCGCGCCAAGAGGTGCGGTAGGCATCAGGCCCGCCTCCCGGAAGGCGCCCCGGCAGCGGCTCCACGCAGCGACCTACCGCGTCATCGGCGGCAACGGCCCCACACATCGCTCCACCAGTTCGGCGATCGCCAGCAGTCGCCTGTCACTGCCGGTCGGACCGTCGAGTTCGATCCCCACCGGAAGCCCGTCGGCGGCGAGCCCGGCCGGAACCGACACGGCGGGTAGACCGGCGCTCGGCGCCATCGTCTCGTTGGCGATCGTGGCCATGAGCAGGTCGTACTCGCGACCACGGATCGTCACCGTCTCCGCGCCCACCTCCGGGGCGGTCATCGGGACTGGTGGGAATACCAGTGCGTCCAGTCGCTGTTCGGCGAACAACGCCGCGAACCGAGTGGTCACCTCCTCCTTCAACACACGCAGCGCCGCATAGTGGTCGGCGGTGATCGGCGACCCGTCCACCAACGAGCCGAAGGCCTCCACCACGTCGGGACTGCCCAACCGTGTCACCAACGTCGCGTAGTCACAGCCGAGGTGCTGCTGGGCGAAGAAGGACCAGTACTCGTACATCTCATACATCGTCGTGCTGACGTTGACCTCGAAAGACTCCGCCGCCAGGTCACCGAGGCCCACCTCCACCACCTGCACCCCGGCGGCACGCAGTTTCTCCAGCGCCTCCTCGCACACCCGTTCCACCTCGGGATCGAGGACACGCCAACACGGATCGCGTGGCACCCCGAGCCGTACCGTGCTCGGATCCAGCGGTGGAAGCTCCGGGACTTCCCGCGTCTCCGACAATCCGGCGAGCACCGCGTCGAACACGGCCACCTCCGCGACCGTCATCGCCATCACGGTGACCGCGTCCGCACTGGGCGACAGGTGCAGCACCCCGTCGCCCGGATATCGGGACGCGCTCGCCCGAAAACCCACACACCCGCACATCGCCGCGGGGATACGCCCCGAACCGGAGGTGTCGGTACCCAAACCCGCGGGCACCGCACCACCCGCCACCGCCGCGGCGGTCCCACCGCTGGACCCTCCCGCCATGCGACTCGCCTCACGCGGATTGCGGACAGGGCCGTAGAAGGCGTTGTGGCTGGTGGTGCCGCGCGCCAACTCGTGCATGTTGGTCTGCCCGACCACAATGGCACCCGCGTCGAGCAATCGCTGCACCGCCCCCGCGTTCCGAGTCGGCCGGTAACCCTCCAACGCGGGTGAACCGGCGGTCAACGGAAGACCTTCGACGGCGATGTTGTCCTTCACCACGATGGGAGTCCCGGCCAGGGGGCCGGTAGCGCTCCCCACGGCGTGCACGCCGGCCGGCCGGACCAGGACGTTGTGCGAGGACAGTTCCTCCAACGTCGCCACAGCGGCATCCACCACACCACTCATGGCCAGTACCGTAGGCCGAGCAGCGGACACCGCGAAGTGGCGGCCCTCGTCACTCTCCGTGGAAGGGCCACGTCGGTGCACCGGGTGACTTTATTTCCTACGCACCGCTATCACCCGGACACGAGCCGCCGTTGCTGCCGATGTCGGTGACCTGTGTCGGCGGGATCACCAGAGTTCGGCGGCGTAGGGACGGGTCCACAACGTCACAGACACGGTGACGGCCTTGAACCACGCCTGGTACATGGCCTCCACCTCGTTGGAGTCGGGCTCGTGCCGCTGGAGGAACTCCCGGATCGTCACCGTGATGGGGACGAGCAACGCCATCAGGTGCCTCATCGGCACGTGCGTGGCCGGGGAGTCCACCCCGTCGGTGAGATTCTTCTTCGCCGGGGTGTGCCGCAACCCGATCTCTTCCTGGTAGGCCAACCACCGGTAATCGAACCCACGCGTGCACAGGTCGGAGATCCACTGTTCGAATCGGGCTCGCACCCTCGCCAGATACTCTTGATCCGGTTTCCCGTCGGGGCCCCGGAATACGCTGATCAGATGCGGTGTGGATCCGAAGAAGTCGTACCAGATATCGAGGATGTCCGAAGCCTGTGGCACCAAAATCTCCCCGGCCCGCCGCAGCGCGCGGGCATCGGCGTCCGTCCACATGACATCGGTGAGCAGCTCGGTCAGGTCCTGCTCAGTCACCGGGGAAGCCGGGAGCTCTTGGTCGTAGGTGTAGCCGGCCGGAGCTGTGGTCATCGCGAAAACCTCGCTTACAGTCGAGACGCTGCCTCACCTTGCAGGTTAGGGGTCTTGCGACACGACCGCAGCGGACGAACCGAGCCCGTCTCGGCCGCACCGGCGGCCCCTTGCGATGTATCGCACGTGGTTCACCCGTTGAAGTAAGCCGTGTCCCCGACGTCGCACCGGTGGGCCGGGAGGCGACCGTCGAGAAACCGCCTCGGGACACCGACTTTCCGCCACAGGGTGTGCTCGGTCGCCGACGCACGGCGCCCGGTCCACAGCGAACAAGGACAACTTCCCTTCCGAGATCGACACCAGAACCGTCCGAGGCCCGTATGTCAGGACCTAAGTCCCTCCGGTTCCGTCGTCGTGGCGGGAATCCGATTGGTGTCGCAGGCAATGAGGAGCAACGGCATGCACGCTTCCGAGATCATGTCAAGGCCTGTCGTGAGCATCTCCCCCGACGCTCCGGTGCGGGATGCGGTGGTGAGGATCACCGAGGGTGGCTTCGCCAGCCTGCCCGTGGTCGATGAGGAACAGCGCGTAATCGGCATGATCACCGAAGTCGACGCACTCCGCGCCGTGGAGAAGATCAGCTCCGAGGGGGGTGGGGCCTCATTACAGGTCAGCGATGTGATGACGAAACCCGTGGAGGTCATCTCACCCGACACTGAGGTCACCGACATCGCGCACCTCATGCTCACCGACCGCCTGCGCAGTCTGCCCGTGGTGGAAGACGGGGTACTCGTCGGCATCGTGAGTCGCCGGGACGTGCTGAGACCTCTCGTACGGCCGGACGACGTGGTCGCGGCGCACGTGTCGGCGGTGTTGGACGCCTACAGCGGGCAGCGCGGTCGCTGGTCGGTCGACGTGACCGACAGGACCACCGTGGTGAAGGGCGAATTCATCGACGATGCCGAACGCAGAGTAGTGGCCAGCCTCGCCCGCACGGTCCCCGGTGTCGTGGATGTACGGATCGAACCCGAGTGACGGGCCCCCTTTCGTTTCCAGTCCGAGGCCGTGGCTCTTCGGACACTCCAGGCTTTTCCTCCGACATACCTCACTCGGGAATCCGGCCGTACTTGCGCAGAATCGCGCGGACCCGGTCGAGCGGGATCGCGTGCCGGGTGGTCCCGTCTCGCCCGGTGACGGTCGTCGCCATGAACAACGAGTTGTAGATCGCCTCTTCGGCGGTATCGAGCACGGCACGGAACAGTGGGGAGATACCCGCGTTCGGCAGGAACTTCGAGTCCTGGGCGGTGTCCCCGGCACGTTCGCGGGAATCGGGGGACGTGGAGAAGGCGATCGCGAAGTCGCCGCTGCCGTTGGTGAAGGTGGAGCCGGTTCGCGCCATGGCGAAGACCGCGCGGGCGCCCAACCGTTCGAGATTGCGCGAGCTCAGTGGGGCGTCGGTGGCGACCACGAACACGCACGAACCGTCGCCCGAGGTCTCGGTTGCCCACCCCCGTCGGTCCGGAAAACA
>JAJYTH010000158.1 GCA_021793175.1 Actinomycetes bacterium
CTCAGCGAAACCGGCCGGATACACTAATGCCCTATCGCGCCGCAATGACTCACCCCGATTACCCCACCGAACGAAAAAAGCCGGACCGCTCCCCACCACAACGGCTGTTCCACCCCACACCGAAACGGAATCGAAACAGATCACCCACGCCCACCGACCCAAGAACATCATCGAACCCAACGCCCCCGGCCACCACGACGGAATCATTTCGCCTCGATTTCACATCGGCCGACACCCACCCGGGCTATCCGAACGACAGCGGAAAGTAACCGTCCCACCGCGAAAAAATGGCCTCTCGGGCAGCTCGCCCGAGAGGCCACAACATACGGCTTCTTTCAGTTTCGCCTGTGGTAAGCCTCGACGATCTCCGACGGGATACGTCCACGATCCGAGACTTCGTAACCGTTCTTCCTGGCCCACGCACGAATCGCCTGGTTCTGCTCGCGGTCCACAGTGGCCGAGCGAGCCGGCGATTTCGCGGCGCCCCTGCTGGACGGCCGCTTGCGGCCACCAGACCTGCGGGCATGCTCAACGTACTGGGCGAGGGCGTCGCGCAATTCTTCCGCATTTTCCGCGGAGAGATCGATCTCGTAGTTGACGCCGTCGAGACCGAACTCGATCGTCTCATCCGCCTCCGACCCGTCGAGGTCGTCCACGAGAGAGACAAAGACCTTCTGCGCCATCCTATTCCTCCTGCTGAAGCCGTGGTGAGATCACGTAGTGCCCATGCCCGAGCCAAAAGCCTCGCCTGAGCATATTGTTACCCGCGCACATAGAATAACGCAAATCAACTTCACCGATTGTCTCGGCCACCCGAGTGCGCCTTAAGCAAGAGGAACACAATCCTTCGACGGACGAACCGACAGGAAACAACCCGCTCAGGACCGCGAGTGCCGCCTCGGCCCCGTGTTCCTCTCAAAAACGAGACGCAGTCCCAACAGAGTGAGCTGTGGCACGTGTTCTGTGATGGTTTCCGACTCACCCAACACAAGCGGAGCCGATCCACCGGTGGCGATCACTTCCACGGGTCCACCCGAGATCGCCGACAACTCTCGCGAGATTCTTCTGACGAGCCCGTCGACCTGTCCGGCGAAACCGTACAAAATACCCGACTGCAGACACTCGACGGTGTTTTTACCGATCACCGATCGAGGCGGAACGAGCTCCACCTTCCGCAGCGCAGCAGCACGGGAAGCCAACGCGTCCACCGAAATGTCGATTCCCGGGGCGAAAGCGCCACCCAGGAACTCCCCCTTCGCCGAAATGGCGTCCACGGTCGTCGACGTGCCGAAATCGACGACCACACAGGCCTTGTCGTACAGGTGGTGGGCGGCCAGGGTGTTGACGAGGCGGTCGCCGCCCACCTCCTTCGGATTGTCCACCAGCAGCGGCACACCGGTGCGCACCCCGGGCTCCACAATGATCTTCGGTACCCCCGGGTAGTAGCGGTCCGCCATCACCCGCAGTTCCCGCAACACGGTGGGCACCGTCGACAAGGCACTGATCCCGGTGACCTCGTCGACGGACCGGCCGAGCAGCCCCCGCATGGTGAGCGCGAGTTCGTCGGCCGTCATGCGCGGGTCCGTCCGAATCCGCCAGTCACGCACCAGGCAGGCACTCTCCCCTCGGCCCAAGAACAGGCCGAGAACGATGTTGGAGTTGCCGACGTCGACGGTGAGCAGCACCTACTTCTCCGCGTGCAACAACGCGTCCAGGCGAGCGGCGTCAGCCGTCTCGGCCATCGGCAACGCACGCATCTTCGTGCCTTCACCGTTCGCTGTGTTGGCCCCGCTTTCCAGGCCGTAACCGTCAGGCACCTCGGCGGGATCGTCGCCGAGATTCACGATGCGGTTGTCGCCGTCGACGAACACGATCCGAGGCTCGAACAACGCGGCCTCGGCCGAGTCCATCTGCCCGTAGGCAATCAGGATGACGATGTCCCCGGGGTGGACGAGGTGCGCGGCCGCACCGTTGATCCCCAGTACACCGCTGTCCCGTTCGCCCTCGATGACATACGTCTCCAACCGCGCGCCGTTGGTGACGTCCACGATCGTCACCTGTTCACCGGGCAGCAGGTCGGCCGCCTCCATCAGCGTCCGATCCACCGTCACCGAACCGACGTAGTGCAGGTCCGCCTGCGTCACCGTCGCCCGGTGGATCTTGGACTTCAGCATGGTTCGATACATGGCGGAATCTCCTCCTCCCCCTGCGTCCTCACTGCTGGCCGATACCGTGCTCGGCCGCCGCGCCGAGCAGGACCCCGACGTTGTCGATGAGTCGCGTGGTGCCGATCCTGGCGGCCACGAGCAGTCGGGCCTCCCCGTCGGTGGGTGGTGGCCCCAGCTCGGTGCTTCGGAGTTCGAGGTAATCGACCTCAACCTCGGGCCGCGCCGCGAGTGTGCTCCTGGCAGCGTCGAGCACCGCCTCCGCGCCGCGCGCACCGGCATGGGCACCCGCGACGAGTGCCGCCGACAACACCACCGCGAGTTCCCGCTGCTCGGCGGACAGGTAGGCGTTACGGGACGACAACGCCAACCCATCGGACTCGCGCACCGTCGGAACACCGAGGACCCTCACGTCCAGGTCCAGGTCGCGCACCATCCGCTTGATCAGCACGAGCTGCTGGTAGTCCTTCTCGCCGAACAGTGCGTAATGCGGGCGCACGATGTTGAACAGCTTCGCCACCACCGTGAGCACGCCCGCGAAATGGCCGGGACGCGACGCGCCCTCCAACTCATCGCCCAACGGGCCCGGGTGCACGGTGACACTCGCGTCCGGGGCGTAGAGGTCCTCGGTCTGCGGCGTGAACGCGATCTCGACGCCCGCCTCCTCCAACACCTCGAGGTCGGCGTCGAGGGTGCGTGGATAGGCGCCGAAGTCCTCGCCCTGCCCGAACTGCAGCGGGTTCACGAAAATCGAGGCCGCGACCACCGTGTTCGGCAGGCGTTTGGCCCGGCGCAACAACTCCTGGTGCCCGGCGTGCAGCGCGCCCATGGTGGGCACGAGCGCCACATTGCGGCCGACCGAGCGCAGAGCCGCGGTGACCTGGTGCACGTCACTCGGCTTGCGGTAGACGTTCACCCGGCCCCGGGTGAACTTAGGTGTGATCTTCGGTGTCGTCACTGGCCCTCACGTCCGTCGTCGAGCAGGTCGGTGATCTCGGCGGCGCCGTCCGACCCGAGAAGTCCGGCCTCACTCGCCCTCGCGGCCGTCCTTCTGGCCAACGCGGTGTATGCGGGCCTCAACTCGGGTGCGTGCTCAGCCAACACCCGCAGGTGAGTCCGCACGGTGCCCGTGTCTCCTCGCGAGACCGGCCCGGTGAGCGCACGGTCACCGTGGCGCAAGGCGTTGTCGAGCGAGGCGGACAGCAGCGGCGCGAGAAGGCGCTCCGGGTCGCTGACACCGTTGCGCCGTAACAATTCCACACAGTCTGAGACCAGAGTCGCGAGGTGGTTCGCTCCGTGAGCGAGCGACGCATGGTAGAGGGGCCGAGCCGGCTCGGGAATGCGCACGGGTTCGGCGCTCATCTCCATGGTCAGCGCCTCACCGACGTTCCACGCGGCCTCGTCCCCGTCGGCGGCGGTGACACCGATGGTGCACGAATCGAGACGCTGGAGGTCTTCGGGCGCTCCGGTGAACGTCATCACGGGGTGCAACGCCAACGGCAGCGCCCCCGCCTCCACGGCAGGCCGCAGCACCTCGATGCCGTAGGCCCCGCACGTGTGCACCACGATCTGGCCCACCCGGAACACACCGGCGTTAGCCAGCCCCGACACCATGGGGCCCAAAACGTCGTCCGGCAACGCGAGCAACACCAGATCAGCCCTCGCCACCACCTCGTCGGGAGGCAACAGGGGAACGCCGGACAACAACCGCTCGGCTCTTCGTACGGACGCGTCGGACACACCGGACGCGGCGACGACAGGGTGACCGGCGCGGGCGAGTGCCGCGCCCAACACGCTCCCGACCCGGCCTGCCGACACCACACCCACGGCAAGCCGCGCGGGACGGGTCATCGCGTGCCCCACTGGACGCTCATTGCACAAACTCCCAAACTCGTTCCAGTCCCGCTCTGCGGTCGCGGGTACCAGACGATGGCGCGAGATTAGTCCTCATCGGGCGGAAGCGCGCCCACGAGGTGACAAGCTTCACCCATCGGTGCTGCTGGCGAGCCTGACGGCGTCGTTGCGGGTTCGCCGCAGAACGGCGAGCAACTCGGCGTGACGACTCGAATGTTCGTCCCCGTCGTCGGCCCAGCGGCGCGCGAACGCGAGTTCGGTCACGGCCGCCTGATAATCGCCCACGGCCTTCGCGGCCGCTCGACCCGATTCCTTGCGCGCCTGCCTGCGCCACTGGCGACGACCCCGGAGATCGGCCAGCAGCGGCACCTCGGACGGGGCGATCCAGCCCGCCTCCGCCATGCCCGGCAGCGCGGCGGCGATGATGCGTTGCTCCCTGCGCCGTTGCCACGCCATGATCAACACCACGGCGGTGAAGATCGGGACCATGATCAGGAAGTAGATGTTGAGGAACACGTCGGCGCCGCCGAGCGTGGCGGACGCGTTCCACAAAGTGTGCAACAGGACCGCACCGACGTACGCGACCGCGGGGACCGCGATCTTCGCGCCCGGACCATCCGACCTCACCACCAGACCGACACCGATGCCGATGAGCACGGTGAACAGTGGGTGCGCGAACGGTGACAGCAATCCGCGCAGAATGAACGCCGCGAACACGCCCGCCGTCGTCCCGTCCCCGAAACCGTGTTCCACGAAGGCGCGGCCGAAGTAGTAGACGTTCTCGACGAACGCGAAACCCGCCGCGCTCAGCCCCGCGTACACGATGCCGTCGACCACGCCGTCGAACTCGTGCGAGCGCCGCCACATGAGCGCGACGACGGGCACCGCCTTGACCGCCTCCTCCACCAAAGGCGCGGATACGAGGGTGCTCACCTTGCTGCCGTTGCCCTCGCCCAACAACAGGTCGCCCACAGCCGCGGCGGTGTCGTTGACCAACAGTGCCGTGAGGGTGGCGACACAGGCCCCCCACGCGAACGTGAGCAACAACAGTTTGGCGGGCTCG
>JAJYTH010000045.1 GCA_021793175.1 Actinomycetes bacterium
CCTGTTACTCGTGGGTCACCGGTTCTCCACCCGGGTGTCGCGGCTGCTGGCCGAGTTCGGACAGCGGTGGGGCCCCCGCCAGGTCTACGCGTTGTCGCTACGAGGTCTGTCCGCGCTCTCCGGCGTTATCCACAACCGGGAGGTCCACACCCTGAGAAACAGTGTCGCGGTGGTGCTCGTGCCCGCCGCGATACTGGGTGGCATCGCCTTCGCCGTCACCCCGATGGAGCGGACGTACGACGTCGGCTCGGTTTCGGGCGACGACTGGTTGATCCTGGCGTTGTTGGCCCTGGTGGCCATCGCGACGGTGGCGGTCGCCCGGGCCCGCGCACAACTGCCCCTGGTCCTCACCCTGGCTGTGGTGGGATTCGCCCTGGCCGCGGTCTACGCGTTGTTCAGCGCGCCGAACGTGGCGTTGGTGGCCGTGACGGTCGAGACCATGGTCACCCTGGTGTTCCTCATGGCGTTGGCTCGACTGCCCACACGCCGGGGTAACGGCCGAGGCAGTCTCCCGATGTCTCCCGACCTCAAACACGCCGCTGTGGCCAGGCAGACCGGCCGGAACCTCCTCGCCGGGGTCGCCGCGGGGCTGGGCATGTTCATCGCCTTGTGGAGTTCTCTCTCCCACCCGGCACAGGAACCGAACGTGGCGGCCGAGTACATCGCCCTCACCCCCGAGGCCCACGGCCACGACGCCGTCACCGTGATCATCACCGACTTCCGGGGTCTGGACACCCTCGGCGAGATCACCGTCCTGGTCGTCGCGGGCATCGGGGTGGCCAGCCTGTTGCGACGGGGGCGATTGTGGTGAGACGGCACGACATCATCGTCCGGGTTGTGGCCCGGCTCCTGCTGGCCCCCAGCGTCGCCGTCGCCGTGGCGTTGCTCGTCAAGGGATACTCCGAGGTCGGTGACGGTTTCAGCGCCGGGATGATCGTCGCGTTGACGGTCGCTTTGCAGTACGTGGCGCTCGGAGCCTCGACGGCGGAACGGGTCCTCCCGTTGTTGCGCCTCAGTCCGATACTGATGATCGGGGGCCTGCTTATGTCCCTGATCGTTGCGTTCTTCCCTCTAGCACTCGGCAAACCGCCGTTCAGCCATCTTCCGGAACCCGGTCGGCACGTGACCACCGTGGGCACGCTCGAGCTGTTCACCCCGCTGGCCTTCGACGTGGCGATCTTCTGCCTGGTGGTGGGGGTACTGACGACGATGCTGCACCAGTTCGCGAGCACGGAGGAGGAGACCGAAGAGGAAAGAGAAGGGGAGCAGACCGGATGAACCTCGCCATAGCCGGAACCGCCGCACTGCTGTTCGGCAGCGGCGCCTATCTGCTCCTGCAACACGAACTCGTCCGAGTCAGCGCGGGAATCGTGCTGATCTCACAAAGCGCCGTTTTGATGATCATCGGCTCCAGTCTGATCCGCGGCGAGGCACCCATCGTCCCGGCCGACAAAACGGTCGCCGACCCGGTGCCCCAAGCACTGGCGTTGACGGCGTTGGTCATCGGACTGGCCACGGTGGCACTGCTGCTCGCGCTGGTGAACCGAGTCACCACGGTGTTCCGCACCGCCCGAATCAACGAACTGACCACCAGCGAAGCGGCATACGAACGGAAACTGGCCGACCAACGTCGCCTCGACCGTGACGAGGCGACGTGACAGCGGTGACGGCGGCGCTGGCGCTGCCCTGGGTCGCAGGACTCGCGCTAGTGGGGCTCAACGGGCGGCGACCGATCGTCGCCTGGCTCGCGGTGGCCGCCCTCGCCGCGGACCTCGTCGTCCTGGTCGTGCTCGCGATCCACGTGAGCAACCACGGCGACACCCAAGTGGTGACAGGCGGCTGGCCCGCCGGTGTGGGGATCGTGCTTCGCGCCGACACTCTGGGAATCACGTTCGCCCTGCTGTCGGTGTTCGTGTTGCTGGCCGCGACCTTCACCGAAACGATCAAAGGCGTCCGAGTCCGGACGTTCCCGGGACTGGTGGTGCTGCTCTCCGCCGGGTTGAGCGGCCTGTTCCTCACCCACGACGTGTTCAACTTCTATGTCTTCTTCGAGCTGTCGATGATCGTGTCCTACGTGCTGACCGCCTACGGGGGACGCACCCGACAACTGCGGGCGGCTCTGGTCTTCGCCGCCGTGAACCTGCTGGGCTCCTTCCTGTTCCTCCTGGCCGTGGCCGGCGCCTACCGGGTGACCGGAACACTGTGGATGAGCGACGTGGCCACTCAGATGGAACAGGTGTCCGCCAACGCGTCGTTGCTCATCGCGCTGGGTTTCTTCGTCGCCTTCAGCGTCAAGGTGGGGCTGTTCCCTTTCCACTTCTGGCTGCCGACCGTCTACGCCGGAACCCGCCCCGCCGTGGCCGCCATCCTCAGTGGTGCCGTCGCCAACATCGGCTCCTACGGGCTGCTCCGATTCGGTGTGGGCATGTTCGAACCGCAACTACGACTGGCCGAGATCATGGTGATCGCGCTTGGTGCCGCCTCGATCGTCTACGGCGCTTTGCTGGCGGTGTCCCGCGGTGATCCCGCGGAGATGCTGGCCTACTCCACGATCGGACAGATCGGGTACGTCTTGGTCGCCATCGGAGTCGGTGGCGCCGTCGGGTGGGCGGCCGCCGTGCTCTACAGCGTGATCAACGGGCTGAACAAGACGCTGCTGTTCTTGGGTGTCGACCTGCGCGGCAAACTCGTCGCCGCCGCCTTCGTGATCGGAGCGTTCAGCGTTGCCGGTGTGCCCCCCGCCGTGGGATTCGTGGGCAAGCTCGAACTGTTCCGCACCGCCGTCGCCGCGTCCAGCCCCGTCCTCGTGGTCCTGTTGTTCATCGGCAGTGCTCTGTCGCTGGTCTACCTGTTCCAAGTGTATCAGCGTGTCTTCTGGCACAAGAGCGTTCCGCCCCGGGAACTGGCCGGTGCCGGAACCGACGCCCGGATCAGCCCGCTGCCGTTACGAGTGTTGACGCTGGTCCTGGCATTCGTCGTCCTGGCCATCGGGATATGGCCGGAACCCCTGCTGGCGCTCAGCGGCAACGCCGCCGACGCACTGATTCGGAGGTAAACCAGATGGCTGGTCTGTTCGCACGGATCGCTGCGCTCACGGCGATCTACCTGTTGGCGCTGGGGAACATCCACCCCGGTGACATCCTCGACGGGGTCGTTCTCGCGGTGATACTGGTCATCGGTGGACGATTCGTTCTCTCCCTGAGATCGGCCGAAGGTCCACCGCCGGCTGTCTCGGTGCCCCGGCGACTCGCCGGTGTCCCGGCGTTGCTCGGCGGCACACTGGTCGACATCGCACGTGGCAGTTGGACGGTGGCCCGGTACTGTCTGCGTCCCCCCGCGGAAGCCGAGCCCGGGATAGTCACCGTCCCTATCGGACGAAGTTCACCGGGGTCGGCCACGGCTTGGGGGATCCGGGTGGGAATCGCCCCGGACAGCGTCGTCGTGGGGGTCGACGAACAGCAAGGTCACATGCTGGTGCACGTGCTCGACGCCCGCGACCCGGAAGCGGTGCGGGTCACCCAACTGGACGGCTACGAGCGGCGGCAACGCCGGGTCTTTCCGTGATCGCCATGCCCACCGTCGTTCTCATTCCCGCACTGATCTGGATGACACTGCTGCTGGTGGGTGGTGGGCTCGTGCTGATCCGGGCCCGCGACGTCAGCCACGGTCTTGTGGCCCTGGACATGCTGGCGGTGCTCATCATCTCGCTGCTGGCGCTGCTGTCGTACTCCCGGAACGAGCCGTACTACTTCGACGCCGCGGTCGCGCTCGCCTTGTTGTCCTTCGTCTCCACCATCGCCACGGCGCGCTATCTCGGATCCGGAGGTCCCTTCGGGTGATCTCGATTCTGCTCGAAATACTCGGCTCCGCGCTGCTGCTGATCGGCCTGACCCTGCAGACGGTCAGCCTGTACGGGGTGTTGCGGCTGCCCAACACCTACCAGCAACTCCACGCCCAAGGCCTGGCCACCGGGCCCGGGGTGATCGCGGTGCTGGCGGCCGCGGTCGCCACCGAGAACATCGAGATCATGGCCTTCGCCGTGCTCACGATCGCTTTCGTCACGATCACCTCCCCCATCTCCAGCCATGCCATCGCCCGCTCCGAACATCACCGGCAGCGTCGTCGGCAACGCCACGCCGATCGGGATGAGAGACCGTGAGGCCAGGGCTCGGAACAGTGCTCCGACAGGTGGGCCACACACCCGTGTATGAGGCCGCGGCGGCCGACGACTGTGACGGACCGCTTCGGCTCACACTCCCCTACCGGGACTCGGGCCGCTGAGCGCTTTCCGTCCGGAAGGCGTTGTCCAGGGCTTGCCATAGGCGCGGCGGGTCCAGGGTCTCCAACGGAGATGCCGCACCGGCGGCGAGGAGCTCGTCCACCGAATAGTCACCGGGGGGCACGGCGATGATGCGGGCACCGGAGGCAAGAGCCGCGTTCACGTCGGCCGGTGTGTCACCGATCAGGACGACGTGTTCGGCCGGGATCGGTGTGCCGAGACGTCGTGCGGTACGTTCCCGGGCGACGGTGGCCAGTTCCCGTAGAGGCGTTCCCACCACCTCGGGAAAGACCCGTTCGTAGACCGTCCGCCCCATGCCACGAGCTTCGATCAGGGTGCGGTCGATGTCCCAGAGAACCACACGTTTCCGGACTTCCTCTGCCATAACGGCCAGTGTCGCAGGACGACGGCGCCCTGACCGCGCACGAGCGCGCGGGATCGACCTCGGCCGCAGGTCAGCGCCTTCGCCATGTCGGCGGGACAATGGAGGCGATGCGGCAGACGACGCCCTCACGGGACGGCGATGACGGAACCGGGGCGGGGCTACACGTGGTGACGTTCGGCCACGGCACCGCCGACGCCGAGACGATGACCCGGCTGCTGCGGGCTGCCGAGGTACGGCGCCTGGTCGACGTGCGCACCGCACCCGGCAGCCGCCGAAACCCCGACGCGGCCCGGGCCGCCATGGCCGATTGGCTGCCGCGGGCCGGTATCGACTACCGCTGGGACGAACGCCTGGGCGGTTGGAGACGTCTCCCACCCGACTCCCCGGACATCGCCCTGCGCAACGAGTCCTTCCGCGGCTACGCCGGGCACATGCGCACGGAGGAGTTCCGCGCCACCGTCGACCGACTCCTCACCGATGCCGCCGCCGGCCTCACCGCGGTGCTGTGTGCGGAATCGGTGTGGTGGCGCTGCCACCGCAAGATGATCGCCGACTTCCTGGTGCTGGTACACCACGTCGACGTGCATCACCTCATGCACGACGGCACGCTGAGACCACACCGGCCGAGCCCTCAAGCACGCCCGATCCCCGACGAGCGGGCACTCGTCTACGACAGGGACCCCTCGCCTCGTTCGAACGAGTAGTTACACCGCGCCGAGTCGGTGGTGGCCGGACCAACCGGCCCCCACGCTGAAATACACATCTCACTCACCGCGCAGTTCGGGTGCAGCGGAAATCCTGTCCCCTGCCGTCGAGAATGTCACCTGCACTGGATATCCTTCCCTTTCTACTGTGTTCCGCTCTTGTCAGCCACCAACTCACCTCGATCCCTTTACTTCCCTCTAAAGACTCAGCACAGTGTTCAAGCCTTGGAAATCGGGTTCCGACCACCAAGATGATCTAGCCGGCACCCATGGCGGGAAGCGTCCGACCTTACTCCAATGGCGTCAACTTCATCGCGATACGGGGGCCAGCCAGGGCTTCCACCTGCGCAGACCCTTCCAAGCCAACAATCGGGTGGCTACCTTTAGCGCATGAGCAATAGTGGAGAGGCAAGGAAGTGGGCCCCGGAAAACTACGCTTCTCTCCCTAGCTCGGAAATAAGCAGGATCGCCGCCAGCCGACGTCGCCGCTTCACGAACAAAGGTATGCGAATCGGCAACAGCAACACTGTGCACGCTGTACGCCTACGTAAATGGATCAACGGGGAAGAGATCCCCGCGCCGGCATGCCATATCGGTGCGGATATACCCGATACCGATATCGAGCGCAGGCCTGTCTCAGACCAACCAGTCAACTGCAGGCGCTGCCTGTCCTACAAAGTCGCTCGCGAGGAAGGGCAGCCATACCAGCCACGGCTGCGACAGATTGGCCTTTGGCCCCTCGAGGAAGAGAGGAACGAGTTACCGGCGTGGCCGCCACCCGAACCCGAGTAGAAACCGCTGCCCTAGCCGTGACCGAGTCGACTTCGTGATGAATGCTGATTCGACATGGCAATGCTGGCGATGTCAGAGCCGGCGCCCAACCGCAAGTCCACTCGGTACCCGACGAGCAGATACTCGTCTAAGGTCAAAAGCCGGCTTACCTCAAAAAGGTGGATCGGCCGTGTCCGTGGGAGAACAACCGGTCGCCGCCCAGAGTTCGCGTAGGCAACGCTGACCCACATCCGCGGGAAACGCGCCTTCCAGTTTGAGATACCCGTCGGTGACGAACCGCTCGATCTGATCAGGATCGAGTGACATCATACGACCTTTCCTCGGAAACGGAATCACCCCAGTGTCCGCAGCTCGTGGAACACGCGGCAAACGATTTTCCGCGCATGGGAAACACGGCAGGAGCGGGTCAGCTCACCGACAAGACGGCCTTGCCCCGGGAGCGGCTTTCCTGGCTGAAGTGCCAGACCTCGACGCTCTGTTCCAGAGGTAAGACATAATCGACGACGCAGTGCTTATCCGAATCCACAACGGACGACGAAGTGTGAGGATCAGGGCCATTGATCGACGAAGCGCCATCCACCATTGACAGGGATGGGAACGGGCCGTAGCTATGGACCACCCTCAGCATGACGCAGACTGCGGGGCCGCTCAGCGACCGAGACGGCGCCGGAGTGCGTCGTAGACGTTGTCTCGCGTGGAGATGGTGACGACGTAGACCAGCAGGACATCGTCGCGGATGTGGTAGCAGATTCGGTATTTACCGACGCAAACCCGCCAGACCTCGGGGATGCCGATGAGGGGCTTGCAACCAGGAGGTTTCGGGTCCTCGGCCAATCGCTCGATTGCGTCCTCGATGGCGTCGGCATCCTTGGGCTGGGCCTTGGCCAGCCTGTCCAGGAACTTGTCGGCCTCGCGGTGCAGACGAACAGCGTAGGGCACTCAGCCCTCGCGGCGAGTACGACGGCGGAAGGGCACGAAATCCTCGTCGGTGGCGGTAGCCAGAACCTGGCGAACCTCCTCCACATCGGCCAGGTCCTCCAACTTCTCCAGCAGCTCGGCGGCCTCCGCCGGCACCACAGCTGCCGCCCGTCGGTTGTGTCGAGTGAGATAGATGATCTCACCGCCATACTCGGCGCGGTTGGTCACATCGCTGATGTGAGCGCGCGCCTCGGTCACGGGAATCTCCACGGAAGCCATGTACAAAACGTACATTATCTGCTGGAGTACTGGCTACCCCGACAGCGCCCGACGCCCTGCATGACGTGCGCCAAAACTCCACGCAGCCGTCTCACTCACGGGGCCAGGCCTCGATAAGACCAGCGCTGCGGCCTGGAGTGCGTCTCCTGCTCGATTTCCCACCCGAGAAAACCCAATTCAGTCTACTTTGGACCCTATCGGCGAGCTTTCCGTACACCACACCGACTACGCCACCCTTGCCCACCGACACGACCGCTGGAAACGACGAAACGGGATACGGAGAAAACGAAGGCGGGGCCACGGTGGTTCTCGTGACCCAGCCTTCGCTTTCCGCCAGTCCTGTTCTCAGTTCTACTGTCCTGTCAGGACCTGATCAGACGACCGTCGCGCCCTTCTTGCGCGCCTCGCGGTAGTCCTTGACGACACCGTGGGTGAGCACAGCGAGGATGATCGCGGTGAGCAACGGCCACATCAGGATGTACGCCGTGATGAGCAATGTTTGCATATTGGCCTTCCTATCGTCGGTCCTCAGCGGGCGGGAACGGCGTCGTCGCCGCGCTCCGGCCTCCGTCCCTGGTCCTGCCCCTGGAACTCGGTGACCCGCTCGCTAATCAGCGAGAAGTCGAATCGCTCGGTGTTGCGCAGGGTGATCAGCACACACGTCACCGTGCTGACCCCGTAGGCGACCAGCGCGCCGAGTAGCGTCTCGTAGTCCCGGAGGAACCCGACCATGAACGGCGTGAGAACGACGAAGGTGACTCCGGCGACACCGAGGCCGACGCGCTTACCGAGGAAGCCGAACGCCATAAGCCCGAACACCACTGCCGCACCGATCGCCGCCGCGACCTCCATCACGATCCCGACGATGCCGGTCAGCTCCAGCAGCTCGAAACGCGCCACGACGAAGAACGCCACACCGAGGATCGCGGCCATGGTGAACGCCAGGTTGCTGATCCGGTCCCAGAAGCAGCTGACGATGACCGGGAACACCAGCGCGCCCCACAGACCACCCATGAACACCAGCAGGTCGAGGATGTCGAACTTCGTCATGGCGATCATGACGCCGATGGCCGTGGCACCGACCATCGTCATCCGGCCGATCATCAGCATCGTCTCGGGCTTGACCTTGTTACGGGCCAGGTTCCGGCCGTAGATGTCGGTCATCACCAGCGACGACAGGGCCGCGAGGTCGGCGTCCGCGGTGGACGACAGCGAGCCGATCACCATGATGAACAGCACACCGATCATGAAGGCGGGCAGGTAGTCCGACGCCATCTGCGGGATGATGTTGTTCATGTCGCCGTCCATCGGCTGCAGGCCGACCATCAACGCCACCAGGCCGATCATGCCGAGACCGATCACGGTACCGGCGTAACCAAGAGTGGCCGTGATGAACGTGGCCTTGATCTTGTCCTGCCGCACCGCGAAAAGACGCTGCGCGATGGTCTGGTTGCCGACCGCATAGGCCAGCACCGCCGCCAGATACGGGGCGCCCTGCTCCAGGAACGCGGTACCGGAGAAGAAGTTCGCCTGCTCGTCCGTGATCTTCAGCATGCCCTCGTCGATCACGTTCGTACCACCGGCGGCGAAGAACACCATCGGAATGATGATCGCCGCGGCCAACATCATGGCCACGAGCTGGGCATAGTCGGTCAGCACCGAAGCACGGAAGCCCGACCACAGCGTGTAGCCGAGCACACCGACCGCCACCGCCAACACACCGTGGACGAAGTCGAACGGCGTGAGGATTTCGACCAGCGCACCGGCCGCGGTGAAGTTCGCCGTCAAGCTGATGATACTGCCGGCGATGTTGGAGAACGCGAGAATCAGCTGGCTCGATTTTCCGTGGCGGGCCCGCATCAACTCGGCCAGAGTGTGTGCACGGGGGGCCAACTCACGGAACCGCCGCCCGAACGGGTAGATGCAGAGGATCATGAGCGCACCCCAGAGCCCGTAGTGGATGGGGCCCGACAGACCGTAGGTGTAGCCCGAACTGGAGCTCGCGTAGAACGAGGCCGCCCACACCCAGGTGGCGGTCATGCTCGTAGCCGAGATCCCGAAACCGATCGCACTGTTCGAGACCATGAAGCCGTCGACGTTCTCTTTTTTCTCTCTAATTGTTCGAGTCAAAATAAACGTGAGACCATAGAACCCGACCAATAAGAGAACGGTAGTCGTTGCGCTCAGCTGAAACAACTATTATCTCCATGCCATATGTCGTTATTATTTCCCTCCCTTTCGGGAGAGCGAACGACGAATACCCTTAGTCGCTTACGCAACGGATTGGAACCGGATAGTAATGAGGAACACACATCCGGCGGTGACCTGCATCACTATTTTTGCCCGGAATAGCATTCCACAAAGCGCCCTCAAGACAGTGACCTTTCCGCAAAAAGCCAGGTAGAAGCGCCTTTTGTGGCCCCCAAAGGCCCCCCGCCGAGCGTTTCGTGTGATCGCAGACACACAAGGGTGCGCCCCGTGCGCAGGGGTGTGCGCTGGGCAAACAGTTGACTACACCCGCCGAACGCCCGAGCGAGCGACCCCCTGCGCGTTTGCAAAGAGTCAGCGAATATGGCTTCTATTTCTCCGGAATATCACCTGGTCATCGACGGCCGACGAACCCGGAAGCCGGGGCCCATAGCACCCGGAATTCGAGCGCACCCACCCGGGTCCCGTCTCGATAATCATCAGCACGGCGCCCCGCGAAAAGCAACACGATTGTGCTGAGCTTCGTAGGAGTCGAAAGTCGCCCGGCCCGCCACGGAGCGACGAAAACCGGCCGGAATTCCATGAGTAGACGAGCAGCCGAAAAAGACAGAATTCGGGCGTGTCCGCAGGCTGTGACACCGTGTCCGCAAGTTATATAGCTGTGTCCGCAGATTGCGTAGCTGTGTCCGCAGCACAGGCAGCCGTGTCCGCAGGTCTTGCACCCTGCGGACACGGCGCGTGTGGCCTGTCAGCTCACCGACAGGGCGATTTTTCCTCGGGTGCGACCCTCCTGGTTGACACGCCATGCCTCGGCGGCCTCTTCCAGCGGGAACACTCGGTCGACGTTCACTTCGAGCTTGCCTTCGTCCGCCAGCCTCGACAGTTCGGCGAGGTCATCGGTGCTCGGCCGCACCCACATACTCGCGCCGCCGAGCTCCTCGGCCTTCGGGTCTATCGTCGACACCAGTCGCGACATGTCCTGCAACAGTTCCCGTGAGGCGTCGATCGACTCGCCACCGACGCAGTCCACGGCGGCGTCCACACCGTCGGGCGCGAGCTCGCGCACCCTTTCCACCAGTCCTTCTCCGTAGGAGACGGGTTCGGCGCCGAGTCGGCGCAGGAAGTCATGGTTGCGTTCCGAGGCCGTGCCGATCACCCGGGCGCCCCGGACAGCGGCGAGCTGTGTGGCGAACGCGCCCACCCCACCGGCCGCGGCGTGCACGAGCACCGTGTCGCCCTCGCCTACCCGCACCCGGTCGAGCGACTGGTACGCGGTCAATCCGGCCAGCGGCAATCCCGCCGCCTGTGTCCAGTCCAAAGACGCCGGCTTGGGTGCGATCAGCCGTACGTTCGCGGCCACGAGTTCGGCGTACGTGCCTTGGGAAACCCAGTCCTTGCGGGCGTAGCCGATGACCTCGTCGCCCACTCGGTAGTCATATACGTCCAGGCCGACGGCCTCCACGACACCCGCTACGTCCCAGCCCGGAATGATCGGGAACTGCACTTCCATGATTTGGTCGAGGTACCCGGCGCCGATCTTCCAGTCCACCGGGTTCACCGCCGCCGCCTTCACCCGGATGAGGACCTCACCGGGCGCTACCTTGGGGTCCGGTCGCTCCGCCAGCGTGAGTTGTTCGGGACCGCCGTATCGCTCCTGAATGATCGCTCGCATGCCGGCAGGAACAGAGCCCCTTGGGTGGGTATTCCTTCCACGACCCCGAAGCACCGATGTGGGTGGCAACGCACACGACGGTCCTGTGCCGGGATGGCGAGACCTTCCACGTCGGTGGTGGTCCGACCACATCACCGGCCACCCGGGTGGAGTGGGGCTGTGACCAGCGACTTCCCTGTGGGAGCTCGCTCACGGGAATAGCGCTGTCAGCTCCGCGTTACAGTTTTAGTTGAACTCACAACTACTCCTGCGAACGTGGTGACAACATGCAATTCGGGATCTTCACCGTCGGTGACGTCACGACCGACCCCACCACGGGCCGGACTCCCACCGAACACGAACGCATCAAGGCCATGGTGCGAATCGCGTTGAAGGCCGAGGAGGTCGGCCTCGACGTCTTCGCCACGGGCGAGCACCACAACCCGCCGTTCGTGCCGTCATCACCGACGACCATGCTCGGTTACATCGCCGCCCGCACCGAACGGCTGATCCTGTCGACCTCGACGACCCTGATCACCACCAACGACCCGGTGAAGATCGCCGAGGACTTCGCGATGTTGCAGCACCTCGCCGACGGGCGAGTCGATCTCATGCTGGGCAGGGGCAACACCCCGCCCGTCTACCCGTGGTTCGGCCAGGACATCCGCCAGGGCATCCCCCTGGCCGTCGAGAACTACGCGCTGCTGCACAAACTGTGGCGTGAGGACGTCGTCGACTGGCAGGGACGTTTCCGCACTCCGCTGCAGGGATTCACCTCGACCCCACGCCCGCTCAACGGCGTGCCGCCGTTCGTGTGGCACGGATCCATCCGCAGTCCTCAGATCGCCGAACAGGCCGCCTACTACGGCGACGGATTCTTCCACAACAACATCTTCTGGCCGCCCGAGCACACGAAGCGGATGGTCGCCCTGTATCGCGAACGGTTCGCCCACTACGGCCACGGTGAACCTCACCAGGCGATCGTCGGCCTCGGTGGGCAAGTGTTCATGCGGAAGAACTCGCAGGACGCCGTCCGTGAGTTCCGCCCGTACTTCGACCACGCCCCGGTCTACGGTGGAGGACCGTCGCTGGAGGACTTCAGCGAACAGACACCACTGACCGTGGGCAGCCCGCAGCAAGTCATCGACCGCACGTTGAGTTTCCGAGAGTACGCCGGTGACTACCAGCGACAACTGTTCCTCATGGACCACGCCGGATTGCCGCTGAAAACGGTGCTGGAACAGATCGACATGCTCGGCGAGATCGTGCCGGTGCTGCGTAAGGAGTTCGCCGCGCTGCGAGCGCCGGGTGTGTCCGACGCGCCCACCCACGAATCCCTGCGGGCGAAGCAGGATTCCGCCGACGAGAACACGAGCGCGAGGTGAGCATGAGCGCACACAAGTTGGCCGTCGTGACGGCCGGACTCACCAATCCGTCCTCCACCCGACTGCTCGCGGACCGGCTGACCGAAGCCGTTTCCCGCCGTGTCACGGTGGAACCGCACGTCGTGGAACTGCGGGACCACGCGCGGGACGTCGCCGACAACTTCATCACCGGGTTCGCTCCTCCCGCATTGGCGACGGAGCTCGACGCGGTGACCAAGTCCGACGGCCTGATCGCCGTCACCCCGATCTTCACGGCGTCCTACAGCGGGCTGTTCAAGTCGTTCTTCGACGTCATGGACAACACCGCGCTGCGCGGCAAACCCGTGCTCATCGCCGCCACGGGTGGCACCCCGAGGCACTCGCTGGCGTTGGAACACGCCGTGCGGCCCCTGTTCGCCTACCTACGTGCGGTCGTCATGCCCACCGGTGTGTACGCATCGTCGCAGGACTGGGGCGGTGAAGGCGCCAAGGAACTGTCCCAGCGCATCGACCGGGCCGCGGGAGAGCTCGCCGACGCCCTGAGCGGCCGACCCGCCTCCACCGAACCCGAGGAGGAGTTCGTGCCCTTCGACGAGCTGCTGCGGCGGCAGGGTCAGTAGCCGAGAAGAGGACGGCTGTGTGACGGTTTCCGTCGCACAGCCCGTCCTTTCCTCGCTCGACCGCGGTCACTTCGACGGCAGCCGGTCTTCGCACACCTGGCCGAACCAACCGTCGACCTGCGCGACGACCTGGCGCGGCGTGACCGCGCCCGCTTCAGCCGGCCACACCCAATTCGCGCGCGATCAGCATGCGCTGCACCTCGCTCGTGCCCTCACCGACTTCGAGGATCTTGGCGTCGCGGTAGAAACGGCCCACCGGGTACTCGTTCATGAACCCGTAACCGCCGAAGATCTGTGTGGCGTCGCGGGCGTTGTCCATCGCGGCGTTGGAGGCCGCCAGTTTCGCGATGGCGGCCTCCTTCTTGAACCGCTCACCGCGCAGCATCTTGGACGCCGCCTGGTAGTAAGCCAGGCGCGCCGTGTGCGCGCGAAGCTCCATGTCGGCGATCTTGAATTGGATGGCCTGGTACTCGCCGATCTTGCGCCCGAACGCCTCCCGCTCCTTGACGTAGCGCAGACACTCGTCCACGCAGCCCTGCGCCAACCCCACCGACAACGCGGCGATGGCGACCCGACCTTCGTCCAGAATGGACAAGAACTGCGCGTAGCCCCGGCCGCGCTGTCCGAGCAGATTCTCCTCGGGGACTCGGCAGTCGTCGAAGGTCAACCCGTGCGTGTCGGAGGCGTTCCAACCGACTTTCGAATACTTCGGTTGCACCGTGAAACCCGGGGTGCCCGACGGCACGATGATGGCGGAGATCTCCTTGCCCCCGTCGGGTTTGCGCCCCGTCACGGCCGTCACCGTGACCAACCGGGTGATGTCGGTGCCCGAGTTGGTGATGAACGACTTGCTGCCGTTGATCACCCACTCCCCGTTCTCCAACGTCGCGGTGGTCCGCGTGGCCGAGGCGTCCGAACCACCGCCGGGTTCGGTCAACCCGAACGCGCCCAGCGCCCGTCCCTCGCACAGAGCGGGCAGCCACTCACGTTTCTGTTCCTCGGTGCCGAACCGGTAGAGCGGCATCGCCCCGAGCGAAACCCCGGCCTCCAAGGTGATCGCGACCGACGAGTCGACCCGCGCCAACTCCTCCAACGCCAGGCACAGCGCGAAATAGTCACCGCCCATGCCGCCGTAGTCCTCCGGGAACGGCAGGCCGAACAATCCCATCTCGCCCATGCGAGCGACGATCTCGTACGGGAACTCCTCGCGCTCGTAGAACTCCCCGATCACGGGAGCCACCTCGGATCGCGCGAAGTCGCGCACGGTGGTGCGCAGGTCCTCGTACTCCTCGTCCAACCTGAAATCGATCATGATGTGCCTTCTTCCGGAGTCACCAGGGCCAGGGGTTCATCCAGCGCGACCTGTTGGCCGACGCGGACATCCAACCGACTCACGACGCCGTCGACGGGCGCCGTGATCGTGTGTTCCATCTTCATCGCCTCGACGACCAGCAACGGCTCTCCCGCCTTCACCGTGTCGCCGGGCTCGACCTCGACCACGAGCACCGTGCCCGGCATCGGACTCGTGACGGGTCCCGCATCCACCGACTCGGCGTGCGAGGCGAGCAGGTTCGGCCGTTCACTGACCGCCACAGCTCGGCCTTCCCGCGCGTACCACACGGCACCGTCGGGTGCCTGCGCCCGACGGTATCGGCGGAACTCACCGTCGACCCGCACCGAGACTTCGGCGGGGTCGGCACCGTTTCGAGCCGCGGAAACGGCCATCGGCTCACCACCGTCCACAGTGATCCGTGCGTATCCGGGCTCGCCCTCGACCCGGACGAGCGCTTCGGCCTCACCCGCACGCAGCCGCATCGTCACTCCGGCGCTGCCGCCCAGCCGCCAACCGTTGGGTACCTCCCACGGATCCACCACCTCACCAGTGGGCCACAGTCCCGACATCCGGTCGAGAGCGGCGACCACGAAGAACTCCTCGAACTCGGCGCCGTCGGTCAGCGTGAGTAACTCCCGCTCCACCAAACCGGTGTCGAGCCGCCCCGCCACGACATCGGGATGCCGCACGAGAGCACGCAAAAACGGCACGTTCGTCGGCACCCCGAGGACGGCCGTGTCGGCCAGCGCCCGGTCGAGCCCACGCAACGCGGAGACACGGTCCGGCCCCCACACGATCACCTTCGCCAACATCGGATCGTAGTGCGACGCCACCACAGTGCCGGGACGCAACCCCGAATCCACCCGCACATGCGCACCGGAGGGCTCGTGCAGACTCAGCACCGTGCCACCGGTCGGCATGAAATCGCGTTCCGGGTCCTCGGCGTAGACCCGGGCCTCCACGGCGTGTCCGTCGAGCCGCACGTCGTCTTGCGACAGCGTCAACCGCTCCCCCGCCGCGACCCGCAACTGCCACTCCACCAGGTCGAGTCCGGTCACCAACTCGGTCACCGGATGTTCCACCTGAAGTCGGGTGTTCATCTCCAGGAAGAAGAACTCGTCGGGCGCGGACGACGACACGATGAACTCTACCGTGCCCGCACCGACATACCCCACCGAACGGGCCGCCTCCACCGCCGCCTTCCCCATGCGGGCACGGGTATCGGCGTCGAGCACCACCGAAGGGGCCTCTTCCACGATCTTCTGGTGCCGACGTTGCAGACTGCACTCCCGCTCACCCAGATGCACGACGGTGCCGTGGGTGTCGGCGAGCACCTGGATCTCGATGTGTCTCGGATCGACGACGAACCGTTCGACCAACAACCGGTCGTCGCCGAACGCACCACGCGCCTCCCGCTGCGCCGATTCCACGGCAGCGGGTAGTTCAGCGGGTGTGTGCACCAGCCGCATCCCCTTGCCACCGCCCCCCGCGGACGGCTTCAGCAACACGGGATACCCGATCCCCTCGGCGGCGGCCACAATCGAGTCCACATCGGATACATCGTTGACACCCGGGACCACAGGCACCCCGGCGGCCGAGACCGTCTCCTTCGCACGGATCTTGTCGCCCATCGCCTCGATGGCGGCCGCCGGTGGGCCGATGAACACCAGGCCCGTCTCCGCACACGCCTTGGCGAACACGGCGTTCTCAGCCAGAAAGCCGTACCCCGGATGCACAGCCTGCGCACCGGTCTCCACCGCCGCGGCAATGATGTCCGGAATGGACAGGTAACTCCATGCCGCGTCCGCGGGCCCCACCCGACGCGCGATATCGGCCTCCGCCACATGCCGCGCGTCGGCGTCGGCATCGCTGTAGACGGCCACCGACCGGATACCCAGGCGCCGCAACGTCGCGATGACCCGCACGGCGATCTCACCACGGTTGGCGACCAACACGGTGTCGAACATGCCCATCACATCCTGAAGACGCCGTAGTTCACCGGTTCCAGTGGCGCGTTCGCGGCGGCGGACAACGCCAGCCCCAACACCATGCGGGTATCCAACGGATCGATCACACCGTCGTCCCACAACCGCGCCGTCGAGTAATATGGATTGCCTTGCCGCTCGTACTGCGCGCGGATGGGCTCCTTGAACGCTTCCTCCTCTTCAGCCGACCACTCCTGGCCCCGCGCCTCCAGGCCGTCCCTGCGCACCGTCGCCAGCACCGACGCGGCCTGCTCACCGCCCATCACCGAGATCCGCGCATTGGGCCACATCCACAGGAACCGAGGCGAGTACGCACGACCGCACATCGAGTAGTTCCCCGCGCCGAACGACCCACCGATGATCACGGTGAACTTCGGCACCCGGGCACACGCCACGGCGGTGACCATCTTCGCGCCGTGCTTGGCGATACCGCCCGCCTCGTAGTCGCGGCCCACCATGAAACCCGTGATGTTCTGCAGGAACACCAGCGGCACCGATCGCCGGTCGCACAACTCGATGAAGTGCGCGCCCTTCATCGCCGATTCCGAGAACAACACTCCGTTGTTGGCGATGATGCCCACCGGATGGCCGTGGATACGCGCGAAACCGGTGACGAGCGTGGCACCGTACTCCTTCTTGAACTCCGTGAACCGGCTGCCGTCGACGATGCGGGCGATCACCTCGCGCACGTCGTAGGGCGTGCGGGGATCGGCGGGGACCACCCCGTACAACTCGCCGGGATCGACAGCGGGTTCCTCGGTGGGAGCCACCTCCCACGGGCGAGGAGCACGCGGACCGAGAGTGGAGACGATGGACCGCACGGTGCGCAGCGCGTCGGCGTCGTCCGCGGCGAGGTGGTCGGTCACCCCGGACTGCCGTGCGTGCACGTCACCGCCACCGAGCTCCTCGGCCGTCACGACCTCACCCGTGGCGGCCTTCACCAGCGGAGGACCGCCGAGGAAGATCGTGCCCTGATTCCGGACGATCACGGCCTCGTCGCTCATCGCGGGCACGTACGCGCCCCCGGCCGTGCAGGAACCGAGGACCGCGGCGATCTGCGGAATGCCCCGCGCCGACATCGTGGCCTGGTTGTAGAAGATGCGGCCGAAATGCTCCCGATCGGGGAACACCTCGTCCTGGTGCGGCAGGAACGCGCCACCCGAGTCGACGAGGTACAGGCACGGCAGATTGTTGTGCAGGGCCACTTCCTGCGCGCGCAGGTGCTTCTTCACCGTCATCGGGTAGTACGTGCCGCCCTTGACGGTGGCGTCGTTGGCGACGATGACGCACTCTCGGCCCGAGACACGGCCGACACCTGTGATGATCCCGGCGCTGGGTGCCTCGTCGTCGTAGAGGCCGTTCGCGGCCAGCGGAGACAGCTCCAGGAACGGGGAACCGGGGTCGAGCAGCGCGTCGACACGGTCACGTGGCAGCAGTTTGCCCCGCTCGACGTGCTTGATGCGCGCCTTCTCCGGGCCGCCCTGCCGCACGGTGGCCAACCGCTCACGGAGATCGGCCACCAACTCGGTGTGGTGCTCGACATTGCGGGCGTACGACTCACTGCGGGTATCGACAGCACTGGCGAGAGCGGGAGTGTCCATCACACCACCAAGTTAGCATCCGTTAACTCCAAATGTGATGTTAGTACCCACTAACCCATGTGTCCAGAAAACCCAGAACCTCGTGTCCGCAGGTTGCGTAGCTGCGTTCGCAGACTGCGTAGCCGTGTCCGCAGACTGCGTAGTTGTGCCCGGTAGCTGTGTCCGCAATTCGCGTAGTCGTATTCGCAATTCGTGCGGCTACGCCAGGAACTCACGCGAAAGCGGCACCGCCCTACCCCACCTCCGCCGTTCACCCATACAGGACTTGCGGACACGACGACAGGACCTGCGGACACGACGACACAGCCTGCGGACACGACTGCGGCCGCTGGCCCTGTCGGGTCGGCGGCCGCAGCGTGGTGGGTTGTCGGGAGAGGGCTTCAGCCGGTGACGCTCTCCAGGGCGGAGAGGTAGCCGAGCCGCTGACCGTCGACGGTCGGGTGGTACGACTCCACGACGGGCCAGGTCAGGCTGTGCAGCCACCAGTCACCGTCAGCGCAGATCTCGTGTCCGCTGAAAGCATCGCGAACGTCGACGAACGTCAATCCCCACGCCGCCGCGCGCTCGGCCGTGACCTGGGCCAGCGTGTCGGCACCCGAGTTGATGGCCGAACGCTTGGCGTCACTCAACCCCACCTTGCACGAGCCACCGATCTCGTAGAACCGGGGGTAGCCCAGCACGATGATCTCCGCGTTGGGCGCACGGCTGGTCAACGTCTCGTACACGTTGTCGAGCCTGCCGGGAAGCGTGCTCGTGGCGAACTGCTTGGCCTCCTCCACGCGGTCCACGCACGCGCTGTCCGAGCCGACCGTGCAGTCGACCATCACGTCGGCGAAGCCGGCGTCGTTGCCGCCCACGGACACGGTGATGAACGTGGTGTTCTCGTCCACGGCCGAAGCCTGGTTGATGACGTCGGATGTCACGGCACCGGAACAGGCGACGAACTCGAAGCTCGCCACCGAATGGGAATCCGCCCACAACTGTGGATAGGCGTTGGCGCTGCGCCTGCAATCACCCGAGTCGCCGTATGATCCCGCGCCGACGCCGGATGAATAGGAATCGCCGAGAGCGACGTAATTCTCGCCGGCGGGTGCGGCGGTCGCCGTGACGGCGCCTCCCACCAACGCGAGAACGAAAACCCCTAACCCTGCAAATAATCGTCGAGCCCGCACCCTCATGCCGCACCCTTTCGTCAACCATTGACCGCAAAGATCCTTACCAGGGGAACGGGTGACAAAGAAGGGTGCGGAGAAGAGTTGGCCCAAGTGGACTACACCAGAAGTCAGCAGTGTCGTTAGCTTTCGCTAACCCGCCCGCTAGAATGGTGGTGTGTCCTCGGGTTCCCCGCTTGTCCGTGGCGAGAAGACGACCCGCCGCGACCAGATACTGGCCGCTGCCGCGGAGTTGTTCGCACGTCACGGATTCCACGGCGTCGGCATCGACGAGATCGGCGCTGCCGTGGGTATCTCCGGCCCGGCGCTGTACCGGCACTTCCGCAGCAAGGACGCCATGTTGGGAGAAATGCTGACATCGATCAGCCGGTACCTGCTCGAGGGCGGTAGGGCACGGGTCGACGAAGGCGGCTCACCCGAGGAGGTACTCACCGGGCTGGTGCGGTTCCATGTCGATTTCGCGCTGTCCCAGCCCGCGTTGATCACAGTGCAGGAACGTAACCTCGCCAACCTGTCCGAGCCCGATCGTAAGGAGGTTCGGGCGCTCCAACGTCGATATGTCGAGGTGTGGGTGGCGGCCTTGAGGGAAGCGATTCCGGAATTGGACGACACCCGCGCGCGCTCGGCCGCGCATGCCGTGTTCGGTTTGATGAACTCCACGCCGCACAGCCGTCACCTGCCGGATGACGAACTCGCCGACCTGCTCACCGATCTCGCGTTGGGGGCGTTGCACGCGGCCGTTTGACGTTCTTCCCGGCGGAGAACGGCCAGCTCTTCCGAGTCGGCAGGACGATTTCGCGCGTGTCGCTCGTCGCCTCACCGTATTTCCAGCAAGGTTTTTCCCACGGTCCGCCGAGCCTCGATGGCCGCGTGCGCCTCGCTGGCCTGATCCAACGGGAATCGTTGTCCGATCACAGGCCGCAGCCTGCCCTCCGCGACCTCGGTCAGAGCCTGCCGCGCGTATTCCCGTAACGTGGGCGGCTCCGCGTGCGCACCGATCACCACGGTGATGTCGCGTTCGGCGGCCAGTTCGTCGGAGACCTCCGTCCACACGCCACTCGCGGCGCCGAACACGAGCATCCGCCCGCCTCGGCGTATCAGTTCGAACGCGGCCCACCGATGTCACCGCCGACGGCGTCGAAAACCACGTCCACCTCGCCGACGCGGCGGCGTACCTCGTCGGCCCAATCCGGCTCGCGGTAGTCGATCGTCACGTCGGCTCCGAGGTCGGCGGCGAGCTCTCTTTTGTGTCGTCCGCCCGCCGCCGCGACCACCGTGGCTCCCGCGTTCCGCGCGAGCTGCACCAGCAGGCTGCCGACACCGCCTCCGGCGGCTTCCACTAGCACACGGTCGCCCCGCCGCACCTGCGCCTCGGCGAGGAGTAGCGCGGCTGTCCGGCCGTCGGCGAGCACCGCGACCGCTTCGTCGAGATCGACGCCGTCCGGCACCGGCAGCGCCGCCTCGGCGTCGATGACCACCTGTTCCGCGTAACCACCCGAGCCGGTGAGACTCGCGACCACCCGGGTGCCCATAAGATCGGTGTCCACCGCGGCGCCCACCCGGGTCACCACCCCGCCGACTCCGTTGCCGGGCACCAACGGCGGTTCACCCCCGGACGGGCTGAATGCACCGCGCCGGATCTGGTCTCGACGAACGTCACGTTCGCGTATACCACGTCGATCAGTACCTGTCCGGCGCTCGGCCCGGAACGAGCATTGGGGGAGAAGAAGGGGCGGCCCGCTCTACCAGCCTGGGGGTCACCGGGAGCGGGCCGCCAATACCCAGCTTAGGCAATAACTTCCGACTTCGCCGCTCGGGGTCGGCGAGTCACACAAGTTCTTTCTTCACCCACATGGCCCAGTCGGAGTCGATTTCTCCCCTTCGGCCCCTCTGGCCTCGATGTACGCATTGGCGCGTATTGCGAAATTGATCGCTCCGCGTAACCGAGCCCGGCCACAACCAGGCCCATCCGGGTGATCGACCGAGCCTCCGGTACGGCAGGATGACCCCAGCTCACATGCCAAACGCACGCTCATGAGGAATAGAGGGCAGCATGCACGACGGCAGCGGCCGCATCGCGGTGCAGAACCTCACCAAACAGTTCGGCGCCGTCACTGCGGTGCAGAACCTCAGCTTCACCGTGGAGCCCGGCAGTGTGACCGGCTTCCTCGGGCCGAACGGTGCCGGCAAGACGACGACACTGCGGATGCTGCTCGGGCTCGTCACGCCCACGGCGGGCACGGCGACCATCAACGGCAGGCGGCACCACGAGCTCGGTAACCCCGCACGTGTCGTCGGCTCGGTGCTGGACAACGGCAGTTTCCACCCGAAGCGGACGGCACGGAACCACCTTCGCGTGTACGCGGCGGCCATCGGCGTCCCCGACCAGCGGGTCGACGAGCTTCTGGGACTGGTGGGACTCGCCCCCGCGGCGGATCGGAAGGCGGGCGACTTCTCCCTGGGCATGCGGCAGCGTCTGGCCCTCGCCACCGCCCTGCTGGGCGACCCGCAGGTGCTGGTGCTCGACGAGCCCGCGAACGGCCTCGACCCCGAGGGCATCGCGTGGTTGCGGAACTTCCTGCGTTCGTTCGCCGCTCAAGGACGCACCGTGCTGGTGTCGAGCCATCTGCTGTCCGAGGTCGAGCAGACCATCGACCAGGTCGTGATCGTCAGTGCGGGAACGACTCGCTACTACGGTCCCCTGGAGAATCTGCGCCAAAGCCAACGGCCCCGGGTCCTCGTGCAACCCGCCGACGCGCCCGCGCTCGTGACGGCGTTACGGGAAGCCGGTGTCGACAAGGTGGAGCCCACCGCGGACGGCCGCGTGACCGTCACCGACTCCACCGTGCAGCAGATCGGTGACATCGCCGCGAAGGCGGGCGTCGCCGTGTACGGCATCGAGGAGCAGAAGGCCGACCTGGAGCAGCTGTTCTTCCAGCTCACCACACCGCAGTACAGCGGAGCACCCCTGCCCGGACAGCCCCAGGGGGCGTGGGGTGGTGCGCCGTCTCAATACCAGTCTCAATACCAACAGCCACCGCAGCCGTACCAGCAACACCCCGGCCAGCAGTATCCGCAGCAGCCGTACCAGCAGAACTACCAGCAACCCGGTCAAGGACCGCAGCCGAACCAGGGCTGGGGAGGTCAGCAGCAGTGATGGGCAACCTGATCAAGGCGGAGTTCCGCAAGACGCTCAGCCTCAACCTGTGGTGGGGGTTGGCCATCCCCGCGTTCGGGATCGCGCTGCTGTTCGCGCTGAGCTGGGGCAGCACCGTCAACGACTTCAGGGACTTCCTCGGCAGTGACGCGGAAGACCTCGCCAGGGCTCTCGGCCTGGACATCGACACGCTGCCGGTGGGTCTGTTGGCGCTGGGACGCGCCGTCAACATAGGTGTGTTCTTCGCCGTGTTGTTCGGGGTGTCGGCGCTGGCGGGCGAATACACTCGAAAGACGATCAGCACCACGTTCCTCACCGCGCCGAACCGCGGCTCCGCACTCTCGGCGAAGATGATCACCTACATCGTGTGGGGCCTGGTCTACGGCGTCGTCGTGGTGGCCGCGGCCAGTATCGGCACGGTACTGACCGTGGACGGTGGAGGCCTGCCCTCCGCCGGCCAGTGGCTCGGCATCGCGGGCGCGGGCCTGCTGGCCGCCGTGCTCGGCACGTTGTTCGGGGTCGGGCTCGGCGCGGTGTGGAACAGCGTGGCGGGTCCCACGGTGTTCCTGTGCATCTGGATGCTGCTGGTGGAACACATCCTGGTGATCGTGGGCTTCGCCGCCGGTCTGGACTGGCTGGGCGGCGTGCTGCCCAACGGCGCGCTCAACGGCATCGTCGGCGCTGTCGGTGCGGAGGCGTTCGGCGCCATCGGCTCGTCGCTGAACGTGTATCACAACGAGATCAACGAAGGCCTGCAGTGGAGCATGCAGTTCTTCGCCGGTGCGCCGGGCGCGTTCTCGTGGTGGGCCTCCGCGCTGATTTTCCTGGGATGGACCATGCTGTTCTTCGGAGCGGGGTGGGCGGCCAACCAGAAACGCGACATCACCTGACACGGAAGAGGGGTCGTGAGTGGAGAACGAGACACCGACACCGTCGACCACCCACGACCCCTCTCGTAGTCCCGGTTGGATCAGGCGGCTGGCCGCGGCCTGCTGGCGGCATCCCGTGTTGGTGGTGCTGGCGCTGTCGGCCGCCATCGTGGGGACGGGGTTGCAGGCCGCCGCTCCCCTGCTCGTGCGTTCCGTGGTGGACGACGCCGTGGCCGGGGACACCGGGCGACTCGGGGTGTTGGTGGCTGCACTGGTCGGTTTGAGCCTGCTGTCGTTCGGTAGCGCGTTCGCCCGTCGTTACCTCGGCGGCAAGCTCGCCCTCGATGTCCAGCACGACCTGCGTCGGGACGTGTTCGCCTCCGTGTCGCGTCTCGACGGTGGCACGCAGGATTCGCTGAAGACCGGCCAGATCGTCTCCCGGGCCATCACCGACCTGCAGTTGGTGACGGGATTCCTCATGCAGGTGCCGTTGTCGGCGGGGTCGGTGGTGTTCGCCCTGCTCGCTCTCGGCGCGATGCTGTGGATGTCTCCGCTGCTCACGCTCATCGCGTTGGTGGTGGCGCCCGCTGTCGGCGTGGTGCTCGCCGTGAGCCGCAAACGCCTTTTCCCGGCCACGTGGTCGGCTCAGCAGCGCGCCGCCGACGTCGCCCAGCAGGTCGAGGAGACCGTCACGGGTGTGCGGGTGGTGAAGGGTTTCGGGCAGTCCGCCCGAGAGGTCGCCACGCTGTCGGACACCGCCCGCAAGCTCTACGCCGAGCGGTTGCGGGCGGCCCGGCTGGCGGCGGTGCCGGTGGCCACGACGTCGGCGCTGCCCGCGGCGGGACAGGTGGCCGTGCTGGCGATCGGTGGTGTCCTCGCTTTGCGCGGTCACATCAGTCTCGGCACGTTCTTGGCCTTCGCCACCTATGTCTCGGCCCTGGTGGGTCCCGCGCGGATGCTCGCGAGCCTCGTGGTGCAGGCACAACTCACGCGTGCGGGCGTGGAACGGGTCCACGAGCTGGTCGACGCCCAGCCCGAGGTGGTCGACCCCGAACGGCCGGTGCCGGTGCCGGACGGTCCGCTCGGCGTGGAGTTCGACGATGTCCGCTTCGGCTACCTGCGCACCGAGCCCGTACTGGACGGCCTGTCGTTGAAGGTGCAGCCCGGCGAGACCATGGCCCTGGTGGGCACGGCCGGATCAGGCAAGTCGACGATCTCGTTGCTGCTGCCCCGCTTCTACGACCCGCATTCCGGGTCCGTCCGGGTCGGGGACGTGGACGTGCGCGACCTCTCCCTGAACGACCTGCGCCGCACGGTGGGGGTGGTGTTCGAGGAAGCGTTCCTGTTCTCGACCTCGGTGCGGGACAACATCGCCTACGGCAGGCCGGACGCGAGCGACGACGAGGTCGTGGCCGCGGCGAAGGCGGCGGAGGCGCACGGGTTCATCAGCGCCCTGCCCGACGGCTACGACACTCAGGTGGGCGAGCGCGGACTCACGTTGTCGGGCGGGCAGCGCCAGCGGCTCGGTCTGGCCCGCGCCCTGCTCACCGATCCCCGCGTGCTGGTGCTCGACGACGCGACCTCGGCGGTGGACACGGTCACCGAAGCCGCGATCCACGACACGCTTCGCAGTGTCACGCGGTCCAGGACCACCATCCTCATCGCGCACCGCCGCTCCACGCTCGCACTCGCCGACCGCATCGCGGTGCTCGACGGAGGTCGGGTCGTGGACGTCGGCACCTTCGAGGAGCTGCAGCAACGTTGCGACCTGTTCCGTGACCTGGTGTCGGGCCCCGACGACGACGTCGACGAACTCCACCGCCACGGCGGCGACCTCACCCCCGACGCCACGGGCATCACGCCGCGGCTGTGGCCGCGGACCGACGAGGACAGCGAGGACAGCGAAGACAGCGAAGACGACGGAACCGTTCGCACCGTATCCACAACGGCCAGGACCACGACGGGCGGACCGGGCTCTCGCGCGGCGCTGGATCTGCCACCCACGCCGGAGCTGTTGGAGCGCGTGCGCAAACTGCCCGCGGCGACGGGAGAGCCGAAGTTGGACGGGGAGGACCCCACCGCCCCCGACCCGAACTTCCGGCTACGCGGCCTGTTACGCCCGGTGCGCGCACTGCTGGCGACCGTGGTGGCGCTCGTGGCCGTCGATGCGCTCGCCACCATCGCGATACCCGCTCTCTACGAACGTGGTGTGGACGGCGGCGTCCGGCAGGGCGTGGAGTCCGTGGTGTGGCTCGCGGCGGGCGCGGGTGTCCTGGTGGTCGCGATCAACTGGCTCGCCGTGTTCGCGCAGACCCGGTTGACGGCGCGCACCGGTGAGTCTGTGCTCTACACGTTGCGCGTGCGCAGCTACTCCCACCTGCAACGGCTCGGCCTCGACTACTACGAGCGCGAACTCGCCGGCCGGATCATGACGCGCATGACCACCGACGTGGATGCGCTGTCGTCGTTTTTGCAGACGGGACTCGCCACTGCGGTCATCAGCGTGCTCACGCTCACGGGGATCGGCGTGGCGCTGTTGGTCACCGACGTCGAACTGGCGTTGTCCGCGTTCGCGGTGCTGCCGGTGCTGGTGGTGGCCACGGTGCTGTTCCGCCGCCGCGCCTCGTCCGCCTACACCGAGGCCAGGGAACGCGTGAGCACCGTGAACGCCGACATGCAGGAGAACGTCTCCGGCCTGCGCGTCGCCCAGGCGTACACGCGCGAGCAGCGGTCGGCCGAACAGTTCGCCTCCCGCAGCGACGCCTACCGACGTTCCCGGCTACGCGCCCAGCGGTACGTGGCGACGTACTTCCCGTTCGTGACCCTGTTGTCCGGGGTCGCGGAGGCCATCGTGTTGGTGGTCGGCGCCCACCGGGTCGCCGAGGGCACGTTGAGCGTCGGGGTGCTCATGGCGTTTTTGTTGTACCTGGGGCTGTTCTTCACCCCGGTCCAGCAGTTGTCCAGCGTCTTCGACGCCTACCAGCAGGCCAAGGTGGGTCTGCGTCGCATCGGCGACCTGCTGCGCACGCCGACCTCGGTGCCCGCGCCGGAACACCCGGTGCCGGTGCCGCCGCGGCTGCGCGGCGAGGTGGAGTTGGTGGACGTCGACTTCCACTACCCGGGCTCCGAGACTCCCGCGCTGGACGGTGTCAGCCTGCACGTGGCCCCGGGCACGACCGTGGCGCTGGTGGGCGCGACGGGGGCGGGGAAGTCCACGGTGGTCAAGCTGATCGCGCGGTTCTACGACGTCACCCGGGGACGGGTGTGCATCGACGGTGTGGACGTGCGTGACTACGACCTGGATGCCCTGCGCGGACGGGTCGGGGTGGTGCCGCAGGAATCGCATCTGTTCACCGGCACGGTGGCCGACAACGTGCGCTACGGACGTCCCGACGCCACCGACGCCGAGGTGGAGGCCGCCGTGCGCCGTGTGGGAGCGCTCGACGCCATCGCGGCCCTGCCCAACGGCTTCCACCAACAGGTCGGTGAACGGGGCCGCTCGTTGTCGGCCGGGCAGCGTCAACTCGTGTCGCTGGCGCGCGCGGAACTGGTGGACCCCGACGTGCTGCTGTTGGACGAGGCGACCGCGGCGCTCGACCCGGCCACCGAGTCCGCCGTACTCCGCGCCACCGACCGGTTGACCTCGACTCGCACCACGTTCGTGGTCGCACACCGCCTGGCCACCGCCGCGCGCGCCGACGTGATTGTGGTGTTGGACCACGGCCGCATCGTCGAACAGGGCGGGCACGAAGAACTGCTGGCCGCCGACGGTCGGTACGCGAAGATGTGGCGGCACTCGACCTGACCGCCCCGCTCGGAAACGAGTCCCCCGTGGTCACTTCCGCTCGGCGGACCCGGTGGAACGGGTGCGAAGCAT
>JAJYTH010000046.1 GCA_021793175.1 Actinomycetes bacterium
CTGGTCGTCGGCCGCACCCTCACCATGGGCATCGCCTGGCACCGGTTCAGCGCGTTCTTCAACATCTACTTCAAGCGGGAGGACGACGGCGACGTCGCCCTGGGCCGGTTGAAGCCGATGATGAGCGACGGCAAGCCGCTCGACTTCGAGGAAGCCGACCCCGAGGAGGACGTCTTCGGCGCCGGCAAGATCGAGGACTTCACCTGGAAGGGCTGGCTGGACTTCTCCACCTGCACCGAGTGCGGTCGTTGCCAATCGCAGTGCCCGGCGTGGAACACCGGTAAGCCGCTGTCGCCCAAGCTCGTCATCACGCAGCTGCGCGACCACGCCTACGCCAAGGCGCCGTACCTGCTCGCGGGCGGCAAGAAGGACGTCACCGGCGAGGAGGTCGGACTCACCGGCGACAACCCGTACGCGGGCATCGACGTGCTCGCGCTGGCCGAGGCCGAGCGTCCTCTCGTCGGCACCGGCGAAGAGAACGGCGTGATCGACCCCGAGGTGCTGTGGTCGTGCACCACGTGCGGTGCGTGCGTCGAGCAGTGCCCCGTGGACATCGAGCACGTCGACCACATCGTCGACATGCGCCGCTACCAGGTGATGATCGAGTCGAACTTCCCGAGCGAGTTGAACGGGATGTTCAAGAACCTGGAGAACAAGGGCAACCCGTGGGGTCAAAACGCCAAGGACCGGCTGGCCTGGACCGAGGACCTCGACTTCGAGGTGCCCGTCTTCGACGGTGAACTGGGCGACGCCGAGTACCTGTTCTGGGTCGGCTGCGCCGGTGCGTTCGAGGACCGCGCCAAGAAGACCACGCGCGCCGTGGCGGAGCTGCTGCACATCGCGGGCGTGAAATACACGGTGCTCGGCCCCGAGGAGACCTGCACCGGTGACCCGGCCCGCCGCGCGGGTAACGAGTTCGTCTTCCAGATGTTGGCGCAGCAGAACGTCGAGGTCCTGAACTCGGTGTTCGAAGGCGTCGAGCCCGCCAAGCGCAAGATCGTCGTCACGTGTGCGCACTGCTTCAACACGTTGGCCAACGAGTACCCGGAACTCGGCGGCACCTACGAGGTCGTGCACCACACCCAGCTGCTCAACCGGCTCGTCCGCGAGAAGCGGCTCACCCCGGTGGCACCGATCGCCGAGGACGTCACCTACCACGACCCCTGCTACCTGGGTCGGCACAACAAGGTGTACGAGGCGCCGCGTGAGCTCGTCGGCGCGTCCGGTGCGTCGCTGCGGGAGATGCCGAGGCACGCCGACCGGTCGATGTGCTGTGGCGCCGGTGGTGCCCGCATGTGGATGGAGGAGCGCATCGGCAAGCGCATCAACGTCGAGCGCGTGGACGAGGCTCTCGGCACCGCGCCGTCGAAGATCGCGACGGGCTGCCCGTTCTGCCGCGTGATGCTCACCGACGGCGTGACCGCCCGCCAGAACGACGGCCAGGCGTCCGAGAACGTCGAGGTCGTCGACGTCGCGCAGCTGCTGCTGTCGGCCGTCAAGCGGGGACAGCCGGTGGGGGCGACGGTGGCCGCGTCCGGCGGCGAGGCGGAAGCCGACGGCCGGGCCGATGTGCCCACGGACGAGGTCGGTACTGGCACTGTGCAACCAGACGAGGACAAAAAGTAACCGATCGGCGGGATCGAGTCGAGACTCTCGTGGTTTTCGAGACTTTCGACTAGCGATCCCGCCTTTCGGCGCCTGGTTCCCGGCTAGCATGACGACCTCGTGGACAGCTCTCCCGAGGCGAGGTTGAGGCAGGCGATATGCAGGACGGAGGTTCCGTGAACGCGCCGGGCGGCGGTGTCTCCGAACCCGCCGACGCCAGGTCACAGTCCCCACGGCGACACCCCAGGCCCGAACGAGTGGTGATGTCCCCGCGCGACACGTTCGCCGAGGACGATTCCGACGAACTCACGACGAGGCAGCTTCGGGCCCGCCCGTACGTGCTGACGAAGGGCCGCACCCACGCCCGTCCCGACCTCGCCATCGAAACACTGGTCTCGGCCACGCCGAACGCCCAGTGGCACCTGCATAAGAACGCCGAGTACCGCAAGGTCGGACAGGTGTGCGCCCAGCCGAGGTCGGTCGCCGAGATCGCCGCCTACCTGGAGGTCCCCCTCGGGGTGGCCAGGGTGCTGATCAGCGATCTCGCCGACACGGGTTTCGTGCGCATCCACGACGCACCGCAGACGACCGACGGCAGGCCCGACCGTCAGCTCATGCACCGCGTCCTGGCGGGTCTGCAGAAACTTTGACCAACTCTGACCGTCGGCGGTACCGATCCGCGAAGGACACCGTTGGCAACAGGCCACGAGTACACAGGCCGGTAGGCCGATGAAGTGGCCCCGACGACCTTCCCGACGGTGGGTGGGCCGGACCCGCTACCCCGCTCCACGCGTCCTTGCCCGTGCCGCGACATCGGTGCTTCACTCCTTGCCGTTGTTCGCCGTTGTTCGCCGACGCGCGTTAGGAGCTCGCGATGCCGCCCACCCACGAGGTGACCAACCAGGTACCGCCGCTGGTCGACTACGACGTCGCCGACGACCCCGCGCTGCTGGAGGGACTACGCAGAGAGGGAGCCGACTGGGCCGAGGCTGAGGTACGTGACCTCGGAATCCTGGCCGGCGGTGAGCGGGCCCAGGAGTGGGGCAGGCTCGTCAACGAGAACCCGCCGACCCTACGCACGCACGACAACGTGGGCAGGCGCATCGACGAGGTCGAGTTCCACCCGCACTGGCACGACCTGATGGCGACCGCCGTCTCGCACGGTCTGCACGCGGCCCCGTGGCGACACGACCGGCCCGGTGCGCACGTGGCCCGCGCGGCGAAGTTCTACGTGTGGAGCCAGGTCGAGGCCGGACACACGTGTCCGATCTCGATGACCTACTCGGCCGTGCCCGCCCTGCGCTACAACACCGACCTCGCCGCGATCTACGAGCCGCTGCTCGCGGCCCCGCACTACGACTTCGGACTGCGCGTGCCCACCACCAAGCGCGGGCTGATCGCGGGCATGTCCATGACGGAGAAGCAGGGCGGTTCCGACGTCCGCGCCAACACCACCCGCGCCGTACCGACGGAGGACGGCACCTACCGGCTGACCGGCCACAAGTGGTTCACCTCGGCCCCGATGTCCGACGTGTTCCTCACGCTCGCACAGTCACCGGGCGGACTGTCGTGCTTCCTGCTGCCCCGCGTGCTGCCCGACGGCACCCGCAACGCCATCCACCTACAGCGACTCAAGGACAAGCTGGGTAACCGCTCCAACGCCTCCGCCGAGGTCGAATACGACGGTGCCGTCGGCTGGCTCGTCGGCGAGGAGGGTCGGGGTGTGCGCACCATCATCGAGATGGTCAACAACACGCGCCTCGACTGTGTCATCGGTACCGCCGCCGCCATGCGGTACGGCACCGTGCGCGCCGTGCACCACACGACGCACCGTTCGGCGTTCGGGACTCCGCTCGCGCGGCAGCCGCTCATGACGAACGTGCTCGCCGATCTCGCCGTGGAGGCCGAGGCGGCCACCACCGTCGCGCTACGGCTGGCCGGCGCCACCGACCGGGCCACCGCGGGCGATCACCGGGAGGCCGCGTTCCGCAGGTTCGCTCTGTCCGTGTCGAAGTACTGGGTGTGCAAACGCTCTCCCGCACACGCCGCCGAAGCGCTCGAATGCCTGGGCGGCAACGGATACGTGGAGGAGTCCGGTATGCCCAGGCTGTTCCGCGAGTCGCCGCTACTGTCCATTTGGGAGGGTTCGGGCAACGTCACGGCGCTCGACACGTTGCGGGCGATGGCGAAACAACCGGAGTCCGTCGAAGCCTTCTTCGCCGAGGTGGAAACGGCCCGGGGTGCGGACTCGCGCCTCGACGAGGCCATCACGTCGGTGCGCCGCGACCTGGGCGACCACGACGAGATCGAGTTCCGCGCGCGGCGGCTCGTCGAGCGATTGGCGCTCGTACTCCAGGGATCGCTGCTGGTGCGACACGGGGACAAGGCCGTCGCGGACGCGTTCTGCGCCTCCCGACTCGGCGGCGACTGGGGCGGCGCGTTCGGGACTCTGCCGCGCGGCGTCGACGCCGAAGCCGTGGTGGCCAGGGCCATTCCCTCGACGATTCCGACCGCTTCGACGACGAACTCGTCCGGTCAGTAACCGAAGTTCTGCGTCCAATACCAGCCGTCGGAGTTCACACCGACACCGATGGCGGTGATCTCGCAGTTCACGATGTTACGGCGGTGTCCCTCGGAGTCCATCCAGGCGTCCATCACCGCTTCGGCTCCGGCCATGCCCATGGCGATGTTCTCCGCTGCCGGGCGCGGATATCCGGCGGCGGAGATCCGCTCGTCGAACGTCGTGCCATCGGGCGAGGTGTGCGACAAGTAGTTGTTCTCGGCCATGTCGTCGCTGTGGTCCTGGGCCGAGTCGGTCAGCCGGTGGTCCATTCGCACAGGGCCGCATCCGGCTTCGGCACGTTCGGCGTTGACTAGCTCGACCACCTGCTCCGCGAGGTCGTCGACATTCGAGGGCGGACTCTCGGACGTCCTCGTGGGCTCGGCGTCCTCGGTTGGGACAACCTCGGTGGTCGGGCTGTCCGAACTGGGCGAAGCGGCACTGGACGAGCTCGGTTCCGGCGGGACTTCCCGGTCTGCTTCGGATGTGGTCGGGCTCGCGGTGGAGGTCGTCGACGTCGTTTCCTCACCGGTGGTGGACGGCGGCGCGGCTCCCACTTCACCGCCGCCCGGCTGTGCGTCCCGGTCGATGTCGAGATCGGACGCGGACTGCCGGGCGAGGGACGTGTCCTCATTCGACGGCGAGAACCAGAACAGGTGACCACCGGCGGCGACCGCCACCCCCACAAGCACGCTGACCATCACCAACAGTGACCGGACTCGCGAGCTCGGGGTAGCCACAAGGCGGCAAGCTACCACCAAAGCGTGAGTTATTGAACCGTGATTTGTTCGTCGGTGATTCGTATTGCAACCGCTTGCGGGTCAGCGATGAGTGTCGACCCGGTCGAAGTTCTTGTACGCCCGACTGGGTGTGGGTCCACGCTGCCCCTGGTAACGCGAGCCGACCTCCACCGAACCGTAGGGGAACTCGGCCGCACTCGTGAGCTGGAACAGACACAGCTGCCCGATCTTCATGCCCGGCCAGAGCGTGATGGGCAGGTTCGCCACGTTCGACAACTCCAACGTGATGTGCCCCGAGAAACCCGGGTCGATGAACCCGGCCGTCGAGTGGGTAAGCAACCCGAGCCGCCCCAACGACGACTTCCCCTCCAACCTGCCCGCGAGGTCGTCGGGCAGGGAGAACAACTCGAACGTCGAGGCGAGCACGAACTCACCCGGGTGCAACACGAACGGTTCGTCGTCGACGTCCTTCTCCACCAACGAGGTCAGCTCGTCTTGGCGTAGCTGCGGATCGATGTGGGTGTACCGGCTGTTGTCGAACACGCGGAAGAAGCGGTCGAGCCGCACATCGATACTCGATGGCTGCACCATCGCCGGATCGAACGGGTCCACCCCTAGCCGCCCGGATTCGAGCGCCTTGCGAATCTCACGGTCACTCAACAGCACGTTCTCACCCTAACCGGGCGACACGCTGCGGATTCAAGCGGCGGGCTCCACCGGCGCATGCATGTGTTGCGCGTAGGTGCGATCGTGCCGAACCAGCTTGCCGAGCGCCTCGGCGTAGCGGCGCCGCGTGAACTCCCCGATCCGCTCCTGCGCCCACGTGGCGCCGGGCACCCGTTGCCGCACGGTCTCGGCGGCGAAGTTACCCGCCGCCGCCGCGAGCACTGCGGCCTGCATGATCGGGTCATCGGGCAGGCCCAGGAAATCGGAGTTGGCCTTGCCGAGCACGAGACGGCTGATGGAGCCGTGCACACGCATGGACAACTCGCCGACCACGGCACCGAGCGGGCCACCACGATCCCGGCCGGCCTCGGAATAGGCGTGGAGCAACGCGGCCGCGAGGCGCTGCGAGTCCTCGTCCGGCACGAACTCGGTGGCGGCGAGCAGCCACAGAAGCCGCCACGCGTCCTCCTCTGTGGCGGGCAGGAGCTCGTCGTCGACCCCCATGAGCCAGCCGACGTACCGCCACAGGTGGATGATGTCGGCGCGTTCGGTGTCGGTGTAGCGAACCCCGAGCACACGCATGCCCAAGACGTAGACCAGCGAGAACAGCAGCAGCGTGCCGGCTGTCTGCACCTGGTTGATGGGACGGTCCCACGAGGCGTAGTCCCAGTCGTCACGACGGTTCATGGCAGCGCGGACATGGGCGTGCACGAGCCGCACCCGCAACGCGGAGGCGTAGCCGTCGGCGCCGACGCGCAACGCGCCGGGCGTGGTGACATCGAACCACCAGCGGGCGGTCTCGGTGAGACGACGAGTGGCCGCGTACTCGATGACACCGGTACCGACCAGCGGTTTCGTGGCGCGAGAAGCCAGATAGCCACCCATCAGCGCTATGTCACCGAGCGGGAAGAGGCTCAACACACCCGTGCGCACGATGGCACGAGCGCCCCGGTCGAGGCGCTCGTGACTCACCCAGTACGGCGTCGCCTCCACCGCGCGGAAGAAGTCCACGAGCTCGGCGGGCGGGTCGTCGAGGCTGTCGAGGCTGTCGAGGCCGTGTTCGACGGCGCGGTTGAACAGCCGACGCCCCTCACCCGGCGGCAGCCTGCGGATCATGTCGACGACCGCGTCGGCCAGGGGGTCCTCGGCCTGGGCGAACTCCCGCAGGCGCCGACGTTGCCGCTTGGTGCTTCGGATGTCACCGGGTGCGAGGAACTTGGCAGCGAAGCGGAAACCGCCCTGGCGAAGCAGTTCCGGCTCCGACAGCCGCTCGTCGGTCGTCATGATGCCCCCACCAACCTGCGAACGAGAATGAGACAACAAGTGTTGTCACTTCACGGTGCGCACGTCAAGAAACACAGGGCGATCGGGGAGGGAGGGCACCCACTTGCCACCCGGAGATCGCGGCTGTATATCATGTGGGTTGCCTGCGGATGTAGTTCAATGGCAGAACATCAGCTTCCCAAGCTGAGAATGCGGGTTCGATTCCCGTCATCCGCTCCAAACTCAAGGCCCGGGCCGGGGTTCCCACTTTGGACCCGGGCCTTTGTCATGACTTGCGATAACTCTGTCATGACTCGGCTTCGCCATACCCCACCCGGGCAGTGCGCCGCGAATCCCGTCCGCGTGAAGCGGCTTTCCCGACGCCCTCGCTCAAAACGCACCCAGGTCAGCGGACAACCAGTGCTCCGGACGCATGCGGATGATGACTTGTTCGCCGAGATGCGTCCGTTCGTACTCCACGAAGCCGTCGACCTTGTCCTGCGGGAGACACCGCGCGGCCATCTCGCGGGCCGACGCGTCGTCATCCGGGACGATCCCGGTCACCGGCCCTTCCACCGACACGTAACGGACCGTCGGATCGGTTCGCTGAACCATCAGGGCGAACCGTCCGGCAGCCTCGATCGCACGTGCTTTCCGCGAGTCGGGTCCCGTGCGCACCCACAGCTCTCCGCCCGGGGTGTACTGGTACCAGATCGGGATCGTCAACGGCGCACGAGCAGGGTCCTCGACCACCGACAACGCACCGATATGGGGTTCTGCGAGGAATCGTTCGCGTTCTTCAACAGACAACGCCATGTGTCCGAAACTACTCCGCCGAAAGCCACTCGACAGGCTCCGAAAAAATTCGTGTCCGCAGGCTGTGTAGCCGTGTTCGCATCGTGCGGTGCGAACACAACGACGCAAGCTGCGGACACGATGACGGGGCCTCGGTTCGAAGTCGGGCGAAAGTCTTTCCCTTCACCTTCAGCGCTGGAGTGCGGTACGCATGTCCTGCCCGAGCGAACGGTCATCGGCCGGATGGCCGAGGTACGTCCGCAAACACACCCACTTGACCGAGGTAACGCACCGTGCGCGAGCCATAGCGTCGAAGCCATGACCGAGGCACAGGAAACGGCGTTGATGTACGGGCTGCTCGCTTTCCTCGTCGTGTGGAGCATGGTGCTCATACCTCAGCTCATCAGCCACCACGCGAAGTTCGGCCGCGTATACGCCAGGCGCGTCGTCACCTCCGCCGCGGTCACCCTGTACACCTGTCTGGCCGTCGCCGTGGTGCTGTTGCCGCTGCCCGCGCCGGGCGATGCGCGACTGACACAGACGGTGCAACCGGTGCCGTTCCAGTGGGTCGCCGATGTCGCCACGGAGTTGGACAAGTACGGGCTGCCCCACAGCCAAGCGCTTTTCACCCAGACCTTCCAGCAGCTGGCGATGAACGTGCTGCTGTTCGTGCCCCTGGGCATGTTCGTGGTGTTGTTGTGGCGGCGCGGCGTTCGCTGCGCGACGCTGACGGGCCTGGCGGCATCGTTGGCGGTGGAGATCACCCAGATCACGGCCGTCTTCGGCACCGCGCCGTACGTCTACCGCATCTTCGACGTCGACGACCTGATGGCGAACACGGCGGGTGCCGCGCTCGGCGGAGTCGGGGCCTCGCTGTTCCTGGTTCTGCGGCGACTCATGAAGGCGGACGCCTCAACCCGAACACGGGAAATCTCGACGACACCGGTGATGGTTCTGCCTCGCCCAGCCGTATCAGGTGCTCCCGCCGTCGGCGGGCCTGTCTCCGTTCCTCCCGTTGATCCTCGTACACAACCGTTGCCGCGGCCGCGATGAGGAGGAACACCACGCCACCGAAGACCAGAGCCAGTTGCACGCCATCTCCCTTGATGCCGTTTTTGTGTGGTCCATCACAGACTAGGGGCTAGTGGCCTGGAACACGAGCCCTTCGCCGGGTGCATGGTTTCGAAGCCGGAGCAACCGGGGCGAGACCACGCACACTTCCGACCAAGGCGTCGCTCTACTCGGTGTAACTGCTGTGGTTCGGTGTAACCGCTTCAGCCCAGCGGGAATACCCCATACAGGGGAGCGAGCACGCTGGAGTCGAGCGTGCGGAGGGAGGACGGGATGTCATACGGCGCACATGCCGCGCGCGGCATCAACGGCATGGACAGAACGACCCACATGTTGACCGTCGCAGCAGTGGACACGGTGCCGGTCTTCCGCGAGGGCCTGGGCATGGTCGTCACGCGTGCCCACGGTCTTCGCTGGGCCGGCCACGCGGGGAGCCACCACTCCGGTATCCAGATGTGCGAGCAGCTGCGCCCGGACATCGTGCTCATCGATTCGGCACTCGACCCGCTCGGCCATCTGACCCGCTTGCTGGCCGAGGGCCACCCGATGATGGTGATCGTGGTGCTGGTGGGGGAGGCTCAGCGCACACCCACCTATCTCGCCACCGTCATAGCCGCCGGGGCCCATGGCGCTCTCCCCCGGTCGGCCGAGCCACGGCAACTCACCGACGGCATCCGTCGAACCTATGTCGAACGCCGCTACACCGATCCGACGCTGGCCGCGCTGGTGCCCACGCAGCGGACGGTCGACGCCACCGACGCCGTGGGGGGCCCACCGCGACCGAACATGCCGTTGTCCCGCCGCGAATACCAGGTGTTGCAGCTCATCGCCGACGGCCTGGAGAACGCGGCCGTGGCCGACAAACTTTATCTGTCGGTGGAGACGGTGCGCACCCACGTCAAGAGCATCCTGCGCAAACTGGGGGCACGCGACCGCACCCACGCGGTGAGCAAGGCGTTCCGCTCAGGTCTTCTCCTCACCACTCCGGCCACCCCGGTGAGCCCCGTTCGGACGGGTAGGGATCAGGCTCCTCAGCCCTGATTCGTACAGCACGTTCCCGCGACGCCCGGGTCACAGTCCCGCCGCGGCACTCGCCTGCTGTTACCGGTTGGTAGTATCCTCATGTTACCGGCCAGTAGGGCAGTGTCATCCGCGTGTCCTGTCGGCGACAGGAAGTGCCCAGCCGGAATGCCGAACAACCCGTACGGAGTGACGACATGGGCCACTACAAGAGCAACGTCCGAGACCTGGAGTTCAACCTCTTCGAGGTACTCGGCGTTCAAGAACGCCTCGGTAAGGGAGTGCTGGCGGAGTCCGACGAGGAAACCGCCCGCGGCGTGCTGTCCGAACTGAACAACCTCGCGGTCGGCCCCCTCGCCGACTCGTTCGCCGACGCCGACCGCAACCCGCCGGTCTACGACCCGAAGACCTTCTCCGCGACCCTGCCGGAGTCCTTCAAGGCCAGCTACCAGGCACTGTGGGACGGCGAGTGGTGGCGGATCGGCCTCACCAACAACCTCGGCGGCTACGGCCTGCCCCCCACGGTGCAGTGGGCCGCCGCCGAACTCATCCTCGGCGCCAACCCCGCGTTGTACATGTACATGGCGGGCCCGAACTTCGCCATGATCCTCGACCGCAACGGCACCGAGGAACAGAAGCGCTGGGCCCAGATCATGATCGACCGTGCGTGGGGCGCCACCATGGTCCTCACCGAGCCCGACGCCGGTTCCGACGTCGGCGCCGGCCGCACCAAGGCCATCCAGCAGGAAGACGGCTCTTGGCACCTCGAGGGCGTCAAGAGGTTCATCACCTCGGCCGACCAGGACATGACCGAGAACATCATGCACCTGGTGCTGGCTCGCCCCGAGGGCCCCGGCATCGAACCCAAGCCCGGCACCAAGGGCCTGTCGCTGTTCCTCGTGCCGAAGTTCCACTTCGACTCGGAAACCGGCGAACTCGGTGAACGCAACGGCGTGTTCGTCACCGGCGTCGAGGACAAGATGGGCCTCAAGGTCTCCACGACCTGCGAGCTCACCTTCGGCCAGCACGGCACCCCCGCCAAGGGTTGGCTGCTCGGCGATGTGCACGACGGCATCGCACAGATGTTCCAGGTCATCGAGTACGCCCGCATGATGGTGGGCACCAAGGCCATCGCGACGCTGTCCACCGGCTACCTCAACGCGCTGGAATTCGCCAAGGAACGCGTGCAGGGGCCGGACCTCACCCGGCAGACCGACAAGACCGCACCGCGGGTCACCATCATGCACCACCCGGACGTGCGCCGGTCGCTGATGTTGCAGAAGGCCTACGCCGAGGGCCTGCGCGCCGTCTACCTGTACACGGCGTCGTTCCAAGACCAGGTGTGGACCCAGGAGGGCGACGCCGAGTCGCTCAGCCTGGCCGAGCGCGTCAACGACCTGCTGCTGCCCATCGTCAAGGGTGTCGGCTCCGAACGCGCCAGCGAGCAGCTCATCCAGTCGCTGCAGACCCTCGGCGGGTCCGGCTTCCTGCAGGACTACCCCATCGAGCAGTACATCCGCGACTCGAAGATCGACTCGCTGTACGAGGGCACCACCGCCATCCAGTCGATGGACTTCTTCTTCCGCAAAATCGTCCGCGACAAGGGGCAGGCGCTCGCCTACATCGCCGGCGAGATCGTGAAGTTCATCGAGTCGGAAGCGGGCAACGGCCGCCTCAAGAAGGAGCGCGCCCTGCTCAAGCAGGCTCTGGACGACGTCCAGGGCATGCTCGGCACGATGATCGGCTACCTCACATCGTCGCAGGAGGACGTGACCAACATCTACAAGGTCGGCCAGCACACCGTGCGGCTGCTGATGTCGGCCGGTGACCTGCTCGTCGGCTGGCAGCTGCTCAAGCAGGCCGAGATCGCCCAGGACAAGCTCGACAACGGCGCCTCCGCCAAGGACGTGCCGTTCTACCAGGGCAAGGTCGCCGTGGCGTCGTTCTTCGCCAAGGACGTGCTGCCGGAGCTCTCCGCCCGGCGCGCAATCGTCGAGGCCGCCGACAACGACCTCATGGAGGTCGACGAAGCCGCGTTCTGATCGACCGATTCGGCCGGTCACGGCATCACTGTCAAAGGGCCACCTTCCCCCTCGACACAGGGCGGGAGGTGGCCCTTCGTGTGCATGCGGTTAACGACCGATACGGGCGGGTACCTCTATCGGGTCATTGACCCCGGCTTTCGAACGGAGCGCGCACCATGACGATTTCAGGAATCATCTCCGCGATCCTGGTGGGTTTGGTGCTCGGTGTCCTCGCGAGGTTGATCCTGCCCGGCAAGCAGAACATCCCGGTCTGGCTCACCGTCGCCGTCGGCATCGCCGCCGCTTTCATTGGTACGGCGATCGCCCGAGGACTCGGTTATGCCGACACCTCCGGGTGGGACTGGCTGGAGTTCATCACCCAACTCGTCCTGGCCGCGATCGGTGTCTCGCTCGTAGCGGGCATGTATCCCCGGAAACGAGTCAAGGCGTGACGCAACCCCGCGTCTGCACAGTCCGCGGACACGGCTACACAACCTGCGGACACGACTACGCAGACTGCGGACACGGCTGCACAACCTGCGGACACGGCGTCAGTTGGGCGTGGTTCGCGGTTGGAGGTCGTCGGTGGTCACGGCGGGCTCCACGGTGTCGTAGACCACCGGCGCCTCTCGTCTGCCCGGTTCCATCGGTCTCGTGACGGCCTGCGTCAGTCCGGCGAACGTACGGTCCCAGTCGATCCGCCTTCCCGGTTCCGAGGGCAGTACCCCGGAGTCACCGTCGCCGAACACCCCGGCCACCCCGAACACCAGAGCCGCGTTGCGCGCCGGTTTCTCACCGGACTGCAGTTCCGTGCTCACCGCGGCCCGCAACACCGCGTGGTCGAGCGCCACGTGTAGTTCGCCGTCCCGGATCTCGAACTCGAAAGCCCTGCGAATGTCCTGAGGGAGCAGTACCGATTCCACACCGTCCCCTCGCAGCAGGATCGGCCCCGCCAACAGTGGACGAACGGTTTCCTCCAACACGGTATGCACGGCCCGCGACGTCAACCTCGGCTCTATCGACTCGACGGGGACGTCGACCCGGCCGAGCAGGGGCCAACGCGAACGCACGGCCTCCACAACGGTGTCCAAGTGGGAAACCCGGACACCCGCCCTCGGCTCGATCGCGTACGGCCGTACAGCACCCTGATCCCCCTGATCACCCTGCGCGCCCTGAGCATCCTGCTCGTCGGCATCCGAGGAGCCGGCCTGGAAACCGATGCCGCCGTCGAGGGGAGAACGGTTGATACGCCGATCGGCGAGATCACTCAGCGCCGCCCACGTGGCCTGTTCGTCCACGACCGTCACCAGTGGTGTTTCCCGGTCGCGGAAGAACGACATCACTCTCGTCCACGGGTTCCACGGCTGCTGCCCCGCGCGTTCCACCGTCGCCGACCAGTCGACGGTAAGACCCGCCTCGCGGGGGTCGAGAGGCACCACGGTCTCATCGGCGCGCAGTTCGATCGGTTCCGCCACGCGAGGACCGAGTTCCCGGCGCAGCACCTTCTCGGCTTCCTGCTTGCCGAGGCCGCCGATGGCCACCCCGTTCACCGTGACGCCCCGAGGCACCTCCCCGGCACTCGCCACGAAATCGACCACATAAGCCACGGCCAGAAGCCCGGTGAGTGCCCCGAGAACCACGAGAAGGTTCCCGACACCACGCTGAAGACGACGGATGGGCCGCACACGGGTGTGCGGCCCATCCGTTCGGAGGAGTTCGTCGACGAAGTCAGTGTCGTAGGTGGCGTAGGTGGCGGAGATGATGGAGGTGTCGGAGGTCTCGTGGGTGTACTCCCTCCGATCGTCCCGACCGTCCACGGGCGCCTCCCGATGCCGCCTACAAGTACAGGCCCGTCCCGTGCTCCGTGCGCTCGCTGGCCACGGCGTGGATATCGCGTTCCCGCATCACGAGGTACGCGTCGCCCTGGATCTCGACCTCCAGCTGTTCCTCGGAGTTGAACAGCACCCGGTCACCGACCTTGACGTTGCGTACGTTGTTACCCACTCCCAGGACATCGCCCCAGGACAACCGCCGTGCGACCTGCGCGGTCGCCGGGATCACGATGCCGCCGGTGCTGCGTCGCTCGCCGTCTGAGGACGGCACCCGCACGAGCACACGGTCGTGCAGCATCTGGATCTCGAGCTTCGCATCCGAAGTGAGTGGTTCGTTGGCTTCTGACACGGGATTCATGCTACGTCGCGTAGGGGGACTGGATTTTCGGTATGCCCTGGGACAACACCGAGCGCACGGGCCGTGCGAAGCGGTACGGCAACCCAGGCTACTCGGACGGAGTTCCCGCCATGACGAGAGGCAATCCTCCCGCTCCGTCCGAATCGAGCCGTACGGGTACACCCCAATCCTGTCGGGTGATACGGCACACCGGGTGTTCGACGTCGGACGCGCAGCTGGCGGCCTGCGCCACGACCTGCAACACCCCGCCCTCGATGCCCTCGGCCAAGGTGATGGTGCGTTCGAGGGCGGTGCCGACGCCTCCGCCCTCGACGAGCAGTTCCGGGGGCGAAGCGCTGACCTCCAGCCGCGTGGACGGGCCGTAGCGGTCGTCGAGTCTCTCACCGGGAGGCGGCACGAACGTCACCGACAGCTGAACCCGGCCCGGCGCGAGCACCGTCGGTGGCCTGCGCACGGCGAGTTCGTCACCGTCTACGGTCTCCCCACCGGCGTTCTCAGCTTCGTCGCCCCCGAACGGGCGTAGCCGATGCGCCGCTGACTCCACCACGAGCACACCGTTGTCAGTCACCACGAGCCCCGATGGTTCGGCGAGGTCGCGGAGCAGCGTCGTCACCTCGCCGGTGGCCGGGTCGAACCGACGCACGGCACCGTTGTAGGTGTCCGCCACCGCGACGGCGCCGTCAGGTAGCACGGTGACCCCCACCGGATGCTGGAACAGCGCGTTGTCGGCGGGACCGTCGCGGTGCCCGAAGGTGAACAGGTCGTAGCCGACGGCGGTGCCCACCACGAACCGTGGGGTGTCCTCGTCACGGCTATCGGGGTCGCGTTCGATGTAGCGCAGCGCCGACGTCTCGGCGTCCACCAGCCACAGCCTCTCACCCGCCACGGCGAGGCCGGAGGTCTGCGCGAAGAACGCCTCGTCGACGGGACCGTCACGCAACCCCTCGACCGTGGTCCCCGCGAACCGCGAGATCGTTTCCCGTACCGGGTCGAACAGGCTCAGCGTGTGGTTGCCCGCCATCGCGACGACGACGCCACCGGCGGGGTCCCACCAGCGCACGTCCCATGGGCTTGTGAGATCGACTTCCGTGGCCGCACCGGAGTCGCCGCCGTCCCGCCACTGCCGTCCCGTTCCGGCCACCGTTCGCACGGCGCCGGTGCGCAGGTCGATGCCGCGCAGCAGGTGGTTGGCCGTGTCGGCGACCAACAGGTGGTAGCCGACCTTGTCGGCGATGTGAGTGGGCAGCAGGGTCAGCCCGGACGGCTCGGCGAAACGCGCCACGTCGAACGCCCCGTCCACCGCGCCGCGCCTGCCGTCACCGAAGCGGCGCAGCAGGGTCTCGGCATCGGAGGCGAACTCCGCGACGGAGTGGTTGGCGGTGTCGGCCACCAGGACCCGCCCCTCGGCGGTCACCACGGCCTTCGACGGGAACCGCAACCCGTCGACACCACTCGCCTCGTCGGTTCCGGCGTCGGCGCGCGCGGCCTCGGCCCAGTCGAGCGGACCGCGCCGCAACGTCTGCTTGCCCTCGTGCAGGGTCACCAGGTCCTGGATCACCCGGCGCAGCGCGTCACCGTGTCCCTCGCCCGCGGCGACGTGTGCCACGTATCCCTTGGGGTCGACGACCACGAGGGTCGGCCACGCCTTCACGGCGTACTGCTGCCACAGGCTCATGTCCGGGTCGCTCACCACAGGGTGTTCCACGCCGTAGCGTGCGACGGCGGCGGCGACGGACTCGCGGTCACCTTCGTGAGCGAACTTCGGCGAGTGCACACCGATGGTCACGAGCACGTCGGCGAACTCCGCCTCCAGCGGGCGCAGCTCGTCGAGCACGTGCAAGCAGTTGATGCAGCCCGACGTCCAGAAATCCAACAGCACGATCTTGCCGCGCAGGCCCGCCAACGTCAGGGGCCGTCCGCCCGTGTTCCACCAGGCGTCTCCGGCCAGCTCGGGAGCGCGCACGTGGAGACGCGAACTCGGCTGAGCGGACGGCCGGGAGGGCGGCTGAGAAGGCGGCTGAGAAGACACAGCACTCACACCCGTAGTCAACACGACCACGCTCGGGGCTCTTCCCGGGGCGGGTTCGGTTGACGACTATGCCACTTTCGAGCCACTTGCGAAGAAAACGGCATCAACGCGCCCTGGTGGGTCCACCCGCCGGCTCGGTGAGCGTCACCGTCGGAGTCTGGGACGACGGTTTCGGGTGCGTCGAGTTCGACGGCACGGCCTGCCGACCCGAGCAGCCGGACACGAGAACGGCGACGAGGACGGTGACGACGAGCGAACTGACGTATCGCATGTTGGCGTGGACTTCACGAAAGGTACGGATTCGACACCTGCCTCATCGCCGCCGTCACGTGCGGTGTTACGAACCCGTGTCCCGCTTCACCCGATTCAGTTGCTGTTGGTGCGCCGCAGGGTCCTGGTCACACCCGCCGCGACCGTGGTGACGAGCACCCAGCCCATCGCGATGAAACCCGTGGACACCCACTTGTCCTCATCCGCCATGTGCCAACGTCCCTTGTTGCCGAAGTCGGCGATGGGCACCAGCAGGTCGACCGTGTACAGCACGGGATTCCACTCCAGTCCCGTGTCGTCGGCGTTGACCGCACAACGTTCGCCGATGACGACGAACCTCTCCGTGTCCTTCGCGCAGTCGTCGCTGCCGAGCCCGAACCACAGGCTGCCCCCAATGAGCAACGCCAACAACCACGTCACCGCGCGGACGGGGCGGTAACCGTAACCGACCATCCACCGCTGCAGCCAGCTCCACAACCGCACGCCCGAGCCGAAGAACCAGCCGTAGCCCCTAGCTAGGGATTCGTAGCGGTACTGCTGCTTCCTCATCAACACGGTGTCGGCGTGTTCTTCGTTCCCGCACTCCCGCAGCATCGTGGCGAACTGGTCGTAGGGGCCGGGCCGGTAGCCGCGCATCGCATGCCGCAACCACTCCAGGCGCTGCTCGATCTGCTCATCGTCCTTGAGGTCGATGGGATGGTCGAGAGCGTCGTAGCGGAAGTCTTCCAGCTCGATCCCGCCGGTTGCATGCCACAGTTGTTCGTTGTCGCTCAAGGTTCCGCAATGGGCCCCGCGCAGTGACACCCTGCCCCGGGGCACCTCGGCGGGAGTGAGGTCGAACTCCTCGGCCACGGTGTCACCGGCGTCCAGGGCCAGCCCGTCCCACCCCGCCCGCAACACCGCGCCGGCGATACTGACTCGCCGTTTGATCACGGCGCCGTCGAAGGTCACTCCGCCGTCGCTGCGGAACGACTCCTCGAAACGGCTGTGCAACAGCACACTCCGCGCCACGTGCACCGAACGCAGGTCCACGCCCCACTGTCCGGATTCCTCCCGCTCCGGCGCGGAGATGCGAGTGTTCCGCAAGTCGATGCTGCCGCCCACCGTCACGCCCTGAAGTCGGACGGTGCCCTTCATGACGCACTCGGTGAGCATGACGTTCCCGGACACGTGACTACGCCGCGCCGAGACGACGTCCCGATTCGCGTGCGACAGATCACCGCCTCGGATGAAGACATTGCCTTTCACCGTGACGTCGGCGAGCCGGAACTGGCCCCGGGTGCGGATATTGCTGCTTTCGAGATCACCGTTGATCTCGCTGCCGTCGAGGTGGATCGCCCGGTCCGGCGGATTGACGTTGCGGGGAACGGTGACCTTGGCCTTGGCCAGCCGCAACGACCCTCCGACATGGGTGTTCACCATCCGCAGTGTTCCGGTGGCGCGGAGCCCGTCGCCCATCTCGACGTTGCCGTGGACGTACATGCGGTCGGCGATGAAAGCCGGGTGCGGGTCCATGTACCAGTCGCCGGTCTTCCACGCGTCCACGAGGATCTCGCCCGCGGGGTCGACGTTGAGTTGCGCGCCCTTGAACACGAGGTCACCGGCGACACGCATGCTCGGCATGTACACCAAGCCGTTGGCCGAGAACGGCTGCGCCTTACCCGCGGGACCGTAGTTGTCCGTCTCGCACAGCAGGCTTCCCGACACGGCGATCCCGTTGCCGTTGAGGGCGAAACCCTTCGGGTTGTCCAATTGGGCGCCCGAGAAGTTGACGTTGCCGCCGGCCCGCAGCCCGGGGAACCGGATCTCGCCCTCGGTGGTGAGCCGGTAGGCCAGCAGTGCGCCCGTGATCTCCAGCCGGTCGGCCTGAAAAGCCTTGCCCTTGGGGTGTTTGATCGTGCTTCTGGTGAGGATCACCGAACCCTTGACCACGGCGTCGGTGAGGTTCACGGCCGCGTTGGGCATCCCACGGTCCGTTCTGTTCTTCAGAACGTCGGTGCCCTCCTCGGGTTTGCTGGCGTCGACCTCCACGACGCAGTGGATGAGGCGCACGTCGTTGCGGCTGCGGAAGTTCCGGGCCTTCAGTCCCGGCAACCAGCATCGGCGGAACGACAGGCCCAGCAGGTTCGCCTCACGCACGTCCGGCGGATATTCGAATCGACAGTTCTCGAACCGGAACAACACATCCAGATCGGCGGCCCGCAGGTCCAGCCTGCCCTTGATGTAGTAGTTGTCGAGCCGCAGGATCGGCGCCTGGGGCGCCTGCTTCCGCCACCGCAGTAATCCGCCGCTTTCCGGCTCCAGCAGCGGTCTCAGCAGTTCCTCCGCGTCGATCTCCGCCTCGGGCATGGGCTCGGGATCGAACGCGTCGAAGTCCTCGGGACCCACGCCGTCCTTGTCGAACCCGTCGTCGGAGTTGCTCCCCGACGACATAGGACGCCACCGAATCGTCGGCATGGGTACCTCCCTCGTTCGTCCCCGGACAGCGCGAGCGCCGGTCACCTTGTAGTGGGACGATCGCCGTGCGCGGTCAGTTCCATGCGCGGCGTCACGGGGGCTGCCGGACTACTCGTCCACGTGGACGGGGTTGAGGACGCGGGCCAGGAACGTCTGTGTGCGTTTCTGCCGCGGGTTCCCGATCACCTGGCTCGGTGCTCCCTGCTCGACCACCACTCCGCCGTCCATGAACAGCACCGTGTCGGCGACCTCGCGGGCGAACTGCATCTCGTGGGTGACCACGAGCATCGTCATGCCTTCGTCGGCGAGCTGACGCATCACCGCGAGTACGTCACCCACGAGTTCCGGGTCGAGCGCGGACGTCGGCTCGTCGAACAGCATCACGGCGGGGTCCATGGACAACGCCCTGGCGATGGCCACCCGCTGTTGTTGGCCACCGGACAACTGCGCAGGCATCGAGCCGGCCTTGTCCGACAACCCCACCTTGATGAGGTTGTCCAGCGCGATGCGCTCGGCCTCGGCCTTGTCCCGCTTCAACACCTTGCGCTGGGCCACGGTGAGGTTGTCCAACACGGACAGATGGCCGAACAGGTTGAAGCCCTGGAACACCATGCCGATGGTGCGCCGCGCCCGGTCGATGTCGACGTCCGGATCGGTCAGTTCGAACCCGTTAACCGCCACCTTGCCGGAGTTCGGCTCCTCCAACAGGTTCACACAACGCAGCAGAGTCGATTTGCCCGAACCCGACGGCCCGATGATGCACACGACCTCGCCGCGCCGCACCTGGAGATCGATGCCCTTGAGCACATCCAACTGACCGAAGGATTTGCGCAGGTCGGAGACTTCGACGATCACGTCACTCATCAGGCCGTCACCTTCAACCCTTGCTCCTCCTTGCGGCCACTACGGCGTTCCAGGTACCGCGACAGATAGCCCAGCGGCACCGTGATGATGAGGTAACACACCCCGGCGAGCAGGATCGGGGTGAGCGAACCGGTCGCGTTCAGCCCCTCCCGGCCGAACTTGGCCAGCTCGTACTCCTCCCGCGCCAGGCCCAACAGGTAGATCAGCGACGAATCCTTGGTGAGCAGGATCAGCTCGTTGGTCAACGGCGGCAGGATGATCCGGAACGCCTGGGGGATCACCACCGTGGTCGTGGTCCTCGCCTGCGACATACCCAGCGACCGCGCCGCCTCGATCTGTCCCTTGGGCACCGCCTGGATGCCGGCGCGCAGCGTCTCGGCGATGTAGGCGGAACCGACCAACCCCAGGGCGATCGCGGCGGTGGAGTAGATGTCGAACCGGATGCCGAACGCGAGCGGCACCCCGTAACCGAGGGCGATGAACACCAACAGCGCCGGGATACCGCGGAAGAACTCGATGTACAGCGTCGCCAGCCAGCGGTAGGGGCCGACGGACGACAGTTTCATCAGGGCGAGCACCGTTCCGATGGCGAGCCCCAACCCGAATCCGAGCGCCGTGTACACGATGGTGTTGACCAACGCGGTACTCAGGATCTCGGGGAACTGCGCCGACGCGGCCTCGACGTTGAAGAACGCGTCCTTGATGGTTCCCCAGTCGGCGAGGACCACCAGCAACGCCAGGACCAGCACGAGCACGGCGTACTGGCCACCGCGGATCATCTGCGCGCGCTTGCGCCGCGACATCGCCATCCGACTAACTCCTCAAAAGGACGGCCGGTGCGGGCTCGTCGGTCGCTACCCGGCCCGCACCGGTGCCCACCATGGTGCACAGTGGCTACTTGCTCCCGGGTGTCGGTCACCCGGTCATTCGGACTCCGGCTTCTGGCCGAACCACTTCTCGTAGATCTCGTCGTAGCGGCCGTCGTCCTTCGCGGCGTCCAGCACCTCGTTGATCTTGGCGAGCAGCGCGCCGTTGCCCTTACGGACGGCGATACCGTACTCCTCACCCGTGTCGAACTCCGTGGTGATCTCGACGTCGGGGTTGTTCTCGACGTAGTCGTAGAGCACGGAATCGTCGTTGATACCGGCCGCGACCTGGCCCGTCTTCACCGCCGTCTGCAGCAGCGCCAAGTCCTCGAACTGCCGGGTGGTGTAGCCGAACTCCTCCTTGTGCTCCTCGGCGTACTTCTCGCCCGTGGTGCCGAGCTGCATGCCGAGCACCTTGCCCTTCAGGTCGGACATGTCGGATATGTCCGAACCTTTCTTCACCAGCAGAGCCTGGTGGGCGTCGTAGTACCCCTCGGAGAAGTCCATGACCTGCTGCCGCGCCTCGGTGATGGTCATCCCCGCGGCGGCGAGGTCGCACTGGCCGGTGTCCAACGCCGCGCCGGACTCGATGCTTTCGAAGGAGGTGTCGAAGACCTCCTGTTCGACACCGAGTTCCTCGGCGACGAGGTCCACGAGGTCGACGTCGAAGCCCACCGTCTCGCCGTTCTCGGTGAACTGGAACGGCTTGTAGGGCAGGTGGGTGCAGGTGGTCAACTTGCCCTCGTTGACCAGGGTGATCTCACCACCGGCCTCGCTGTCTCCGCCGGTGTTGACCTCCTCCGCACAGCTCGCTGCCGTGACAGCGAGAGCGAAGGCTGGCAGCAGGGTCAGCGCCCTTGTGAATCGACGCGCCACGTTGTAACTCCTAGTAGTCCAGACCGGCCAGTCCACGTATCGTGCCACCTGAAGGAGCTAATGCACAGCATTAGCTTTGTTACAGGTCTGCAGCACCGGTGTTGCTCAGCCGGTGGCGTGCGCATCGAGCACGGTGGCGACCGCCTCGGTGACCCGTTGCGCATAGTCGAGATGCAACCACTCGTCGGGCACGTGCGCATTCGAATCGGGCCCGAGCGCACCGGTCACGAGGAACTGGGCCTTAGGGTACTTCTCGCCGAGCAGACCCATGAACGGGATCGACCCGCCGAGTCCCATGCTCCCGTACGGCTTGCCGAACACCTCGTCGCTGACCTTCTCCAACGCCCCGGCCAGCCACGGCGACAGCTCGGGCGCGTTCCAACCGTCGGCGGCCTCCACTCCCGACAGTTCCACGGTCGCCCCGTACGGAACGTCGGTGGTGAGAGCCTGGGAGATGGCGGCCAGAGCGGCCTGCGAATCGGCTGTGGGCGGGAGTCGGAAACTCAACGCCAACGTGGTGCCCGACCTCAGCACGTTGCCCGCCTCCGCGGGCTCGGGCAGACCTGAGGCGCCGATCACGGACAATGTCGGACGCCACGTGTTGTTCAGCAGCAGTTCCACCTCGTCGTCCACGACCGGCCGGGTGGAGCCGTGCAGGGGGAACGGGCTCGCGAAGGAGCCGGGCGCCGAGGACACCGTGGCCCGCGCCTCGTCGATCCGATTGGCCGGGACCTCGACGTGGCATTCGTCGAGTTTGACGGTTCCGCTCTCGACGTCCTCGATGCGGTCGAGCAGCGCCCGCAACACGCGGAACGAGCTGGGCACCACACCACTGGCCAACCCGGAGTGCTGCGCGGTGTCGAGCACCCGCACGGTGACGTGGACCTGGGCCAACCCCCGCAGACTGGTGGTCAGCCAGAGCCGCTCGTAGTCGTTGCCACCCGAGTCGAGACAGACGACGAGCGAGACACGGCCGAGCCGGTCGCTCAGGTGGTCGAGGTAGGCGGGCAGGTCGGGGCTACCGGATTCCTCACCCGTCTCCAGCAGCACGACGATGCGTGCGTGCGACCCACCGGCCGCGCGCACGGCCTCGAGCGCGACGGTCGCCGCGTACCCGGCGTAGCCGTCGTCGGCGGAGCCACGCCCGTAGAGCCTGCCGTCGCGGATCACGGGAGTCCACGGCCCGAGTCCCTCGGACCACCCTCCAACCGGTGGCTGCTTGTCCAGGTGGCCGTACATCAGGACGGTGCCTTTGTCCTCGGCGCCCTCGGTGGCGGGCACGTCGAACAGCAGCACGGGGCTACGGCCCGGCAGGCGCACCACGTCAACCCGCGCGCCGGTGATCTCCCGGGCGGCCAGCCACGCCCTCACGTGCTCGACGGCGGCGTCCAGATGACCGTTTTTCGCCCAGTCGGCGTCGAAGACCGGGGACAACGCCGGGATCGACACGAGTTCCGACAGGCTGGGCAACACGTCGTCGGCCCACAGCTGTCGGACCGAGCTCTTCACTTTCGCCAGTTCCACGCGCACCATCGTGCCACTCGTCGGGGCGAGTGACTGCCTTCACAGAGTTTAGTCCGGTTCTCGACGCCACGATTCGTAACAACGTTTCACAGAGCGTGTCCGACCCATGACCGCACAGGTCCCGCCGTTGCTCGTAATTACGAAATTCGGCGGTTGCACCATCGGTGGTCCAAGCGTTTTCGCAGCTCAGCAACCGGGCAAAACCAAGAAGTGGGCATCAGGGTCTCTTCACAACACCGATTTCCATGCCAGGATGAGCGCGTGAACCGTCAACGCCGACGGGCACCCAGCGCTCTCGGACCCAGGTGCGCGCAGGTGGCCGGCGGCGCGCCGCAACGGCCGCCACAAGCGGCTACGCGGCACGACACCAAGGAGATGCGATGTCGTCCCCAGAACAGTGGACGCGCCCGCAATCTGGCGCCGGATCGGCCGCGACAGCGGCGCAGCCGTCCCCAGAGCAGGTGATAGCGGGCTTACGAGCCACCACCGAAGGCGGAGCTGAACTGACCCAGCTCCTCACCCCCGAAGGCGAACGCCTGCCGTCGGCGCAGTTCGACCCCTACGTCACCGACGTCGACGCCGAGGCACTGCGCGGTCTCTACCGCGACATGGTCCTGGTTCGGCGGGCCGACCGCGAATCCAACGCCATGCAGCGCCAGGGCCAACTCGGCATCTGGGTCCCGCTACTCGGCCAGGAAGCCGCCCAGATCGGCTCCGGTCGCGCCCTGAAACCGCAGGACATGGCGTTTCCCAGCTACCGCGAACACGGCGTGGCCTACACCCGCGGTGTTGACTTCAAGGACTTGCTCGGCATCTTCCGCTGCACCGACCACAGCAGCTGGGATTTCCGCGAGCACCGGTTCCACCCGTACACCATCGTGATCGGCAACCAGGTGCTCAACGCCGCCGGCTACGCGATGGGGCAGAAATTCGAGGGCAAGGTCGGTGACGATCCCGACGCCGAGGCCACGATCTGCTACTTCGGTGACGGCGCCACCAGCCAGGGCGACGTCCACGAGGGTTTCGTGTTCGCCGCCGTGTACGACGCGCCACTGGTGTTCTTCTGCCAGAACAACCAGTGGGCCATCTCCGAACCCACCGAGCGCCAATCGCGACTGCCGCTGTACCAGCGCGCCCGCGGCTACGGCTTCCCCGGCATCCGGGTCGACGGAAACGACGTGCTCGCCTGTCTCGCCGTCACCCGCTGGGCATTGGAGGAGTGCCGCCGCGGCAACGGCCCGGTGCTAATCGAGGCCTTCACCTACCGCATGGACGCCCACACCACCACCGACGACCCCACGCGCTATCGGCTGGCGGACGAGGTGGAGACGTGGAAGCTCAAAGACCCCATCGAGCGGGTCCGTGCGTACCTGTCCCGCACCGGTGGCGCCGACCAGGCGTTCTTCGACGAGGTGCAGGCGGAGGCCGACCGGTTCGCCGCCGAACTGCGCGACTACTGCTTCAACATGCCCGACCCGCCGCCCGAGCGGGTCTTCTCCGCCGTCTACGCGGAACCGTCACCGCAGCTGGAGGCCCAGCGCGAGGAATATCTCTCCTATCTCTCCGGCTTCGCCGACGGAGGTGAGCGTTGATGGCAGCGCCGACTCAGCCCGTGAAATCCGCCAACCCCACGACCGCAGACGCCCGGACAGCCGCGAACGTGCAGAACCTCACCATCGGCAAGGCCCTCAACGCGGGACTTCGGGCCGCGATGGAGGCCGACGACAAGGTCATCGTGATGGGTGAGGACGTCGGCAAGCTCGGCGGCGTCTTCCGCATCACCGACGGTTTGCAGAAGGACTTCGGCGAGCACCGCGTGCTCGACACGCCACTGGCCGAATCGGGGATCATCGGCACCGCGGTCGGGTTGGCCGTACGTGGCTTCCGGCCGGTGTGCGAGATCCAGTTCGAGGGCTTCATCTTCCCCGGCTTCGACCAGATCTCCAGCCAGCTCGCCAAGCTGCACTACCGCACCCAGGGCGCCATCAAGGTGCCCGTGGTGATCCGGGTGCCGTTCGGTGGCGGTATCGGCGCGGTGGAACACCACTCGGAGTCGCCGGAGTCGCTGTTCGCGCACATCCCGGGGCTGAAGGTCGTGTCGTGCTCCAACCCCGTCGACGCCTACTGGATGATCCAGCAGGCCATCCGGTGCGACGACCCGGTGTTGCTCTTCGAGCCGAAGAAGCTCTACCACTCGGGTGCGCTCAAGGCACCGGTGGACCCGTCGGCCACGCCCGACCCGCTGTTCAAATCGCGCACCGTGCGGCAAGGCACGGCGGCCACACTGGTGTCGTACGGACCCTCGGTGCAGGTGTGCCTCGACGCGGCCGACGCGGCCGCGGAGGAGGGCACCGAGCTGGAGGTCATCGACCTGCGCGCGCTGTCGCCGATGGACCTGGAGCCGGTGTTCGAGTCGGTGCGCCGCACCGGTCGGTTGATCGCCGTCAGCGAGGCGTCGGCGGAGTCGTCGTTGACCTCCGAGATCGCCGCGCGGGTGCAGCAGGAGTGCTTCTACTCGTTGGAGGCGCCCGTGCTGCGGGTGACCGGCTTCGACACGCCGTACCCGCCGGCCAAGTTGGAGGAGCACTTCCTGCCGGACCTCGACCGGGTTCTCGATACCGTCGACCGCGCTCTGGATTGGTGAGGAGGGGACTATGCCCGAGTACAAGCAGTTCCCTCTGGCCGACACCGCCGAAGGGCTGACCGAGGCCGAGATCATCGACTGGAAGGTCAAGCCCGGTGACGAGGTGACGGTCAACCAGATCGTCGTGGAGATCGAGACGGCGAAGGCCGCCGTCGAGTTGCCGATCCCGTGGGCCGGTGTGGTGACCGAGTTGCTGGTGGAACCGGGCCAGACCGTGGAGGTGGGCACGCCCATCCTCACCGTGGACGTCGATCCGAACGGCACGGCGAGTCCGTCGTCGTCGGACAACGGGGCCGAGCCCGCTCAAGCCGAGTCCGGAGGTGACGCTTCCGGCGGCGAGGACGAGCAGGAGATGAAACCCCTGGTGGGGTACGGGTCGAAGAGTTCCGCACCGGCCAGGCGCAGGCCGCGCAAGCAGGCGGCGGCCGCGGCACGGACCCCCGCCCCCGAACCGGTGCAGACCGTGCAGGTCGTCAAACCGCGCGCGGCCGCCGACGACCTGGTCGGTTCGGTGGCCGGCCCGGCGGCATCTCCGACGCCCGCCGCCGCTTCGGCGTACGTGCCGCTGGCGAAGCCACCGGTGCGCAAACTCGCGAAGGAACTGGGCATCGACCTACGCACGATGCCGGGGGCGACCGAAGGCGAGGTGATCACGCGCGAGGACGTGCTCCGGGTCGCCGAGGGCGCCACCACACAGCCGACGGCGTCGACCATGCAGGCCACGCCGACCGCGGCGACCTCGGCCTCCGCGGCACGCCCCGCCGTCGACCCGAGCACTCGGGAACGCCGTGTGCCCGTGCGAGGTGTCCGCAAGGCGACCGCACAGGCCATGGTGACCAGCGCGTTCACCGTGCCGCACGTCACGGAGTTCCTCACCGTCGACGTGACGCCCATGATGGAGCTGCGCGAGAAACTGAAGGGCCGCCCCGAGTTCGCCGACGTCAAGTTGACGCCGTTGGCGTTCGCGGCCAAGGCGGTCTGTCTGGCGGTGAAGCGCACTCCGGACATCAACTCGGTGTGGGACGAGGACGCGGGCGAGATCGTCTACAAGGACTACGTGCACCTGGGTATCGCGGCGGCCACGCCGCGGGGCCTCGTGGTGCCCAAGGTCCGTGACGCCGACTCCATGTCATTGGCGGAGCTTTCGCGGGCCATCGGCGAGTTGACCGCCACGGCCCGCGAAGGCAAGACGCCTCCGCAGGACATGCTGAACGGCACGTTCACCATCACCAACGTCGGCGTGTTCGGCGTCGACGGGGGCACTCCCATCATCAACCCCGGCGAGTCGGCCATCCTGGCGCTGGGCGCGGTCCGGGACATGCCGTGGGTGGTGGACGGCGAACTCGCGGTGCGCAAGGTGATGCAGTTGTCGCTGAGCTTCGACCACCGCGTGATCGACGGGCAGCAGGGCTCGCAGTTCCTCGCCGACGTGGGCGCGCTGCTGGCCGACCCGGCCGTGGCGATCACGTACTGAGTCACCGAACGGGCCGTGATCGGCGTGGCATGGTTCGTAGCCGACCGGTCACGGCCCGACGGTGGGAGCGGTTTTCCGTCGGTTCTTTTCGCGTCCGTGTTCCGGGAT
>JAJYTH010000047.1 GCA_021793175.1 Actinomycetes bacterium
TTTGGGCGTGTATCAGGAGTCGGACGAGCAGGCCGGACGTGATATCACCATCGCCGGTGGGGAGAACGATTCCGGCGGAGGTTATGTCTGATGGGGCGCGTGAGCGCGGTGGTGGGTGTCGGTTTGGCGGTGTTGGCTGTCGCTGGGTGTTCGGAGGGTGTGGACGGGGATGCGGCGCCGACGTCTGAGTCGTCGGTGTCCGTGTCGACGGTCCCGTCGTCGAGTGCTCAGGCGGGTGGGTCGGAGTTGCCGCATAGTGGTGCGCCGGCTGTGGCGGATCCGTTGCCGGAGTCGGCGTTGCCCAGTGATCCGTGTGAAGTGCTCACGCCGCAGCAGGTTGAGGAAATACTGGGCGAAGGAGCGTCGGAGGGTAAGCGGAAAGACTTGGATGAGCTTGGGCCGGGCTGTGACTGGGGGAACCAGGACACCCTCGGTGGTTTTCAAGTTAGTTTTCATACTGCCACCCGGCAAGGCTTGAGTGCGTCGTATGCCTATGCCAAGCCACAAAGCTCCATCTTTCGTGAGGTGGGACCGATTGAAGGTTTCCCTGCAGTGGCTTACAAGGACAGTGAAGACGACCCTATTTGCACTGTGGTGGTGGGGTTGGCCGATGAGTATGCGATATCCACGGGCGTGGCTCTGAGCATGGAGAAAAAGAACGCCGGGGTGGATTCGTGTGGGCCTGCCGAGAGGATCGCTGCGACCGTTGTGGGGAATCTGAAGGACCGGGCGGGGGAGTGACGATGGGGCTGTTCGACGGGGTCGAGAAGACTCTCCAAAAGAACCTGAACGACGTTCTGGCCAGCAGGGGCATGGTCCCGCTGCACGAGTTGGTGCGTCGGATCCACGAAGGGGATGCGTCGAAATGGCATGAGGCCGCCACCAAGGCCGACAGTGTGGTCCAGGCGCACCAGGACGCGAGCGAGCGCAGCAGGAAAATGTTGCAGGTCCTGGAAAGCTCATGGACCGGCGAGGGTGCCGACGCCGCCGCGAACAAGATCCGCATGGGGGCCAAGGCGGCGGAGATCTCCGCTGATGTGTACGCCGCCAATGCCCGGCAGTACACCGACAGTGCATACGCGTTCGACAACATCAAACAGCAGCTGCCCTCGATTGCCGAGAGCCCACCGGAGCGGGGCTTCGTCGACGTCTTGACGCCGTGGGACACCGATACCGAAAAGCAGATCAACCAGCACAAGGCCGACGTCGAGCGTGCCCGACAGATCTACGAAGGCTACGAACAGGCCATGCAATCCGCGCAACAGAGCGTGGTGAAGGACTTCGGCCCGCTCGATTCGCTCGACACGTTCGACAGTGAACTCGGCACCATCGAACGGGACGAATCCGGTTCGGCGAAAAGCTCCGGAACGGGCATCAGGACATTCAACGAACCCGACTCATCGTTGCCTGCAGGCCCATCGGTTTCCGGTGGCTCGTCGATCCCTTCGCCGGTCTCCGGCTCTGTTCCGGGTGGTTCGACGCAGACGCCGAGTTTCCAGACACCTAGCCTGCCGGGCTCGTCGCAACCGAACGACAGCACCTCGGCGTCGGGATACGTGCCTCCGGAAGTGAGCCGTCCCGCGCCCGGCTATGCCCCGCCGAACCTCAATCCCAGCACTGGTTTCGGCCCGGGAAGTGGTGGCAGCGGTACGCCCAACACACCGGGTTTCGGATCGATCGGCGCGCCGGGAGGTTTCGGCCCGGCCGGTGGTTCGTCCACAGTGGGCGGTGTCGGGGGACGTTTCTCCGCGCCCGGTATCGGCGGTGTGCCCGGCGGAGCCGGTGGCGTCGCAGGAGGCGGGGCCGGTGGCGCGGCACCCGGTGTGGGCGCGGGGAGGGGCACAGGCGCGGTCCCCTTCGGCCCGGCCGGTAGCGGCGGACCCGGGGCTGTCGGTGGTCCAGCCGGTGGTGCGTCCGGCGCGGCCGCCGGACGAGGCGCGATGCCCATGGGCGCCATGGGCGGTGCCGGTCGCGGTGGTCAAGGCAGTGAGGACCAAGAACACCAGCGCCAGTACGTCCAGGCCACCGACGAGGCCTTCCTGCTCACCGAGGACGGTGAAGTGCTCCGCGACCCGACCACAGGCCATGCCATCGCGCCTCCGACCATCGGTGGGTAGACGTGACGTCCGTGTTGACCCGTCCGATCGCGTTGCCCCGAGTGGTGTTGCTGCACCTGTGGGAATTGGAGGGCCTCGGCGACCCACACCCACTGCTGGGAGCGTTCGACGTGTACATCCCGCAGAGCGAGCGGGGTGAGTTCACGAATCATTGCTTCCAGCGATTGGCCGAACTCGACCTGGCCCACGGGGACATGCTCACCCGCGAGTTCCGCGTCATCTTGCGGGTTCTGGCCTCACCAGGCCGGGAACTGTACTGCTGGAGCGCCTACACCGACGACCCCGACCGGGACCGGAAGTTCCTCGTGGCCGCCGCGGGTGGCGAGGCTGCGGCCATGCAGGTGCGAGGCGAATCGGTGGCGATCGTGTCGATCGACGAACGCCGCCTGGTCGAGGAATTCATCGGTGAACTTCCCCAGGTTCCGCCCGCACCGGTGCCGGAGCTGCACACAACCAGACAAGCTTTCGAGGCACGCGATGAGAGCCACGACATGTTCGCCGCGCGGCTGAGTCCGGAAAAGGAACTCGAGGAACGGCTGAAAGCTCCGCGCGAGGCAGTGCACCAGGTCTACGTCGGTGGCACCTCAGACGGCCGGTACCGCCGCAGCAAGCCGTTCTCCGTGATCGACCTCCGCGATCAGGGGCGGATCCTGGTGTTCGCCGACGAGCAGCAAAACCTGCACTGTCTTCCAGGAACTCCGGCCAATCTGGCCAAGACCTTGGTGACAGCCTGGCAAACTGGGTAATCGGCTCAGGCGTACATGGCCAGCCAGATCGCGATGAACTGATCCGGGGTTGGGCTGACCTGCCGTTCGAGCGTAAAAAGCGGGTTTGACCTGCGGGAATGCTTGTCATTGTTTCTCACGGGTTCTGAGCCGTTCCGGGGCTTATACGGCCTGGAGACGGCCTGGCGCGAGCTTGCCAAGATAGAGCGAGTCGCTGCGGTGCTACGGTCGGGCTGCTGTTTAATTACTTGAATAGGAGTGTCGCCAAAGCGATAATGGCTGACGCAGTCCCTGCGACTGCGGAGAGAGATGCGGCCACTCCGCCGACTCCTGACAGAACTCTGTGCGCCAATTGTCCCCAGCTGCTGGCGCGTATGGCCATCTTCATTTTCTGCCACTTGTGCTGACGTATATGGCACCCTAGAAGTATTCCGTAGGAATTATTGCGGCAAGGTTCTTTTTCTCGTGTTGTTGCGCAACACCACATCGGCGCTTGGAAAAGTGTGTATAGTACTACCAGTCCGGAAAGAATCGCGATGAAACCAGGACCTATTGTGGCCCCCAGCCAGCCGTAAACTACAACCCCCAGAAGAAGGTAGCCCCACAATTGCCCCAGTCGTCTTTTTGTTGCTGCCTTCACGTGATAACCGTTGCAGATTTATAGCTGGTTTGGATAGCCCCAAGTGGATGATCTTCAGCATCCGTCCAAGTGAGATTGGATGGAGTCTTGCACTCACCTTGGAGTGCACGTAGGAAGCTTAGATCTAGGCAGTCGGACTCAGCGTTGCAACTAGTGAGCTGCCCATTTCTCTCCTCCATCCCGATACACAGCCTGGAACGCGGCCGGTGGTGCCGTGTCAAGGGTCGAAGATCGCGTCAGCGACGCGGTAGCGCCCTTGACGCGGTGCCACCGGCCGTTGTCACGATCCGGTGTAGGGGTGAAGGATGCTTGTAACGACGCTCTCACGCTCAGCAACCGAGCGGGTACGACGCTGTGATCTGGGGAAGAGCTGCCCGTGCTCTACGTGGATATGTGCGCCGCCGGTGCGCGGCGCTCCTCGTCCACCGCGCGGGCCGTGCCGCCCGGCCGGTGGGCGAAGCGGAGCGGGAGCCCACTGGCCGGTGCGGATGCGGCCTCAAGCGCGTCAGGACGGCCGCGAGCGCGCCGCCGCTGGCGGCGCGTCTTGATCCCATAGAGCCAATTTCGGCAAGCAATGGTATTAATCTATCAAAAGACGTATCCGATCGTGTTCTAGTGTCTTTTTTAGGAGGTCTTCCGAGGCTCCGACATGTTTGGCAATCCATATTCTGGCTATCAATAGGCTTTTCCAATAGCTTTGCGCAAGAAAATCTATATCCGGCAGATCTCGATTTGCATGCTTGACAGCATTGTATGCCTTGCTCGCGTCTTCTATCCATTTATCTATATTGAAGGGAGCTAGACTAGGCAAATCGCGCGAAACGCGCGAGAGTCGCTGCGCAAATGTTTCCCTCCCTGCTTTTTCCTTTGATAATCCATCGTGTCGTGCGACAAGGAACCCGAGAGCTTCTAAGGAAATTCCTAGCTGCGCTACTAGCGTCTCGATGCTGGCGTCGCGGAGCTCCAGAAGTGACATCAGTGGGTCAATAGCCCTGCTATATTCCTTATGTAGTCGAACCCATCGGTCCATCCCTTGCTTTCCGATATTAGAATAACGGAACAAGTAATCTACATTTCCAGATTTGCGCTTATCGGAATGATGCAACGTCCTTATGGAATGGACGGCATGCCATGTGTGTCCATGAGTAGACCCGTCTATTGTGGTCACTGAATCCTTGTGGCTGGTAGCTTGATGTGCGTGGAACCCAAGTGGTCTCCAGGATGACACGCGGACCAAGTCGCGAATGGCGATGTGTAAAGATAAGTGTTCCTGCCACTCTCTGGCTCGTTGTGTATGTGTCTCAACGAGCATTCGTTCGCTTACTTTAGTCTCATCTGGGCGGTCGCCAGAACCGTAGCTAAATGACGGGCGAATTGTTAGATTAAGTACCCGCGAAATCTTAATTTCTGGAGGTGACTTGAGTTGGATATTAATGGCCTTTATTCTCTTGGTGTCATCCCGTTCAAATGATGTTTTGGTGCTCTTGATTTCCATCCATTCGCCCAGTCCTTCGATCTCTGATCGGAACCCGTTTATTTTTGAGTATTTGCGTGCGTCGTATGCGCCGAGTATTGCATAGTCGACTGCAATGCGTCCTGTTCCAATTCCGCTCATAAGTTGATGCCTAGTGCCAGCTTTATGGCACCCAATGAGCACGATCGACCCCGAACTGTCCAGGAAATCTAGCGCACTGGGAAGATCTCGATGGTTCGTTTCCGCGTAGGGAAACATTAGCGGCTCCGAAGCAAACCACGCCGCCGCTTCAGGCGAGTCCGGGGAGAAGGGGACTTCAAGGTATACTCTTGAGTTGCGTTTAAATAGTTGGGCTGGGATGGCGGGGGTGTCCTTCATTCCATCATAAATGTAGCCAATCCTGGGAGTGCCCTCTTCTATTACATTTGCCACAACCCGATCCTAACTGGTGAATATGGATGCAAGGAGTATAGATTTCAACGATTTGGTTGCAGCGATGGTTTCTGTTGCAGTAAAACTATATGGATTGGCAAGTGAATCAACTACAAACGCTCCCGCGGAGCGGCATATCAATGCCCCTGCAGCCATATCCCACGGTTTGTTGCTGAGGATGACGCAGGCGTCGGTACGGCCTTCGGCTACCCAGGCGAGATCGAGTGAAGCTGCACCGAGCATTCGGATGCGTTCGACGTTTGCGGCGAGCGCCTTGGTAATGGCGAATCGTTGTTGATTTTTTTCAATGGCTCCAGGGCCAGTGGCGTAGTCGCCGATAGAGACGATGGCGCGGCGTAGGTCGGTGGTGTTGCTGGCGTGGATGGGTTGGTTATTACAGTAGGCGCTGCTGTCTTTGGTGGCGTGATAGCGCAAGCCTAGAAAAGGGGCGGTGACGACGCCGATGACAGGTTCGCCGCGGTGGACCAGCGCGAGCGAGGTGGCGCAGAGGGGAATGCCGTGGGCGAAGTTAGAGGTGCCGTCGATGGGGTCGAGCACCCACACGTACTCGGTGGTCTCATCGAGGGCTCCGCCGCCGTCTTCTTCGCCGAGAAAGTCAATGCTTGGGGCGGCTTGGTGGAGGTGGTCGCGGATGGCGTGTTGGATGCGGACGTCGAGTTCGGTGACGTAGTCGCGGTCGCCTTTGGCGCTGACGGTGCCGGGTGCTTGGGTGGTCATCATCCGAGACCCGATGTCGGCGGCCTCATGAGCGATGGTCAGTAGCTCGTCCAGGTTCTTCATGTGGTGATCTCCTTGCCGCGCGCCCATAGGGACTCGAACACCTGTGCAAACGTCTCGAACAAGCCGGGAGTACCCGTCTGCTTCTCGGCCACGATCGTCGGTGACTCGACACCTCGGGCGTCGGGTAAGTAGGGCTGAATGACGCAGGTGACGTCGTCGATGAGGGTGATGTTGAACCGAACCACCTCGTCGTAGGTGCGCAGGCGCAGGTTCGGCTTCGCCTCGGGCGAAAGCTTGGTATGGAGACGCTGCAAGGTCTGGATGTTGAGCGCGGTCAGCGTCGAGAGCACGCCATCGGGGTGGGATTCTTCGCGTTCGCGGTCCTTGATGTGGTGCCCGGTGGGGTCGAGGAACAGGCATTCGACCACGGTGCCGGTTTCGAGCAGGTCGAGTAGAGCTTTGTCGGGGTAGCTCTGGCAGAGCAGGTTGAGTGAGAGGCCGACCATGCTGATCTTTTCGGCGTTGTCGAACAGCTTGTGTGGCGGGATCTCGTGGGAAAACGCTGGGCGGCTGGGGAACACGGCCGTCACACCGGCCATGCCATAGCTTGCCGGTGTGGCTGGCCTTGCTCGGGGCGGCGTCGGCGTGGTCGCTGTGGGTGGTTCGGGTACGAACTCGATGCCGCCGGTGTGCTCCTGGAATAGTTGCTCAGCGGTCCAGCCAGGGAACATCGCTTCGAGCACACGGCAGTGGTCGGCGTACGGCAGGCCTTGCAGGTCGCGGGCGAGCCAGCGATAGAACTGCGCCTTGCTCGGCCAGCTCCCGACCAACTCCGGATCAATCTGCTTGGCGAGTTTGTCGTACTCCTTGCAGAACGCGCGATGCCCTTGCAGGTGCCGTTGCCGTAGTAGCACCTTCAGCACGATCGGCTTATCGCCCATTGCTGTCTCTCCCCCGTGTCGTCGGTCGCGAGACGACGCTACCACTCAGACGAGACATAGACGAGACTCAATGAGTACAGGAAGTTCGAGATGCGACACGCACGGTGTCGTGACGTGACCCTCACTCGGACGACAGTGGTGGTGTGCCGCCGAACGGGGCGGACCAACACAGGAAGAGAACCACAGGAGAGGGTCACGGCGCGATGACGATCCCCAAGGGGTACCGATTCCCGATCGAGTTTGATGCGGCTTTTCCGCAGGGCTTGGTGATGGTGGGTGAGGTGTCACCGGACACTGAGTATCAGTCCCGTGAGGACCGGGCTGCTGGTCGTCCTGCACGGCAGAAGGTGGACGAGGCCACGGGTAAGCGGCAGTGGAAGGCCACGGTGACCGATCCGTCGGAGCCGAATGCCAAGCGTGCATCGTTCGAGGTGACGTTTTTGGCGGATGTGCAGCCGGTGCCGACCACGTCGGAGGCGTTGCCGGGGATGCGGCCGATTGAGTTGGAAGGGCTGACAGCCGAGCCTCGGGTGGCTGGGAACGGTGAGTTCAAATATCAGGCCTACGTCTTTCGCGCAACTGGCTTCAAGGCTCCGTCCGCTGGTTCGGGAGACGGGCGCTCGGGCAAGACCTCGGCTACGTCGGGCGGTGGCGAGTCCTCGGCCAAGGCCGCATGAGGTCGGCTGCGGGCGTGGGAACGACGTGATGGCAACGAAGAAGCAGGTCCGGGCATGGGAAGAGGCATACCGCCGCTACGGAGCGACCTCCGACCGCGTGGCCCGGACCCAGGAAGTGGACACAGCGACAGCTCACGACATGGCCTTGGCCTCGCAGGAGGTGGCGGCAGCCTGGCGCAGTATCGCTGCGAACCCTGACTTGCCGTGGTGGACGCTGGCGGCGTTGGAATCGGCGGCGCAGGCATTCGAAGAACAAGCCCGCGACTGGCAGAAACGCACGGCCACTCGCTCGTGTGGAGTGGGCACGGTGCGGCCACGATCCCGGACTTCTCGTCGGCGGGGCGGGCCTGGCTCAGCGGAAGGGGTGTAACTGGGTGCCGTTCAACCTGACATTCAGCCTTGGCCCTGCAGCGGAGGCGGGTACGCGGGCGTTCTGTTTCGTGGACGAGTCGGCGACGTTGGTGGTGTACGCGGACCCGGATTGTCTGACGATCGAGCCGCCGCGTGATCCGGCGTTGTGGCCGGACTTCGCGAAGTTCCTGTGTCAACTGCGCAATGCGGCTGACGAGTTGGCCGGGTGGTTGGAGCGTGAGCCCGCGTGTTCGGGCGTGGAGCAGCAGGAGTGACCGTGATGGCACGGAGGTGAGTGCACGTGGCGTCGTGGTTCTGCCTCCGTGCCTGAGCATGTTCCGTTTTTATCGAGTCATGAGGAAGGGGGTGTTAGATGTGGTCGAGGATGTGGGGCCGGTGCCGCAGGTGCGGACGTTGATGCAGGCTCACGAGGCTCTGGTGGCTGAGCGGCCGGGGTTGGATGCTCCGGCGCGGGTGTGGCGGCGGTACTACCTGCGGAGTGCGCGGGTGTATGCCGAGGTCGCCGAGATCGATCGGGGCCACCATCACGAGGCGATGTATTGGGCTGATAGGGAACGGCGTAAGGCCGACGAGCTGAAGATCACGGCCCAGTAGAGCGACACACAGAGGACGACAACGGGAGCGTGCGGGCTGTCGGCTTGTGCGGCGATACCGCACGCTCTCATTTACTGATTGATCGTTAGGCGCAGAAGCGGTTTTTCTTGGCTGTCAACCGTTTGGCCGCTTCTGCGCTGTCCACACCAGACGGAGTAGACAGTGGATAGCCTAAACATGTGCTGTGGGTGGCTGTCAACCGGGCACCCCGACGTATTGAATGATCGAGCTTTTGCCGGTGCGGCCCTGATCGGGGGTGAGCGCTGGTGAGTGTGCGTGGATCGCGCTGGGTCGATCCGGCCCCGTTGGAAGTGGTGCGGCCTCGGTTGCCGTGGTGGACGTTGCTGCCTCGGTGGGTGCAGCTTGGGGCGTTGCCGTTCGTGCTCGTTGGCTTGGTCGGTTGGCTGGTGGTGCAGCTCGGTCGCCTGTTGTGGCGTTACCCGCTCACCCTCGCGGGAGCGGTGCTGGTCGGTTGGGTCCAAGCCGCCTTCGGGTGGTGGGTGCTCGCCTTCACGCTGCTGGCCGTGGTTGTGGTGCTCGGGTTGTGGTGGCGGCTGCACCGCGACTCCTTCACCCGCCTCACCGTGGCGCAGGCGCGCACGGAGTATCGCCGGTTCGGGGTGTACGCGTGTCAGTGGCGGACGGTGATGCGCCTGTCCGACCTGGTCAAACGCGACCAGGGCAAGGAGTACCGGCCCCGCCTCGGCCTGGTGCGCGCGGACGGCTGGCGTGACCGGGTGCGGGTCCGCATGGTCAAGGGGCAGGCCCCAGAGCAGTGGGAGGCGCACGCCTCCGGGTTGGCGCACGCCTTCCGGGCGCAGACGTGCCGGGTGCGGGTGCGTAAACCCGGCCGGTTGGAACTCGACCTCGTTCACCATGACCCGCTTGCCCACTCCATCCCGGCACCCGTGCTCGCCGAGAAGCCGGACACGGTTGATCTGCGACGTGTCGTAGTCGGGCGCACCGAGACGGGTAGGCCGTGGCGGCTGCGGCTGCTGGGCCGTCACCTGCTCGCGGTTGGTGCCACGGGCGCGGGAAAGGGTTCGCTGGTGTGGGCGCTGGCTCCGCTCATCCGCGCGGGCCGGGTGCAGCTTGTGGGGATCGATCCCAAGGGCGGGATGGAGCTGGGGCAGGCTCCGGAGGTGTTCCAGCGGGTCGTGTTCGGCAACGGCCCCGACGCTGTGGCCCTGTTGGAAGAGGTCGCCGCCACGGTCAAGGAACGCGCGGCGCGGTATCGGGGGATGCTGCGGTCCTGGACTCCCGCGACGGGTGCCCCGTTCCTCGTCCTGGTCATCGACGAACTCGCGGACGTGTTGGCCTACCAGTCGGATAAGCAGTTGCGGGAGCGGGCGAACCGGGCGGTGCAGACCATCACCAGCCAAGGGCGCGCCCCCGGTGTTGCGGTGCTCGGGCTGGTGCAGGACCCGCGTAAGGAGGTCGTGTCGTTCCGGCACCTGTTCCCCACCCGTGTGGCGCTGCGGCTGGACGAGAAGACGCAGGTGGACATGGTCCTCGGTGACGGGGTGCGGGAGCAGGGCGCGGCGGCGCACGAGATCTCCGAGCACACCCCTGGTGTGGCCTGGGCCAAGGAAGACGGGCGGCGGGAACCGTTCCGGGCGCGCGCGTTCCACGTCACCGACACCGACCTGGATGCCCTGGCTACCTATGTCACCGGGCGGCTGGTGCGACGGGCGCAAGTGCTGCCCTTCCCCGACCGGGACGGCGGCACGGGCTGGTCTGGGGGTGCGGCGGCATGACGTCCGTGGCCTCGTTCCCCGGTGACGTGGCCGGCCAGACGCGGGCGCAGCGGATGCGGCAACCGCTCACCACCGAGGTGATCACGGCGACGGCGGAGAAACATGGCGTGTGTGTGCGGCCGTTCACCATGGAAGTCGGCGATCCCGACACCGGTGAGTTGCGCTACGTCGCCGTGCCCTGTGGCTCCACGGTCGAGTCGGTGTGCGGGCCGTGTGCGCGCAAGGCGAAGGCGCTGCGGCAGACCCAGTGCCGCGAGGGCTGGCACCTGGACACGGAGCCTGATTTCACCCCTGAGCCACCCAGCGCCGAACAGACGCAACTCTTGGAGTACCGGGCGGATCTCGTGGCGGCCTATCGGCAGGCTCTTGCCGAGGGTGCGGAGTGTGACGCCGAGGAGGTCCGCGAGGAAATCCGCGGGGTGGATGAGGAGTTGCGAGCCTCCGGGATGCGGGGGCGGTTGCCCGCGGTGGACCCTCCGGCGGCGCGGCCGAAGAAGCGATCCACCAAACGCAGGCAGGACGCGCCCAACCTCCCGCGACGCCGAGTCGAGAACCGCACGATCGGCCGAGAGTATGCGGGGCGGTTTCGGCCCTCGATGTTTGTCACCCTCACCCTCGACACCTACGGGCGGGTGCGCGAGGACGGCACTCCGGTCGATCCCGGTAGCTACGACTATCGGCGGGCGGCGCGGGATGCGGTGCACTTCTCCGCCCTGGTGGATCGCTGGTGGCAGAACCTTCGCCGAGTGGTGGGATGGGAGGTGCAGTACTTCGCCACCGTCGAACCCCAGCGGCGGGCGGCTCCGCACCTGCATGCCGCTGTCCGGGGCTCGATCCCGCACGAGATCGTCCGGCAGGTCACGGCGGCCACGTATCACCAGGTGTGGTGGCCTGCCCATGACCAGCCTGTCTACGGCGGTGACCACGTGCCCGTGTGGGACGCGGACAGGAGGGTGTTCGTGGACCCGGACACCCGGCAGCCACTCACCGGCTGGGATGACGCGGTGGAGCAGGTGAAGGAACCGGCGCATGTGGTGACCTTCGGGGCGCAGGTGCATTCGAAGGGCATTCTCGGGGGCACGGAGGAAGCCGGGCGGCACATCGGCTACCTGACGAAGTACCTCACCAAGGCCACCGGTGAAGTCGTCGAAGCGAGCAGTTACCGGCAGCGGGAGCATCACGATCGACTCCATGCCGAGTTGTCGGTCACGCCGTGTTCGCCTCGGTGCGCGGTTTGGCTGCTCTACGGCATCCAACCCCTCGGTGCGAGCGCGAAAACCGTGCCGGGGCGGTGCAAGGGCCGCGCGCATCGGCGCTCCACCCTCGGCTTGCCTGGGCGGCGGGTGCTCGTCTCGCGCAAGTGGTCGGGCAAGTCTCTGGCCGATCACAAGGCGGACCGCAAGGCGTTCGTCCGCGACATGCTCGCCTCGGTCGGCATCGAGAAACCCGAACAGGACACCTCACGGCTGGTCTGGCGCAAGCTCGCTCCCGGCGATCGGAATGTTCCGCCACGGGCGCACCTGCTGATGCGGGCGATCGCCGAACGCATCACCTGGCGGGCCGAATACGACCGGGCACTGCTGGCCGCGCAGGGCCCACCAGGCGGGCCGGAGACTTCGGCAACTCCGCAAGCAGCGTGAACAACGATGGGGGAGAAGCAGCTTGGGCAAGATCGTCAGCTTCGAGCGGTTGTGGACGGTCGAGGAGGTTTCGGACTACCTCGGCATTCCGGTCAAGACGCTCTATCAGTGAAAGTGGCGCGGCGAAGGGCCGCCCGTGCGCAAGATCGGCCGTCATCTCCGCTATGACCCGGCCAAACTCCGTGCCTGGGTCGAGGCGGCGGACGAGGCGGCGTGAGTTTCTTCGGCAATTCTCGATTGGGGGCGTGAGTGGGGCATATCCAGGATCGGTGGTATCGGGCGAAGCGTGATCCGGTGACGGGTCAGGTGGTGGTGAACGCCAAGGGCAAGCCGGTGATGGAGCGCACGGAGCTGTACGGCAAGGGGATGCGCTACCGGGTGCGCTACCTCGACCCGGACGGCAACGAGCGGGCCAAGACGTTTCCTGACCGGCAGAAGAAGCGGGCTGAGGATTTCCTGATCGCGGTCGAGTCGGACAAGCGGGAGGGCAAGTACGTCGATCCGCGTGCGGGTCGGGTGTCGTTCAAGTCGGTGGCGCTGCGGTGGGTGGAGGCGCAGACGTTCGACTACACGACGCGGGAGCGGGTGCAGAGCCGGGTGGCGACGCATCTGTTGCCGTTCTTCGAGGGGCGGTCGATCGGGTCGATCAAGCCGAGTGACGTGCAGGCGTGGCTTCGCTGGTTGCAGGATCGCCAGGTGGCCTCGACGTCGCGGGTGCTGTACTTCTCGCACCTGGTGTCGGTGTTCAGCTTCGCCCAGGAGGACAAGCTGATCGTCACCAATCCGGCGCGGTCGCGGAGTGTGACGCGGCCTCGGGAGGACAACGCGCGGGTGCGGCCGTGGTCGGGACAGCGGGCTCGGGCGGTGCTGGAGGCGATGCCGGAGCAGTACCGCCCGGCCGTGTGGCTGGCTTCCGGGCTCGGGCTGCGCTCGGGGGAGGTGTTCGGGTTCTCCCTCGACGACGTGGACCGGGACCGCAACGTGGTCCGTGTGCGGCGGCAGGTGCGGCTGGTGGAGAACCGGCCGGTGTTCGCGCCGCCGAAGCGGGGCAAGACGCGGGAGGTGCCGATCGGGGCGGCGCTGCTGGATGATCTCGACGCTTACGCGGAGCGGTTCCCGTCGACGCCGGTCACGCTGCCGTGGCGGCATCCCTCGGGTGAGCCGGTGACGGTGAGCCTGTTGATGGTCAACGCCGAGGGTGGGCCGGTGCGGCGGACGACGTTTCGCACGTCGGTGTGGATACCGGCGTTGAAGCGGGCGGGGATCGAGGCGCCGACGCGGGCGGACGGGATGCACGCGCTGCGGCACCTGTACGCCTCGGTGCTGCTGGACGCGGGGGAGTCGGTCAAGGCGGTGTCGGAGTACCTGGGCCACGCGGACCCCGGTTTCACACTGCGGGTGTACACGCACCTGCTGCCGTCCAGCCACGAGCGGACCCGCAAGGCGGTGGACGCCTTCTTCGGGACGGTGCTCGACGGTCTGGACGGCCCGGACGAAGACCAGGCGGCGTGACGGCCTGGCCACGGCCTGATCTCGGTCCGGACCCCGGAAAGCCCTGCTAGGCGTACATCGCCAGCCAGATCGCGATGTAGTGCGTGATCGCCGCCGCCACCGTGCAGGCGTGGAAGAACTCGTGATATCCGAACGTTTCGGGCCAGTAGTTCGGCCAGCGGGTGGCGTAGAAGATCGATCCCACCGTGTAGAGAGCCCCACCGACGAGCAGCAGCACCAGCGCCGCCACACCGGCGTTGTGCGCCAGTTCCGGCAACACGAAGATCGCCACCCAGCCCAGCGCGATGTAGATAGGCACGCCGAGCCAACGCGGCGCCGTCGGCCACAACATCTTCAACGCGACGCCCGCGACCGCGCCACCCCACACCACGCCCAGCACGATGTAGCCGGTCGGCTGGGACATCGCCAGCAGCGTGAACGGTGTGTACGTACCCGCGATGAACAGAAAGATCATCGAGTGGTCGGCGCGTTTCATCCACGCGTACGCCCGGGGGCTCCAGAACCTTCGGTGGTACAGGGCGCTCACCCCGAACACGCCGAGGACCGTGACGCCGTAGATCGACGTCGCGAGTGCGGCGAGCCCGGACACGGTCGATGCGGCCAGTGCGATCAGCGTGGCCCCGGCCGCGACCGCCCCGAAGAAACTCCAGAAATGGATGTAGCCACGGAAGCGGGGACGGGTGTCGACGACTTCGGACAGCGGGAGTTCGGTTTGATCGTGCGTCGCTACGCTCACAGAAAGAAGGCTACGGAACCGTAGGTTGGTTCGCACAGTCCCTGAATGGGAGTACAACGAAACTCACTTTGCCGCCAGGCGTACGCTGCCGTGATGTGAGTCTTCGGTCGTTCCTCTCCCGCGTGGTCTACACGGTGTATTCGTGGCGGCTCAAGCAGCAGGCCGCGGGTCGGCAACCGCGTCACATCGGCATCATCCTCGACGGCAACCGCCGCTGGGCGCGCGAGGCGGGGTTCACCGACGTCAACGGTGGTCATCGGGTGGGCGCCCGCAAGATCGCGGACTTCCTCGGCTGGTGCCGGGAGGCCAAGGTCGAGGTCGTCACGTTGTGGCTGTTGTCGACCGACAACGTGCGCAACCGTTCCAACGAGGAGGTCGCCGCACTCCTGGAGATCATTCCGGACGTCGTGGACGAACTCGCCAAACCGGGCAATCCGTGGCGGTTGTCCATCGTGGGCGCGCTCGACATGCTCCCCACGGACGTGGCTGCGAGGCTCACCGCCGCCGCGCAGCGCACCGACGGGCGCAACGGCATGATCGTCAACGTCGCCGTCGGTTACGGCGGGCGCCAGGAGATCGCCGACGCCGTGCGCAAGTTGCTGCAACAGCACGCCGACGAAGGCACGTCCCTCCAGGAACTCGCCAAGACCCTCGACGTCGACCACATCTCCGAGCACCTGTACACCTCGGGGCAACCGGACCCGGACCTGATCATCCGCACTTCGGGTGAACAGCGGCTGTCCGGTTTTCTGCTGTGGCAGTCGGCGCATTCGGAGTTCTGGTTCACCGAGGCGTATTGGCCCGCGTTCCGGCGGGTCGACTTCCTCCGCGCTCTACGTGACTACGCGGTTCGCCACCGCCGGTACGGCGGATGAACTTCCGGTGAACATCCGAAGTCTCATTCGACCGTGTCGGCACGCCTGCACGAACCGTGAGTTCCGTCACTGGTGATTCACCTGGCTGGCTGCCTGCGTGAAACACGCGTCGCAGGTAGCTTCCGAAGTGGTGGCACACGAATCGAGGTGGGCCACCACGGGAGGCCCTGGTCGTGGCAGTGATGAAGCGAACGGCGGCGACGCTAACCGTGCAGCCGCTTCCGAAACGCGCGAGGGGGCCGGCACCGGGCCCTCGTGGCCGCATGCGCTGACACCGGCGGATGTCGGATGTGCGACCAGCCAGGGCAGTGCCCGGCCCAGCGAGTGCGGGGCGTGGTGCCGACGCCCCTGAGGGAGATGCCGTCGTGACTGCGCAGCGTTTGCCCCGAAAGGACTCCGGCCGCTCATCCGACTCCGGCGACACAGCCGACCGAACCACCCGCACGTACGTGTTGGACACCTCGGTTCTGCTGTCGGACCCGTGGGCGATCACCAGGTTCGCCGAACACCACGTGGTGTTGCCACTCGTCGTGATCAGTGAGCTGGAGGCGAAACGCCATCACCCCGAGCTCGGGTGGTTCGCCAGAGAGGCCCTTCGGCTGCTGGACGAACTCAGGCGCACGCACGGCCGCCTCGACGTTCCCGTGCCGATCGGCGAAGAAGGCGGCACGGTGCACGTGGAGCTGAACCACTCCGACCCCACAGTGCTGCCCCCGGGTTTTCGCACCGACTCCAACGACCACCGCATCCTCGCGTGTGCGTTGAACCTCGCTACCGAGCGTAAAGAGGTGTCGCTGGTAACCAAGGACATCCCGCTTCGGGTGAAGGCCGGTTCGGTGGGACTGACCGCCGACGAGTACCGGGCTGACGAGGTGACCCCCTCCGGATGGACGGGCATGGCCGACCTCGACGTGCCCGCCGAGGCCATCGACGCCCTGTTCGCGGGGGGAGAGGTGGACCTGGCCGACTTCGGTCGCCCCGAGGCTCGCGAGCTGCCGTGCAACACGGGCCTTCGCCTGCTGGCCGGCACGACGAGCGCTCTGGCACGGACCACGCCCAGCAAGAGAGCACGACTCGTACGCGGCGACCGCGAGGTGTTCGGCCTCCACGGGCGGTCGGCGGAACAGCGCATCGCACTGGACCTGCTCATGGACCCCGACATCGGCATCGTGTCCCTCGGCGGACGGGCGGGCACGGGGAAGTCGGCGCTCGCGTTGTGCGCGGGTCTCGAAGCCGTGCTCGAACGCGGGATGCACCGCAAGATCGTGGTGTTCCGCCCGGTGTACGCGGTGGGAGGCCAGGACCTGGGCTACCTGCCGGGCACCGAGAACGAGAAGATGCAGCCCTGGGCTCAGGCCGTGTTCGACACTCTCGGCGCGGTAGTGAGCCAGGAAGTGATCGACGAGGTGTTCGACCGCGGCATGTTGGAAGTGTTGCCGCTCACCCACATCAGGGGTCGGTCGCTGCACGATTCGTTCGTGATCGTGGACGAGGCACAGTCGCTGGAACGCAACGTGTTGTTGACCGTGTTGTCGCGGCTGGGCACGGCGTCTCGGGTGGTGCTGACCCACGACGTGGCGCAGCGCGACAACCTGCGTGTCGGCAGGCACGACGGTGTCTCCGCCGTGGTCGAGAAGTTGAAGGGGCACCCGCTGTTCGCGCACCTGACATTGACGCGTTCCGAGCGATCCCCGATCGCCGCGTTGGTCACCGAGATGCTGGAACACCACGGGTGACCCGCCACCGCTGACCGTGTCCGCAGTCTGTGTAGTCGTGTCCGCAGTCTGTGGCGTTGTGTTCGCACGCTGTGTCGTCAGCGCCCGAGTCCTCGTCCGTGTCCGTGTCCATGCCGCGGACACGGACGAGGGCGTCACCAGCCGGTGGGAAGAGGACGGCCCTCGGTGAAACCCGCCGCCGACTGCACGCCCAGTACCGCGCGCTCGTGGAACTGTTCCAACGTGGCGGCCCCCGCGTAGGTGCACGCCGAACGCACACCGGCGGTGATGGAGTCGAGTAGGTCCTCCACACCGGGAGCCTGGGGGTCGAGCGCCATCCGGGAGGACGAGATGCCTTCCTCGAACAGCGACTTGCGGGCTCGTTCGTAAGCGTTGTCGGAACGCGTGCGCGCGGTGACGGCCCGCTTGGAGGCCATGCCGAAAGACTCCTTGTACGGCCTGCCGTGCTCGTCGTAGCGCAGGTCGCCGGGCGACTCGTACGTGCCCGCGAACCACGATCCCACCATGGCCGCCGACGCACCCGCCGCGAGAGCCAACGCGACATCCCTCGGGTGGCGGATACCGCCGTCGGCCCACACGTGTTTGCCGAGCTCGCGGGCCGCGGCCGCGCAGTCGAGCACCGCGGACAGCTGTGGGCGTCCGACACCGGTCATCATGCGTGTCGTGCACATCGCGCCGGGGCCGACGCCGACCTTGACGATGTCGGCACCCGCCTCGATGAGGTCACGGGTGCCTTCCGCGCTCACCACGTTGCCCGCGACCACGGGCACGGACGGGGACACCGAGCGGACGGCTTTGAGCGCGGCCAGCATCTTCTCCTGGTGACCGTGGGCGGTGTCCACGACGAGGACGTCGACCCCGGCTTCGAGGACGGCCTCGGCCTTGGCGGCCACGTCGCCGTTGACCCCGACGGCGGCCCCGATGCGCAGGTGGCCGTTCGCGTCGACGGCGGGGGTGTAGATGCCGGCTCGAACAGCTCCGACCTGGGTCAACACGCCCACGAGACGGCCGTCGTCGTCCACGCCCAGGGCGAGTGTCTCGCCACGTTCGTGAAGCCGCTCGTACACCTCGCGTGGCGGTGTGTCGAGCGGGACTGTGAGGACCAGCCGATCCAGTACGTCGGTGAGCCGGGCGAAGCGGTCGACCCCGGCGCACGCGGCTTCGGTGACGATGCCGAGGGGACGGCCGTCGTCGTCCACGACCGCCACAGCACCGTGGGAACGCTTGCCCACGAGGTTCAAGGCGTCGGCCACCGCGTCCCCCGCGCCGAGGACAAGCGGGGTGTCCCACACGAGGTGCCGGCTCTTCACCCATGCCGTGATGTCGGCGACCGCGCCGGGATCGACGTCCTGGGGAAGGATGACGAGTCCACCACGCCGGGCGACGGTCTCCGCCATCCGTCGCCCGGCGACGGCGGTCATGTTGGAGACCACGATCGGGATGGTGGTGCCCGTGCCGTCGACGGTGGAGAGATCGACGTCGAAGCGTGACTCCACCGCGGAGCGGTTGGGCAGCAGGTAGACGTCGTCGTAGGTCAGGTCGTGAGCGGGCCTGTGGCCTTCCAGAAACTGCACGATGATCCAGCGTACGCGGTCGGAGGTGGTGGTGTCAGCGTTTGCCGGGTGGGTGCCCGGTTTCGGGACACGGATGGGGGAACGCGGAGAGAACAGTCTCCTCGGCGTTCGGCCGCGGGACCTGTCTCGGGGACCGCGTGACTTCCTGCGTGACTTCGTCGCGGGCGGCGGCTTTCGCGGGGCGGTACGGGTCGGCGGGTGTGAACCGTGGGTATACCGTCGACGCATGAGTGACGACCTCGTACTGACCCCGGATGCCGAGCGAGTGCTCGAAGTGGCGGGAAGGCTGTTCTACGACAACGGTATTCACGCTGTCGGGGTCGAACGGATCGCCGACGAGGCAGGTGTCACTCAAGAAGCGCTCCACGGTTGCTTCGGCTCCAAGGACGAGCTCATCGGCCACTACGTGAAGCGATGGGACGAGCGCTACCGCGAACATGTGCGCGCGGTGGTCGAACGCCGGGGCCGGATCTCGCCCGCACGGCGCCTGCTGCTGGTGTTCGACGCCGTGGAGGAGTGGATCGCGACGGAGAACCCACGCGGGTGCGTGTTCGTCAACGCGCAGGCCGAACTGCCCGACGCGGGCCACCCCGCCCGCGAGGTGATCCGGGCCCAGAAGCAGTGGATGTTGGATTACCTGCGGACTCTCGCCCGGGACGCGGGTGTCCGCAACGCGCGCAAACTGGCGACGTCGCTGTTGATCCTGCTGGAGGGTGCCGTCGTCACCGCCTCGTTCGGAGTCGTGCCCGGCGCGGTGGGCAATGCCAAGGAGGTGGCCAGGCAGCTCGTCGAGACGTGCTGACGAACCGCCCGGCCCGACTCTTCGCTCAACGGTTGCCGCGCGCCATCCTCAGCACGTCCAGCGCCTCGTCGAGTTGGGCTTCGGTGAGTTTCCCGTTCGCCACGTGCCCGCGTTCGATCACGACGTCCCGAATGGCCTTGCGTTCGGCCAGCGCCTGCTTGGCCACCGCGGCGGCTTCCTCGTAACCGAGATAGGCGTTGAGCGGCGTGACGATCGACGGCGAGCCCTCGGCGTAGGCGCGGGCGGTGTCGACGTTGACGGTCAACCCGTCGATCACCTTGTCCGCCAACAGCCGGGACACCGCCGCCAGCAGCCGAGCCGACTCCAGCACGTTGCGGGCGATCACGGGCAGATTCACGTTGAGTTGGAAGTTGCCTTGCGATCCGGCGAACGCCACGGCCGCGTCGTTGCCGATCACCTGCGCCACGACCTGCAGAGCGGCCTCGCAGATCACCGGGTTCACCTTGCCCGGCATGATCGACGAGCCCGGCTGAAGGTCCGGCAACGCCACCTCGGCCAAACCCGCGCGTGGACCCGATCCCAGCCAGCGCAGGTCGTTGGCGATCTTGTGCAGCGAGACCGCCACCGTGCGGAGATGTCCCGAGGTCTCCACCACGCCGTCCTGGGTGGCCTGCGCCTCGAAGTGGTCCCGCGCCTCGACCAACGGCAGACCCGTCACCTTGGCGAGCTCGTCGGCCACCGCCCCGCCGAACCCGGGAGGAGCGTTGAGCCCCGACCCCACCGCCGTGCCACCGATGGGCAGCTCCGTGAGCCGGGGCAACCCGCTGCGCAGGCGCTCGATACCGAATCGCACCTGTGCCGCCCATGCCCCCGCTTCCTGGCCGAACGTGATCGGCACGGCGTCCATCAGATGGGTACGACCGGCCTTCACCACGTCCCGCCACTCCGCGGCACGCCGTTCGAGCACGGACGCCAGATGGTCCAGCGCGGGTATCACGTCGTTGAGCACGGTCTCGGTCGCCGCGATCCGGATGGTGGTGGGGAATGTGTCGTTCGACGACTGGGAGGCGTTGACGTGGTCGTTGGGGTGCACTTCCCGGTTCAGGGACCGCGAGGCCAGGGTGGCGATGACTTCGTTGGCGTTCATGTTCGACGAGGTCCCCGAACCGGTCTGGAACACGTCGATGGGGAAGTGTTCGTCGTGCCTGCCCTCGGCGACTTCGTCGGCGGCGGAGGCGATGGCGGCGGCCAGTTCGCCGTCGAGTACTCCCAGACGCGCGTTGACCCGCGCGACAGCAGCCTTCAACAACCCCAACGCACGGATCTGGGAACGTTCCAGACCACGGCCGGAGATCGGGAAGTTCTCGACGGCACGTTGGGTCTGTGCGCGGTAGAGCGCGTGGGCGGGCACAGCGACCTCGCCCATGGTGTCGCGCTCGATCCGGTACTCCTGTTCAGCCATAGGGCCCAGTCTCGCGCAGCTTCGACGCCCCCGCCGTGTGGTGTGAAGCACTAGGATCGCCACTGCCATCGCAGACAGCGCAGACAGCGCGGGTGACGAGAGGGGCGATGGGCTATGAGCTCGTCCGAGACGTTGACGGCCGACCTGCTCATCGTGGGCGCGGGTCCCACCGGTCTGTACGCCGCGTACTACGCGGGTTTCCGCGGCCTCTCCACGGTGATCGTCGACTCCCTGCCCGAGGCGGGTGGCCAGATCACGGCGATGTACCCCGAGAAGATGATCTACGACGTGGCCGGGTTCCCCGCCGTGCGTGGCCGGGATCTCGTGAAGGCGCTCGTCGAACAGGCAGGTCAATGGCAGCCCACCTATCTCCTCGGCAGGCAGGCCGACGAGCTGCGCACCGTGGACGACGGTCTGTCGGTGGGCCTCGCCGGCGGCGAGGAGATCCGTGTGGGGGCCGTGCTGGTCACAGCGGGCATCGGTGAGTTCACGCCGCGGCCCCTGCCCGCGGGCCAGGAATGGCTCGGCAGAGGGCTCGTGCACTTCGTGCCCGCCCTCGACGCCCATGCCGGACAGGACATCGTGGTGGTCGGGGGCGGTGACTCGGCGTTCGACTGGGCGCTGGCGCTGCGACCGATCGCGGCGAGCGTCACCCTCGTGCACCGCAGAGCACGGTTCCGCGCGGCCGAGTCCGTCGTGCGGCAAGCCTACGCGGAAGGGATCCGGGTGATCACCGACGCTGAGGTCACCGCGTTGCGAGGCGACGAGGGCACCGGCGAACTCGCGGAGGTCGACATCGAACTCAAGGATGGAACGCGGCTGAACCTGCCCGCCCAGACCGTCGTGGCCGCCCTGGGGTTCACAGCCGACCTCGGTCCCATCGAAAGCTGGGGACTACAGGTCGAACGACGCACCGTCAAAGTGGACACCACGATGGCCACGACCCGCGAACGCGTCTACGCCGCCGGGGACGTGGCGTCGTACCCCGGCAAGGTCAAGCTCATCGCCACCGGGTTCGGGGAGGCGGCCACGGCGATCAACAACATCGCCGTGGCCCTGGACCCGAGCGCGAAGCTTTTCCCGGGGCACTCCACCGACGTCTGAAAATGCCGTGTCCGCAGGTTACGTCGTCGTGTCCGCAGCCTGCGTCGCCGTGTTCGCAGTTCGCGTAGACCCGTTGGGCTGCTCAGGGCAGCGGGGGCACGGCTTCGTCGCTCGCACCGCCGAAATCCACCGACGAGTACGAACGCAGCTTGGTGAGCCGGTGGTACCCGTCGATCATCCGAACGGTGCCGGACTTCGAACGCATCACGATGGACTGTGTGGTCGCGCCACCAGCGCGGTAGTGCACACCACGCAGCAGGTCACCGTCGGTGATGCCGGTGGCGCAGAAGAACACGTTGTCGCCCCGCACGAGGTCGTCGGTCGTCAACACCCGATCGAGGTCGTGGCCCGCGTCGATCGCCTGCTGCCGCTCCTCGTCGTCCTTCGGCCACAACCTGCCCTGCAGCTCGCCGCCGAGACACTTCATGGCGCACGCCGCGATGATGCCCTCCGGCGTGCCGCCGATACCGAGCAGCATGTCGACACCCGTGGTCGGCCGTGCCGCCGCGATCGCGCCCGCCACGTCGCCGTCACTGATGAACCGGATACGCGCCCCGGCCTCGCGTACTTCCTTGACGATCCGCTCGTGCCGGGGACGGTCCAGAATGCACACCGTCACATCGGACACACTGCTGTGCTTGGCCTTAGCGACCCGGCGGATGTTCTCCGCGACCGGCGCCGACAGGTCCACGGTGCCCGCCGCCTCCGGGCCCACGGCCAGCTTCTCCATGTAGAACACGGCGGACGGGTCGAACATCGCGCCCCGCTCGGCCACCGCCAGCACGGCGAGCGCGTTCGGCATGCCCTTCGACAGCAAGGTGGTGCCGTCGATGGGATCGACCGCCACGTCGCACTCCGGTCCGTCGCCGTTACCGACTTCCTCGCCGTTGTACAGCATGGGCGCTTCGTCCTTCTCGCCCTCGCCGATCACGACGACACCCCGCATGGACACGGTACCGATCAGTTGACGCATCGCGTCTACCGCGGCCCCGTCACCACCGTTCTTGTCGCCCTTGCCGACCCACCGGCCCGCGGACATCGCGGCGGCCTCGGTGACTCGCACGAGTTCCATCGCCAGGTTGCGGTCCGGGGCCTCACCGTGGTGCGGGGCTCGGGCTGACTGGCTGGCGGTCATGGTGCCTCCCGATGATGTTGTTCGAGCGCATCGTTTTCTCTACCTAACGGGGTGGACACCCGACACGCCCACTCCCGTGTCACAGAGATCACGAGACGGCACGAGCCGTTACGGCTCTTTTTCCGAGTCCTAGCCCTCGGCGGCTTCGTCGCTGTCCTCCGCAACGCCCTCGGCATCGGAGGGGTTTTGCTCCACGGTAGCCAGCGCCGCATCGATGCGCTCGCGGGCGCCTTCGAGATGCCGCTCGCACAACCGGGCCAGTCGCTCGCCGCGTTCCCACAGCGCCAGCGACTCCTCCAGGGACAGGCCACCGGCCTCCAAATCCTTCACGACTTCGATCAGCTGGTCCCGGGCCTCTTCGTAGCCGAGGTCGGCCAGCTCGTCATCGCCTGTGTCGTTCGGTTCGCTCACGGTGCTCGTCCAGGCTCGTCTCGGAAATCTTGTTCGCCCGCGCCGGTGCGTGGGGCTCGCCGCGCACACTACCGCGCCGATCAGGCCGTACGCGACGAACGCCCGCGCGCCGTCACTGTTCGGGTTCTCCCGCGGTCGCTCGGATCGCTCCGTCGGCGACCCGTACCCGCAACGGCGTCCCCTCGGCCACCTCGGAGACCGACCGGAGCACCCGGAATTCGCCTTCCGAGTCGAGATACTGCACGACCGCGTAGCCACGCTCCAACGTGGCCGCCGGGCCCAGCGCCGCCAGCCTCGCGCGAGCCGATGCGAGCGCGGACTGCTCGTGCCCCACAGTGGTGAGGATCGCGCGCCGTCCCCGCTCGACCTGGGCCTCGATCTCGTCGGCACGGCGCTCGATCGGCCCCAGCGGATCAGCCAGCGACGGCCGACTGCGGATCTGTTCCAACAGTCGACGTTGCGTGTCCACCCAACCGTGGAGCGCACGCCGCGCACGGTCCCGCAGCTGCTGGATCCGGGCGGTCTCCTCGGCCACGTCGGGCACGACGGTCTTGCCCGCATCGGTCGGGGTCGAGCAGCGACGGTCGGCGACGAGGTCGAGCAGCGGCGAGTCCGGCTCGTGCCCGATCGCGCTCACCACGGGGGTGCCCGCCGCGGCCACCGCGCGGCACAACGTCTCGTCGGAGAACGGCAGCAGGTCCTCGACGCTGCCGCCTCCCCGTGCGATGACGATGACGTCGATCTCGGGATCCGCGTCCAGGGTCTCCAGCGCACGCAAGATCTGCGGCACCGCGTTCGCCCCCTGCACCGCCGTGTTGATGACACGGAACGCGACCGCGGGCCAACGGGCCTGGGCGTTGACGAGCACATCGTGTTCGGCCGCCGACGCCCTGCCGGTGATCAGGCCGACTCCCTTCGGCAGAAACGGAAGTGGGCGCTTGCGTTCGGGTGCGAACAGTCCCTCGGCCGCCAGTAGCTTGCGCAGTCGCTCGATCCGGGCCAGCAGCTCGCCGATGCCGACGGGACGGATCTCGTCGGCCCGCAGGCTCAGCGTGCCCCGGCCGAGGTAGAACGACGGTCGGGCGTGCACCACCACGCTCGCACCGTCCCGCAACGGCGGGTCACACGCCCGCAACAGCCGCGCCGGGCACGTCACCGTCATCGAGACTTCGGCGGCCGGGTCACGCAACGTCAGAAACGACGTCTGCGTACCGGGTCGTGCGGAGATCTGGGTGATCTGCCCCTCCACCCACACCGCACCGAGCCGGTGGATCCAGTCGGCGATCTTGCGGGCCACCGTGCGCACAGGCCACGGGTTGTCGGAGGTGGAGGGGGCGGCGCCTCCACGGGGCCGTTCGGTGGAACTACTCACTCTCCGCCGACCCTTCGGCCTGACGCACGACGTTGATCCGTCGGGTGAGCATCCCGATGAACGACGGACGATTGGCGTGCTCACGTTCGTAGGCGAGCAGTTCCTCTAACTGATCCAGGGACAGCGACCGCAGCCGTCCCCGCACCTGTGGAAGCGTGAGCTCGTCGTAGCCCGCCATGCCCGCAGGGGTTCCTTCCGGACTGTCGAACTCGCCGTCCGCGTGGTCGGCGGCGAGAGCGCGCTCCTCCTCGGCCCACGGGTCGTCCTGTTCGGTGCCGGGCCGGGTAGAGCCGCTCTCGTCGTCGGCGAAATCCTCGTCGAGCTCCTCGTCGAAGGTCGCCCATTCCGGGGTCTCTTCGGGCCGGCGCAGGGACGACAGCGCGTCGTCGCCCTTGATCGCCAGCTCGGTGACGTGCTGCTGAACCCGCATGGACACCTGCAGCACCTGGCTGGCCATCGTGACGGGAAGTTCCAGGAGCTGCTTGGGCAGCCCACGCGCCCGCTCGGCCGTCGTGACAGCCAGGCCGGCGGCTACCCGGAGCGGGAACGGGACATGTTTCATACTTCCAAGCCTGCCGCACATCACCCCTCCCGCCCAACCTGATCGATCAATCTGTGTCCGGCATTCCTCCGTGATCGTCCTGAGCATGCGTCGGAGGGTCTCCCGTACGCTGGGTGGCATGAGTACAGCGAGCCCCACCTCGAACGGCAAGCGTGTCCTACTGGCCAAGCCGCGCGGCTACTGCGCCGGAGTGGACAGGGCTGTCGTCACTGTGGAGAAGGCCCTGGAGAAGTACGGTCCTCCCGTTTACGTACGTAAGGAGATCGTGCACAACAAGTATGTCGTGGACACGCTGCGCAAACGTGGCGTCATCTTCGTCGACGAGACCTCTGAGGTGCCCGAGGGCTCGCTGGTGGTGTTCTCCGCACACGGTGTGTCGCCCGCCGTACACGCCGAGGCGGAGGAACGCAACCTCCGCACCATCGACGCCACGTGCCCACTGGTGACCAAGGTGCACAAGGAGGTCAACCGCTTCGCCCGCGATGACTACGACATCCTGCTCATCGGCCACGAGGGCCACGAGGAGGTCGAGGGCACGGCCGGTGAGGCACCCGACCGGGTTCAGCTCGTGGACACCCCGGAAGACGTGGACAAGGTGACCGTCCGTGACCCTTCCAAGGTGGTGTGGTTGTCGCAGACCACGCTCAGTGTCGACGAGACCATGGAACGCGTGAACCAGCTCAAGGAGCGCTTCCCCGAGCTGGCCGACCCGCCCAGCGACGACATCTGCTACGCGACGTCCAACCGCCAGTTCGCGGTGAAGACCATGGCCGCTGAGTGCGATCTCGTGCTGGTGGTGGGTTCACAGAACTCGTCCAACTCCAAGCGTCTGGTGGAGGTGGCCCTCCAAGCCGGTGCTCGTGACGCTCACCTGATCGACTACGCGCACGAGCTCGACGAGAAGTGGTTGGAGGGCGTGGAGACCATCGGTGTCACCAGCGGCGCTTCCGTACCCGACGTGCTGGTCATGGAGCTTTTGGAGAAGCTCGCCGAACGGGGCTGGGAAGACGTGCAGGAGGTCACCACAGCGAACGAGAAGATCACGTTCGCCCTGCCTCGAGAGTTGCGCGACGGAGGGCGGGCTCGCAGCAGCGTGCGGTGACCTCACGGCTGTAGCAGGCGTGAAGGCCGTCGCCGACCGGTGACCTCGGAATATCGGGATGCCGGGGACACCGGTCAGCGACGGTCGTCGTCCCAGGGGCGTCCACCACGCGGGGGCGGATTGTTGCCCCGAGGACGTCCACCGCGCGGCGGTTCCGCCCGTGGAACGCCCCGTGACGGCCCGGCCTCCGGTTGCCTACCGCGGGGTGGGGGTTCCCTGCGCGGCGGTGGTTCCCTGCGCGGTGGCTGCTCACCGCGCGGTG
>JAJYTH010000048.1 GCA_021793175.1 Actinomycetes bacterium
ACGCGGCCATAGGAGGATCTGGCATGTTCACCACTTCGAGCACCGTTCCCGCGACCAACGACACCTGCGGCACCCGCGTCACCCGTGGCACCAGGGTGACCCGTGGCACCAGGGTGACCTGCGGCACCCGCGTCACCGCAGGCACCCGCGTCACTCGCGGCACCAGGGTGACCCGTGGCACCCGCGTCACCGCAGGCACCCGCGTCACTCGCGGCACCAGGGTGACCCGTGGCACCCGCGTCACCGCAGGCACCCGCGTCACTCGCGGCACCAGGGTGACCCGTGGCACCAGGGTGACCCGCTGACGCGGTAAGGCACCCTTCCTCTCACCTGCTGCGCACGGCCCACCCCACACACGACCGCTGCGCGCGACACCGCCCCCAGGCCCAGGCCACTCTCACCACCGCGCCCGGCCGGGTACATCGGCCTTCTGGAGCGCGAGTGAGGGCAGCCGGGAACGAGCGGGCGGCCAGAACGGAGGAGCCGGGCAGCTGCGCACCGGCGACAACAGCGCAGCCGAACATCGCTGTGGATCCCGGCCGGCTCGTGCAACCCGGGAGCGAGCCGGGGACCACGGGTCTCTAGGCCGCGGGCACCCTCAGGTAACGCTGCCACAGCGGATCCGCCTCTTTGGCGTGAGCCAACAACTTCCAATGCGGCCCGCGCGGCTGTCTGGGCACCACCCGCAGACTCCAGCCCAACTCGGACAGCGACTTGTCGGCCTTGCGATGGTTGCACTTCGCGCAGCACGCGACACAGTTCTCCCACGAGTGCGCGCCCCCGCGACTACGGGGCACCACGTGGTCGATGGTCTCGGCCTTGCCTCCGCAGTAAGCGCAGCGGAACCGATCGCGGTACATGAGGCCCGCGCGCGTCAACGGGATTCGGGTCCGATAAGGTACCCGGACATACCTGCTGAGCCTGATCACCGACGGCACCCCGACCGTCGTCGTGGCCGAGCGCAGCAGGCGACCGGTCGGGTCCTCGTGAACGACCTCTGCTTTGCCGCAGACCAGCAACACGACGGCCCGCCGCAGGGGCAGCGCCGTGAGTGGTTCGAACGTGGCGTTGAGCAGCAACACTCTCCGCTTGCCCAAGCCAGGTGCCGAAGTACCGGCCCCGTTGGCGCTCGAATCACGAGGACGACGGCCGTGCGACCGCCCGACCCTGTCCGCATACGTCGGTGGCCCTGTGGGCGGCGAGCCGGTGACGCTCACGCTCGTCGCCGGAGCACAAGGCACGATCATCTCGGGCGTCGACCCGGCAGGTTGCCGGATTCGGGCGCCGTAGGGGCTGGGTTGTCGGTCTGGCACGCGACCACCTCCACCGGTGCAGCCCTAGTCGACCACAAATCGCCCCCGGAACGCACGTGTGTTCTGCCACGTGGTTCCTCTGAGTACGGTTGCGGAAGAAAGAACTCCGGTCAACCTGCCTCGATCGAAACTCTCGCCGACCGCCGACGATGTGCCACGAGCACACCAGGGAGGAGTGCGAACCAGCGGTGGAACAGTTCCTCAGCCAGTCACCCGGGAGCGAACCACCCGAGTGCACCCAGGATGCGGGGTCATGGTGTCAGCAACTCTGGCACCTCACGGGCAACGAGTGGCTCGCGGCGTCGGCCGACTGGCTCGTGGCACGCCCACTCCGCATCCTGTTGATCCTCCTCGGTGCGGTCTTCATCCGATTCGTCATCCGAAAATTGATCGACAGGCTCACACGCACGTCGGTCGAGGGCACAGGCAGGCTACCCGCGATACTGCGGCCCTTGAAGGAACGCGCTCCCGAGGTGCTCGGGCCCGTGGTGTTGGAAAGGCGCAGACAACGAGCCCAGACCATCGGCTCGTTGCTGAAGTCTTTGACCAGCTTCGTGGTGTTCGGCCTGGCTTTCGTGCTGATCCTCGGCGAGCTGGGCATCAACCTCGCCCCCATTCTCGCTTCGGCGGGCATCGTCGGTGTGGCCGTCGGTTTCGGTGCGCAGAACCTCGTCAGAGACTTCCTGTCGGGCATCTTCATGATGCTGGAGGACCAGTACGGCGTGGGTGACATCGTGGACGTCGGTGAAGCCACCGGCACGGTGGAGTCGGTGGGTTTGCGTATCACCACACTCCGCGATCTCAACGGTACGGTCTGGTACATGCGTAACGGTGAGGTCCTGCGTGTCGGCAACTTCAGCCAGGGCTACGCGGTCGCCGTCGTCGACGTCCCCGTCGGCTACCACAGCGGTATCGACAAAGCCACGGCCGTGCTGGAACAGGTAGCACGGGAAGCGGCCGAACTAGACTCGATCGCGCCCGACGTGCTGGAAAACCCCCAGGTCCTGGGTGTCGAGAACGTCACCCCGGAAGCCGTCCAGTTCCGTCTCACCACCAAGGTGCGGCCCGGCCGCCAGTGGGCCGTGCAGCGGGCTCTCCGAGCCGAGATCATGCGAGCTCTGGAGCGTGAGGGCTTCGAGCCGCCACTCGGCCGGTTCCTGGGCACGGTCCCCGTCCGAAACGGCGAGTCGGTCGGCCGCTGACAACCGGCAGAATGGAGACGTGGTAGACGTGAGTGTCCAACCCGCTCGGCACGAGACCTTCTACGACGCGGTGGGCGGAGAAGAGACCTTCCGCAAGATCGTGGCACGGTTCTACGCCGAGGTCGCCAAGGACGAGATCCTCCGGCCCATGTATCCCGAGGAGGACCTCGGCCCCGCGGAGGAACGGCTCAGGCTGTTCCTCATGCAGTATTGGGGAGGCCCGCACACCTACTCGGACAGGCGCGGGCATCCTCGGCTCCGGATGCGGCACGCGCCGTACAAGATCGGCCCGATCGAAAGGGACGCCTGGCTACGGGCCATGCGTATCGCGGTGGACGAAGCCGGCGTCGAGGAGCCGTATCGCACACGGCTGTGGACCTATCTGGAGACAGCCGCGCACTCTCTGATGAACAGCTGGGACTGACTCTGCCGAGCCCGCTACAGCCCCTCGGTAACCGGGACGCGCGAAGCGATGCCACACAGCCACAACATCGCCGAGGCCACGCCCGGTTACCCTTGGGGCGTCAGAACAGCAACGGCAACAACGCCCGACGACGTCGTAATACCGCGCCGTATCGGGCGTCGAGACGCAACCACGCGTCCGTGGCCGACACCCGCACCACGTCCTCGCCCAACGACGAGTCGACGAACCCCATGCCCGACAGGGCGAACAAACACCGCATCGGCACTTTCACCTCGTGCCCCGGGCCGGACACCGTCAGCACGTTCTGGTCCATCAGCGAGGCCGGTGGAGTGCCCTGCGGCCCGACGTTCTCCCTGGCGAGCTCCACGCCCCGGTCTGCCAGGTCGCTCACGACCTTGACGGGAAGGTCGTCGACGGGCTGCCACTCACTGTTCGTCGGGAGTTCCGAACGCCACAGCAGGTCCTGAGGTGGCCCCGGGTCCATCCGGTCGGACCTGGTGACGGTGAGTGCCGCCAACAGTTCGTTGCCGGACACCGTGACGTCCGACGGTGTCACCTCGCCTTCGACGGCTCGGGTCACCAACACGTCGAACGGCGTGGTGGCCCATGCCTCGACGACCTTCTCGTTGCGCCTGCGCAACCGCACCATGGCCTGACCATCGAGCCTCACCGCGCGCGCCACGAACGCGCCCAGGCTCTCCCGGTCGGCGGGGTCGAATATCCGTAGCTCGGTCACGTCCGTCCTCCGCTCGGGACATGTTTGCTGAGAAAAGCCCGCTCGGACTCGGAAAGCCTGCGTGGCTTGCCTCGGCTGAGGTCATACGGCGCGAGCACGGTGCCGGCGGTGGCGGCTACCGGGTCGTCCTCGGACGGCCCGGTCCTGACCCGGTAGTCGAGAGTGAACGAAGCGTGTCGCAGATCCGCCAACGTGATCTCGACGCGGACCTTCTGCCCCTCGACCAGGATGGGCGCCCGATAGTCCACGTGCAGCCGTACCACGACGATGCCTTTGGCGAAGTCGGACAGGCCCGGATCGGAGCCGTCGGGGCCGCCGCCGAACAGCAGCGGCACCCGCGCCTCCTCCAACAGGGTCACCAACCGTGCGTGGTTGACGTGCCCGAACGCGTCCATGTCGGACCAGCGCGGCCGCACCAATGCCACGTACGGGGTCATCTCACCAGCCATCGCACCAGCACATCAGCGGATCGCGCCGCGGATCTGCCGCACCGCCACCGACAGTGTCGCCAGGTCGAACCTGCCGGTGCTCTCGATCTCGTCCAGTGTCCCGCGGGCACGCGCGAGCCGCGACGAGTTCGCCTGCTCCCACTGCGCGATCCTGCCGTCCACGCTGTCGTCAGGGTCGCTTTGCCGCAGAGCCTCCAGGGTGATCGACCGCATCGACGAGTACAGGTCGTCCCGCAACGCCAACCGGGCGAGCGCGTGCCACCGGTTGCCGCGTTCCAACGCGTTCACGGACGTCAGCATGCGGTCCATACCGAGGTGGTCGGACAGCGCGTAGTACAGCTTCGCCGTCTCGATGAGGCCGTCCTCGCCCTTCAGCCCGAGCTCCTGCTCGGCCACCTCCGCGACCTCGACGATGTCGAGCAGCGAGTAGCTCGTGATCACCAACGACACTCGCCGCGCGAGGTCCTCCGGCACACCCTGCTCCTTCAGGGCCTCCGTCTCGCGCCGCACGGTCTCGGCTTCCTCGCCCCGCAGCAGCTCGTCCAGCCGCGGCACCAGGGTGGCGATGCGGCCGGCGAACCGGTCGAGCTCCGAACCGACGTCCAGCGGCTGAGGCCGGTTGGTGAGGAACCACCGCGCCGCCCGGTCGAGCAATCGCCGAGTCTCCAGCACCATCCTGTCGGCGACGTCGGTGGGCACCACGTTGTCGAGCGCGGCGATGTCGTCCCACACCCGGTGCAGGTCGTAGACACCGGTGGCGATGGCGAACGCACGTACCGCGTCGGTGCCGGTGGCGTTGAGCTCCTCGGCGAGCCGGAACGCGTACGACAGGCCCGCGCCGTCCACGACCTCGTTCACCAGCAGAGTCGTCATGATCTGCTGGCTCAACGCGTGCTTCGCGATCTCGTCCGCATAGTCACGGCGCAACGGCGTCGGGAAGTACTCCGGCAGCCTGCGGGCGAAGACCTCCTCATCCGGCAGATCGCTGTCGAGGATCTCCTCCTTGAGATCGAGCTTGACATGCGCCAGCAAGGTCGCCAGTTCGGGCGAGCTCAGCCCCTCACCGGCCTTCTCCCGCGCAGCGAACTCCGCCTCGCTGGGCAATGCCTCCAGCTCACGGTCGAGCGCGCCCTTGGCTTCCAGCGAGGCCACGAGCCTGCTGTGCACCGGCAGCATGGACGCCGCGTGCGCCCGGCTGACACCGAGGACGGCGTTCTGCCGGTAGTTGTGGGCCAACACCAGCTCGGCGACCTCGTCGGTCATCTCCTGGAGCAGGGCGTTGCGCCGCTGCTGGTCGAACTTCCCTTTCGCCACGAGCTGTGCGAGGAGAATCTTGATGTTCACCTCGAGGTCGGAGCTGTCCACGCCCGCCGAGTTGTCGAGAGCATCGGTGTTTATCTTTCCGCCCTTGCGGGCGAAGTCGATGCGGCCGCGCTGGGTGAACCCGAGGTTCCCGCCCTCGCCCACGACCTTCACGCGAAGCTCGCCACCGTTGACGCGGACGGCGTCGTTGGCCTTGTCGCCCGCATCGGCGTGCGTCTCGCTCTCGGACTTCACGTAGGTGCCGATGCCGCCGTTCCACAGCAGGTCCACCGGCGCTTTCAGGATGGCACGGATGAGTTCCGCAGGCGACATCGTCGTCACGTCGTCGGCCAGGCCGAGCGCCTCCCGCACCTGCGGGCTCACCGGGATCGTCTTCGCCGACCTCGAGTAGACGCCACCGCCTTCGCTGATGAGCGAGGGGTCGTAGTCCTCCCAGGACGAACGCGGCAGCTCGAACAGCCGCTTGCGCTCGCGGTACGACGTGGCGGCGTCGGGGTTCGGGTCGAGGAAGATGTGCAGGTGGTTGAACGCGGCCACCAACCGGATGTGCTCCGACAGCAGCATGCCGTTGCCGAAGACGTCCCCGCCCATGTCGCCGATGCCGACGACGGTGAAGTCCTCGCTCTGCGTGTCCTTGCCGAGCTCCCGGAAATGCCGCTTGACGCTCTCCCAGGCACCCCTCGCCGTGATGCCCATGGCCTTGTGGTCGTAGCCGTGGGAACCGCCGGAGGCGAAGGCGTCACCGAGCCAGAAGCCGTACTCCGCCGCGACCTCGTTGGCGATGTCCGAGAACGACGCGGTGCCCTTGTCTGCGGCCACGACGAGGTAGTTGTCGTCACCGTCGTGACGCACCACGTCCCGTGCGGGCACGGTGACACCGTCGACGAGGTTGTCGGTGAGGTCGAGCATCCCCGAGATGAACATCCGGTAGCACTCGACACCCTCGCGCTGGTGGTTCTCCCTGTCGATGCTCGGGTCACCGGTCGGAGCCGGCGGCTGCTTGACCACGAAACCGCCCTTCGCGCCCACCGGCACGATGACGGCGTTCTTCACGGCCTGCGCCTTGACCAGTCCCAGGACCTCGGTGCGGTAGTCCTCGCGGCGGTCCGACCACCGCAACCCGCCCCGGGCCACGGAGCCGTACCGCAGGTGCACACCCTCGACTCGGGGCGAGCACACGAAGATCTCGTAAGCGGGACGGGGTTCCGGCAGTTCCGGGACCCGCTGCGGGTCAAGTTTGAACGCGAGGTACGGACGCGGCGAGCCGTCCGCATCGGTCACCCAGTAGTTGGTGCGCAGCGTCGCCATGATCACCGACGACAACCGCCGCAGGATACGGTCGGTGTCCAGGCTCGTCACCGCGTCGATCATGGTGTTGATCTCGGCGACCTGGGCGTCGACCTCCTCGTCGCGTCGCTCGTTGTCCCGTCCGGGATCGAACCGCAGTTCGAACAACCGCACCAACGCCTTCGCGACGTCGGTGTGCGCCAGCAGCGCGGCCTCGATGTACTCCTGCGAATACGGGGAGGCGGCCTGACGCAGGTATCGCGAATAAGCCCGGAGCACCGAGACCTGCCGCCAGGTCAGACCCGCCCGCAGCACGAGCGCGTTGAACCCGTCGACTTCGGTGAGCCCCCTCCAGGAAGCGGCGAACGCGTCCTGGAAACGCACCCGCAGGTCCTCTTCGGCGTCGTCACCGTATTCCGCCAGCACCCGCGGCTCGATACGCAATCCGAAGTCGTAGATCCAGCACTGGTGGCCGCCCTCGGTCTGCACCTCGTACGGCCGCTGGTTCACCACCTCCACGCCCATGTGCTGCAACATCGGCAGCAATGTGGACAGTGTCACGCCCTCACGCAGATACAGCTTGAACCGTCGCTCCCCCGGCGCCGCGTCGGCGGGCAGGTAGAACGACATGTCGAGCGCGTCCGACGTGTCCAGCGCCTCCAGCTTCCGCATGTCGGCCAGCGCCGTGGCCGCGTCGAAGTCCTCTTTGTAGGCCTCGGAGAAGGCAGCGGCGTACCGGTGCGCCTGCTCGGTGGCCGACTCCTCACCAGCCAGAGTCACCGCCTTGCCGTTACCCGCACGGGCCCGGCGCTCGTCGAGGATGACCTCCACCAACGAGTCGTCCCAGGTCCGAGAGGCCTCCTCCAGGCGCTCCTGAATACGCACGGTGTCGGGCTCGGTGACGCCTTCCGATCCGGTGTAGACGGTGAAGTGGATCTGTGCCAGCGAGATCTCACCGAGCCGAGTGCTGTACTCCAACGATGTACCGTCGAGCTCGTCGAGCAGCACCTGCTGCATAGCCAACCGCGACCGGGTCGTGTAACGATCCCGGGGCAGGAAGACCAGACACGAATAGAAACGGCCGTACGGGTCCCTGCGGAGGAACAACCGCAACCTGCGCCGACCGGTGAGCGTGATCGCCCCCGTGACGGTGGCGTAGAGCGAATCCGTGTCGGCCGAGAGCAGGTCGGCCAGCGGCCAGTTCTGCAGGACGTCCAGCATCTGCTGGCCCGAGTACGACTCCATCGGGAACCCGGCCCTGTGGATGACCTCGCGGACGCGCCGGTTCACCACGGGGATGTCGAGCACGTCCTCGTGCAGGGCCGACGACGTGAACATTCCGAGGAAGCGGTGTTCACCCGTCACCCGGCCTTCCTCGTCGAACGTCTTGACACCGACGTAGTACGGGTAGACGGGTCGATGCACTGTGGACAGGGTGCTGGCCTGCGTCAACACCAGCAGAGTCGGCGACAGCACCCGCGAAGCGGTGTCGGGCCCGTCGGTCAGGTCGCGCGCGACGAGGCTGTCCTGCCGGAGTACGCCGAGGCCGGAGGCCAGAACGGCCCGCAACACGGGCTCTTCACTCGTCCGCGACTCGGGTACCACCTCGTAGTGCCGGTAGCCCAGGAACATGAAGTGCCCGTTGGCCAGCCACCGCAACAGCTCGATGCCCCCGGCCACCTCTTCCTCGGGCAGCGGTGGCGGATGCTCGTCGAGCGACTTCGCGATGTCCACCGCCGTGCGCGTCATCTTGTCGGTGTCCTCGACAACCTCTCGGACGTCGTTGAGCACCTTGGACAACCTGTCGTCCAGCTCCCGCGCACGTGCCGGGTCGCCGATCGGGTCGACCTCCAAGTACATCCACGACTCGACGACGGCACCGGACGGCGGGGTCGCGACGTTGGCCTTCGGGTAGATCTCTTCCAGGGCGCCCGCCACGTCCCTGCTCACGACCACGATGGGGTGCACGATGCGCTGCACCTGGACCCCGCTGCGAGACAGCTCGGCGACCACGGAGTCGACCAGATACGGCATGTCGTCCGTGACCACCTGTACGACCGTGGACTCACGCGCCCAACCGTCGTTGTCGGTGTTCGGGTTGAACAGCCGCACCACCGACCTACCCGGCACGCGCTTTTGGGCGAGCTCCACGTGCGAGCGAACCGCACCGATCAGGTCGGTGGGATTGTCGCCGAGAATCTCCTCGGCGGGAACGAGCCGGTAATACATGCGGATGAGATCCGCGATGTCCGGTGCCTGGGCCGCGGTGGCCTCCACGAGTTCGTCGCGGAGCTGCTCCGGGCTACGCGGCATCTTGGCGGTATCGGTCTTCGCGTCGTCGATGCCGGGATGGGCCGATGTTCCGGTCGAGCTTGTGTCAGGCAACCCAACTCTCCAGTGTCCTGGCTAGACCCCAACGTCACGCCTCTCACAGTTACTGTCCCATGACGTCATCGGTCGGTTACCAGCACCCCTGTGGGGCCACAAGCGTGTTTCGAGGTCCTTTCGAGGAATGGACGAGGGTGTTGACAGCGACACGACCGCCGAGAGCGCCGAGGACACCGATGACGGCGAACAACTATCGCCTGCTCGCGCCCGGACGTCCCCGCTCACACATCGCACCGCCCGCCGGCGCGGGCAGAAGTCGCTGTACGCGCCTCAACCGTCGCCGCGATGCTTGCCGTTGATGCGAGGCTGCTCGTCGTCCACTCCGAGCTTGCGCACCAACGCCGCGGCACTCGCCGTACCCGCCTGGTGCTCGGCAAGCGCCCGGGCCAACAGTTCGGCCAACCCCGCGTCCGGCGGTGGGTCGTCGGTCGGCGCCCCGTGGGAACCACCCGGGTCGTACGAACTACCCGCGTCGGAGAACTGTTCGGCATGCTCGGCGGTCGTGTTCTGCGCCGCCTGGCCCGCACCGGAGTCCTGCTCCGCCTGGCCCGTCGCAGTCGACACGGATTCCTCGTTCAGCGGAGCCAGCGCGGGCGGCAGCTTCAACCGCGGCAGCCAGCCGTAGTCCTCTGTGGTGGCCGAGTCCTCCGACTCGGTTTTCGGGCTCGTCTCCGTGGTCGTGGGCGTGTCCGTTCCGGTGAGGCCGGTCGCGGACCCGGTGGAGGAAACAGTGCTGGTGGTGCGGGCGGTGCTGTTCTCGCCGGAGGCAGCGGTGGGTTCGTCGGCCGGCGGCTTCCCGGCCGCCGTGGCGCCGGCGCCGCTTGTCACCGATGCTTCGGCGGCTTGACCGGCCAAGGGAGTCTCGTTCACCCCGGAGGCGGAAGAACCGGTACCGGAACTCCCCACTCGTTCGTCCTGGTCGTCTCTGTCCGCTGCACGTCGACGCCCTCCACTTTTGCCCGGGGAGATCCCGAGCCGGTCGAGCACCGACCGGGCGGCGACCGAACCGTGTTCGGTGTCGTGTCGCCGGCGCTTGGGCGTGGTGAACGGCGGCTTGCTGATATCCCACACCGGCTGCTCGGACGTCTTCTCGGTCGAGTCCTCCGGCTCCGGTTTTCGTCGTCTCCGCCTCGGCTCCGGCGGCGGCGTGTCGTCGGTGATGATCGGGGTGACGGCCGTGATCTCGGTGGCCGACACCTCGTCCGTGCTCGTCCTCGGCTCCGGCGGCTCGGAAGTCGAAGCAGGAGACGAGGCCGACGCGGGAGTCTGGGATGCCGCGGGAGTCCGGGGTGAGGAAGACGAGGCGGCCGATGCCGCCGACCCCGTCGTGGAGTCCGCGTTCTCGCCACCGGGTGTCGGCGGCTGGGACGACTGGGACGGCTGGGCGGCTTCGCCACGACCGGACGCCAGCCGCAACATCGGCAGCACCACCCTCGGCCGCGACGAGGCGTCTCGCTCGTCGGCACGGCGCTTACCGCCGGACGACCCCGCCGACGACCGCTGCGACGACGTCCCGGCCTTACCCCGGGACTCCGAATCCGACGACGTCCGCTGCGTGGGTGGTTGCGCGGAGGCGGCCTGCCCTGCGGCCACCACCATCCCCGCGAGGTCGACCGGTGCCTGCTCCCCCGTCCCGAAGGCACCCGTGAGCAAGGCCCGCGCCTGGCTGCTGACCCGCGTGTGCAGATGTTCGGCCGACCGCGCACGGTACAGGCATTGGATGGCCTCGCTCGCCTGGCCGATGCGCTCCTCGACGTGGGCCAACTCCAGCCAGAGCCGAGCGGTCAGCGCGTACAGACCATGCCGTCCGGTGCTGTGCACGGCGTCGCGCAACATCCTCGCCGCCGTCTCGGCCGAACCGTTCACCAGATGTACCCGGGTGGCTATGGCCAACCGCAACCAGGCCGACGGTGCGATGCCCCCGGCCCGCGCGGGTGTCGCCAACAGCGGTTCGGCGACCTCCAAAGCGAGATCCGCGTCACCCCGGTCGAGCAACGAGCAGACCAGTTCGAGGACCAGCCGAACCCGAGCCAGCCCTCCGTCCGCATCGGCGTCGCCGAGGTCGTCGAGAAAACCGATACCGGTTCGAGCCGCGTCGGCCGCCCCCACCAGGTCGCCGTGCCGACGCCGGTGCGCCGACACACCCACCCGCAGCAATGCCCTCGCGGCCAGTCGGTCGTCGTCACCGAGCTGCGTGTCCCGGGCGATCAGGTGATCGCCCTCCAGCAGCACCCTGTCTAGCTCCGCCTTCCGACCGAACGTACCGAGGCAACCGACGAGATGACACAGCGCCGCCGCCCGCTGCACCGACGACAACCCACCCACGGTGAGCACCGGCCGCAGCGCCGCCAGTCCCGTCAACGGTGCTCCCACAGCCCGCGCGCACACCGCGAGGTCGGTACGCAACTGAGCCGCGATGACCGGGTGCCCCGCGTCCTCGGCCGCTCGCAGCGCTGTCACCGCCCTGCCCACGGTCGACGCCCTGTGGCCGAGACGAACCCTGGTGTGGACGACAAGGCTTTCCGCCCGTACCCACAGCTCATTGGCCCCCGCCGACTCCGCCGCGGCGGCGGCTCGCTCCCCGAGAATGAGAGCCAGCTCGGGAGCGCGTACCTGGAGGGCCGAGGCGCGCTCCACCAGTTGCTCGACCGAAGCCAAGCCCCCGGCGACGCCGTCGTGAACAGTGAACCTCCGGCTGTCCGCCGCGCTTACGCCTGTCTGCTCAGTGGTTGCCACTGGGTCTGTCCTCAACTGTCGACTCCGGGGGCTCGCTGATGCCGCGCGTGGCGCCGTGAGAACGAAGCGCCGTGACCTCACGGCCACGCCACGACATCAGTCGCGGGTCAGTTTCCGACGAGTCACCCGACGTGGCCGAGCAGCTTCCGCTCCCAACCGCTCGACCTTGTTCTTCTCGTAGCCGTCGAAGTTCCCTTCGAACCAGAACCACTTCGCCGGGTTCTCCTCGGTACCTTCCCAGGCGAGAATATGGGTCGCGACCCGGTCGAGGAACCACCTGTCGTGGGAGATCACCACGGCGCAACCGGGGAATTGTTCCAGCGCGTTCTCCAATGAACCGAGCGTTTCGACGTCGAGGTCGTTGGTCGGCTCGTCCAGCAGGATCAGGTTTCCACCCTGCTTCAACGTGAGCGCCAGGTTCAGCCGGTTCCGCTCACCACCGGAGAGCACACCCGCGGGCTTCTGCTGATCCGGCCCCTTGAACCCGAACGCGCTCACGTAGGCACGCGACGGCATCTCGGTCTGACCGACGTGGATGTAGTCCAGCCCGTCGGACACTACCTCCCACACCGTCTTCTCGGGATCGATCCCCGCGCGCTGCTGGTCCACATAGGACAGCTTGACGGTGTCACCGATCCGCACCGTGCCCGAATCGGGCTCCTCCAGGCCCACGATCGTCTTGAACAGCGTCGTCTTACCGACACCGTTGGGACCGATCACACCGACGATGCCGTTGCGAGGCAGCGTGAACGACAGATCGTCGATCAACAGCCGGTCACCGAACCCCTTGGTGAGGTTCTCGACCTCCACCACGACACTGCCCAGCCGCGGCCCCGGCGGGATCTGGATCTCCTCGAAGTCGAGCTTGCGGTTTTTCTCCGCCTCAGCCGCCATCTCCTCGTAGCGCTCCAGCCGCGCCCGCGACTTGGTCTGGCGGGCCTTCGCACCCGCGCGCACCCACTCCAGTTCCTTCTTCAGGCGCTTGGCGAGCTTGGCGTCCTTCTTGCCCTGGACCTCGAGACGCTCGCGCTTCTTCTCCAGGTAGGTGGAGTAGTTGCCCTCGTAGCCCTCGACACGACCACGGTCCAACTCCATGATCCACTCGGCCACGTTGTCGAGGAAGTACCGGTCGTGCGTGACCGCCAGGACCGCGCCCGGATAGGTCGCGAGGAACTGCTCCAACCACAGCACGCTCTCGGCGTCCAGATGGTTGGTGGGCTCGTCGAGCAGAAGCAGGTCGGGCTTCGACAGCAGCAGCTTGCACAGGGCGACCCGGCGCCGTTCACCACCGGACAGGTGGCTCACCGGCTCGTCCCCCGGAGGGCAGCGCAGCGCGTCCATCGCCTGTTCCAGCTGCGAGTCCAGCTCCCACGCGTCGGCGTGGTCGAGCTCCTCCTGCAGCTTGCCCATCTCCTCCATCAGGGCATCGCTGTAGTCGGTGGCGAGCTGCTCGGCGATCTCGTTGAACCGGTCCAGCTTCACCTTGATCTCGCCGAGGCCCTCCTCGACGTTGCCGCGCACCGTCTTCTCCTCGTTCAGCGGCGGTTCCTGCTGGAGAATGCCGACGCTGGCACCGGGCTGGAGGAAAGCCTCGCCGTTACTCGGTTGGTCGAGCCCAGCCATGATCTTGAGAACGGTGGATTTACCCGCACCGTTCGGCCCCACCACGCCGATTTTGGCGCCGGGGTAGAACGCGGTGCTGACGTCGTCAAGAATCACTTTCTCGCCGACGGTCTTACGCACCTTTTTCATGGTGTAGATGAACTCGGCCATACCCCGATCGTAGAGCGAAGCTCACAGCTCGCTCACCCAGGCCGTCGGTGCGTCACTCATCGTGTGCCGCCCGTGCCCTGTTACCGGCGTCGCGCCTCCTGATCCGCCAGCTGTCTGAGCATCGCGTTGTAGGCCTCCAGCTCGGTATCGCCCCTGGCCTCCACACGTTTGTCACGCCGCTTGGACGCGCGCTCGTCCGCCCTCGTCCACTGCACCAGCAGGGCGATCATGACGACCAACACGGGCAGCTCGCCGGACGCCCACGCGATACCACCACCGACCTGTTGGTCGGTGAGCAAGCCGTCCACCCACGGCAGGTCCAGCGCCCGGTAGAAGTCCTCGCCGATCACCGTCTGCATGTTCATGAGGATCACGCCGAAGAAGGCGTGGAACGGCACCGACGCCATCAGCAACCCGATCCTGCCGAGCGGGGGCAGCTTCCTCGGGGACGGGTCGATCCCGATGATCGGCCAGAAATAGGCGTACCCGACGAGCAGGAAGTGCGCGTTCATCGCCAGGTGTGCCCAGTGGTGCCGCAACGACACGTCGAACAGCCCCGAGAAGTAGAGCCCGTAGAACGAGCCCACGAAAAGCACGAGCGTGACGATCGGGTTGGTGAAGAACCGGGCCAGCGGCGAGTGCACGAACGCCAGCAGCCACTCCCGCAACCCCGGTGGGCGCTGCCGGCCCGCGGGCGGCAGCGCCCGCAGTACCAGGGTCATCGGCCCGCCCAGCACCAGCAGGATCGGCACCAGCATCGACAGCAACATGTGGTTGATCATGTGGATGCTGAACATGGCGGGCGAGTAACGCCCCAAGCCGGACGAGGTCGCCAGCAGCAGCACAGCGCAGCCCAGCAACCACGCCGCCGTGCGTCCCGCCGGCCACGAGTCACCCCGACGCCGCAACCGCCACACGCCCGCGAGGTAGAGACCGGCCATCGCCAGCGCCAACGTGCCGTAGACGAGGTCGAACCGCCAGTCGGTGAGCACGCTCAGCGGAGTGAGCGCGCCGTTGAGGTCGTACCCGATGAGCAGTTCGATGGTCGACGGCTGGGCCGCGATCTCCAACGGCGGAGGTGTCCGCGACAACGCGGTGGCGAGGCCGAAAGTGACGAACATGATCAGCACCTCGACGGCGGCCAACCGCACGAGCGTGCCACCACCCGCGCCCTCGTTGAGTTCCCGCACGCTGCGCTGGCGGTGCTGATGGCCGAACACGCCGAGCACCGCGATCGCCACCACCTTGGCGAGCACGACCAGCCCGTAGTCCGTGGTGAACAACTGGCTGGGCGCCACACGCACGAGCGCGTTCACCACACCGGAGACCCCGAGCACCAGCCAGCACACCAACGCGACCGTGGAAAAACGTGACGTGGCCAATGCCAGATGGTCACCACGTCGCCTGGCGTGAGCGAGCAGGGCGATGAGACCCCCGACCCACAGGGCGGCGCCGACCAGGTGGTACAGCAGGCTGTTGGTGGCCATGTCGTGGGAACCGCCACTGGCCGAGTGGCCCGTGGCCGCGATCGGCACCAGACCGAAGACCGAGACGAAGAACAGCACCGTGGTCCAGCCCCACGACAGCACGATCCTGCATCCCAGCGCCAGCAACAGCGCGATGCCCGCCGTGAGGAGCCACGCCTTCGGCTGTTCGATGGCCTCGACGTAGTTCAACAGCACCAAGGGGTCGAACACGTCCGTCACCGGCTTGCCCGCACCGTCCGCGGCGACGAAGAGCACCGACGCGAGCGCGAACACGAACCACACCCACGCGGCCGTCCCCGCGGTGCGCAGGGCGGCGTAACCGTCCACGTCGAGGGTTCCGGACTTCTGGGGCGGCACCAGGAACGCCGCCAACAGCAGTGAGCCGATACACACGGCCGCGGCGAGGTCGGCGCCGACACGCACGACCATGATCCCGTAGCGGGTGAGGTCCCCGGGGTCGGTCAGACCGGCGACGCCGTAGCTCAGCCCACCGGTGAGCGCCACGATGCCCACCGCGACGACGGTGGCGAGCAAGGCGCCCACCACCACGAGGGGGCCCAAGGCGGCACGGCGCCGTCGAGGTGCGGTCCCGGCGGCGCCGGAGTCGGGTGCGTCGGGTTCAACTTCCACGGCCACGCCTACGAGGGTATGCCCAGCTCATCCGATACAGCTCAGTGGAGGGCGGCGGGTGTGTGTCGGCTCGCGCTTTCGGCCGGGGTCGGCGTTCGGCCGAACGTCCGCCTGCGACTCCCCGGCGACGCGGGCGGCGGTCGAACGACGCCTCAGCGAAAGAGCCCGGTGCGACGAGCTCCGAGCAAGCCTTCGAACGGACGAGAGCGCCGGCCATACCACGCCCTGCCGAGGCTTACCGACACATACGAAGAACTGTGGACAACTTCCACCCGACCGGGTCGTCTCAGTGCGAGTTATCCACAACCTCGTTTTTCCGTCCTGACACGGACCGGCCCCAACGCCATCGTGGATCACAGCGACGAACGCCACACCCGGCCACCAACGAGCCGGAAACGTACGGAACCAATACAGAACCAGGGGGAATTACGAGATGCTTCACCGCACGCGCCACTACCGCACCGTCAGCGTCGACCGCACCGAAGTCAACGGAGTCAACGGAGTCGGCGACACCACCGGGGTGTCGAGCGCCACATCGGGTGGCGCGGGAACCACTCGTGCGAAAAGGATCCGTGCAGCATCACTGCTCGCTGCCACCGTCCTCACCATCACCCCGGGAATCGCGGCGGCAGAGACGAAAGTGACCGGAACGGAAGGCCTGGGGCGCGCCGGCGCCGAGTACACGTGCGAGCAGGGTGAGTTCTGTCTGTGGACCGAGCAGGACTACGGCGGCACGATCGTCCGCCTCGACCTACGCAACACCAACCCCGAAAAGTGCCGTCCCCTACCGGACGGGGTGGAAGCCCACGCGTTCGGCAATCGCATCGATCGGCACGTGACCGTCTATCAAGACAGGAACTGCTCCACCGAGGGTGACTTCAGCACCTTCCCAGGACCGGGCACGTTCGTGCCACAAAGTCCGTATCTGGTCCGGGCGGTGAAGATCTGGAACTAGGCCACTCGCCTCCTTCGAAAAGGCCAGTCTCCGGAACACCGAGGCGCGCGGCGATCGACCGGGCTCCGGTTTTCCCGCTCGGCCCTCGTCGGCTTGTGCTTCTACCGCTACTTCTACCGCTTCCACGACGAGCCGCGTGACACCGCCACGGCAGGGAGCACGTGGAGGTGTCACGCACTCGAAGGGGCCGCGCCCTGCCCCGACCGCGCGGCCCCTTCCCGTGGGCCGTCCGACCGCCACCCGGCGGCCCACGGTCGCCCATCCGGCTCGGTGATCACGATTTCGCTTATCTTCAGCGAAGATCTGGTCACCGAGCCGGGTGAGGGGTGAAACGATTCGCCGGTATCGGACGATCAGAGAGGTAGCGGCGACTAAGCTGAGTCATGTGGCATGACCGCAACGGTCGCCGCGGGCCTCCGTAGCTCAGCTGGATAGAGCAAGAGCCTTCTAATCTCTAGGTCGCAGGTTCGAGTCCTGCCGGGGGCACAAAGGACCTGGCCAAGCGCACTTTCTGAACATGCTAGACCAGGAGAGTTCAACAGACAGTCCATAAACCGTCCATTTATCCCGCCGCATCCTCGGCTGCGCAGAACCCTCACAGGGGCTCTTACTCGGCTGGTCTGCTATCCCCTCATCGCCGCGTGCCTCGTCGTTACTCTCATTGACTTCGTTCGCCCTGATTTGCTGTCCGGCGGCTATGACGGTGGTCACCCCGCCCCGCCAGTGGTGGTGTACCGATGAGCCGCTTGTCGTCTTTCCGTTGCAATGACGCGGAAAGCGTTCCCCGCGACAATCCCGTAACCCTCCTCACTGGATTGAACACTGTCCGTGTTCCTTTTGTTCGCCGTGTTCTCGCCTCCGCTCCCCCGCGGGTCCTCGGCATCGGCGCCTACGTGCTCGCGCGCTTGGTTGGCTTCGGTGTGCTCGCGCTCATGGCCGTAGCAAACGACGAACCGGTTCTCGACCAACTCGTCGCATGGGACGGGCAGTGGTATCTCGGCATCGCCGAACACGGATACACCGGATATGGGGAGAACACCGTCGACGCCGAGGGGAATCCGTACTCGGCGGCACCGTTCGCGTTCTTTCCCGCGCTTCCGGCGGCCATGTCGATCGTCACCACCCTCGGAGCGCCCTTGCCCGTGGCGGGGGTGATCGTCGGCGCGTGGCTCAGCGCCTACGCGCTGACCGTGCGGCCGGTCGTTTCCTGCCACCGACGAGCCACACGACGGCCCGGTCGTCGACTGCCTGGGGTGCGGCCGATGATCGAACACGACCGCGTCCTCCTCGCCCGCGCCGGGCAAGTGAACAGGCAGTTCGGCGAGATCGTCGTCGAGCTGATGATCCGCCAGGACGGCGGGCAGCTACCGGCCGGGCCGCTGCGCGATGTCGGCGAGTTGCTCGCCGGGTTGGGCCGTGAATTCATCGACCGAGCCGCCGAGATCGACGCCCACCCGGTGATCGAAGCCGAGAGCTACTCGGCGGCCCACTCGTAGGACAGTTCGTACCGGTCGGCCGGAAGGACCATGTCGTTCATCTCCAGCGGTGTGCCGTCCTCCCGGTAGGCCACCCGCGTCACCGTGATGACCGGGATTCCTTGACCGAGCTGAAGTGCTGATGCTTCCTCGGGTGTGGGCATGCGGGAACCGACGTGCTCGGCGTAGTGACTGATGGTGTGTCCAGCTTCCTCCAGTCGCGCGTACGCCCCGCCAGGGCCGGTGTCGACCTCCTCGATCGCGGTGCCCCGCGTGAACGTGCGCGGCAGACGCGAGACAGCGAGTTGCACCACGAGCCCGTCGGCCCGCATCACGCGATCCCGCACGGTCACCTCGTCACCCGGCTGGATTCCGAGATGACCGGCGGCACGCTCGTCGGCCGGCTCGAACCGCACGCGTACCGAACTGCTGGGCGTGAACCCCTGCGCGACTGCGTCGGCGAGGAAGGCGCCCTTGTTCTCCACTCGCGCCGCCCGTGACAGCCGGGATCGCGACAGGCGCTGGATGGATGCGGGTAGACGCACGAACACTCCGCGCCCGTGCTCGGTGACGACAACTCCTTCGGCGCGAAGGATGCCGAGTGCTTCTCGGATGGTGAGCCGCGAAACGCCGTAGGTCTCGATCATGGCTCGTTCGCTGGGCAGTTTGTCGCCGGGTGCGTACTCGCCTGTGGTGATGCGCTCCCTCAGATCCGCTGCGACCTGCCGGTGCACGGGGACACCGCTTGTCTTGTCCACCATTCGATTGATTCTCCCCGGGGCTAGTTGTCATGACCAGATTACGTCTTGACCTGTGCTTCCCGGTCTGCCACCGTTCAAACTGGTACAGATGACTTTACCAGCTGGGGGCATGGTGCAGCGCTACCTCTGGCAACAAGCGGGCGGACGACGGCACGCCTACGACACCCACCACCAACCAGCCGCACAGCGGGCACTGCCGGTCCTGTGCGGCGCGACCGTCACTCCGACGACCGACGACATCGTCGGGGTCTGGCTCGACCCCACCTGCTGGCACTGCGACCGCGAGGTCCGCGTGCGGCTGGGATTCCCGGTGGACGAGATCCCCGATGCCGCCGACCTGGAGACCGCACGATGATCACCGATGTGCCCGTCGACGACTGGCTCACCCTCGACGGCGACCCCACCACACCGATGCGGGCGCTCGACGACACCATCGCCGTGCTACCCCGTATCGACGACTGGCCGCACATCGACCCCGACCCGCCGTTGATCGACGGCGACTGGCGCCTCATCGCCTGATCTGACCCGGCCACACCACTTCTGCACGCCGTCCTCGAAGGACTCCGGCAGCTCACGTAGACCACCGGCCTGCGCATGCGAGCACCCCGTGCCCCTAGGGCCATACCACCTCGGGAGACGCGATAGCTCCTTCCCACGACCAACGGAGGTCGTCATGGCCACTGTGCCTACCTACATCACGCGGGACACCACGCTGCGGGTGAAGATCCTCGACGCGTGCGGGATGACCTGCACGTTCTGCCACAACGAGGGCACACCCGTCGCGGCGGAGAACTCCCGCCGCACCCTTCCGCTCACCGCCGCCGGGTCCAGCGGCCGGGTGTCGATCTACACGCCCACCAATGGGGTGAGCTTCGTGCCAGCCACGATGCTGCCGGGCCCCGAGTACGTGCAGGCGATCAGCACGCTGCGGGACGCGCTCGACCTCACCGAACTGCACTTGACCGGCGGCGAGCCGACACTGCACCCGCGGCTGGCGGAGCTGGTGCGCCTCTCCCGCGAAGCGGGGTACAGCGTGCGCATGACCTCCAACGGCGAGAACGGGGCCCGTGCCATCCCCGGCGCCGCAGCCGCCGGGCTGGAGAAGGTGAACTTCTCCATCTTCGGCACCACGCCGCAGGAACTGGCGCAGGTGCAGCACTCCCGCTTCGCCGACGAGACTCGCGCCGCCGCGAAGATCGTCGCGCTGAAGGACAGCATCCGCGCCTGACTCGCCCACGGGGTGCGGGCGGACGCCAACATCGTCGTGGTCGACCACACCCACATCGCGCGGGTGCACCGCCTGCTCGACGAGTACAGCCCGCAGCTGTCGGTGCGGCTGCTCAACTCCCTCGACGACGGCCAGGAGAGCCTCGACGCCATCGACGAGGTACTGCGGCAGCGCGGCGCCGTGATCGAAGCCCACCACATCACCGCGGGAACGTCAGGCTTTCGCACCTCCTACCTGCTGCCCGAGGGACGACGGATCTACGTCAAGCGCATCCGGCCCACGAGGCTGCCGCGCACCTGCCTCGGTTGCCGGTTCAACAACGACCGCGACTGCTAGGAGGGATTCTACGGGGTGAGGTTGTACCGCTCCCGCGCCAAGAAGTGGTTGGCCGGGCTGTGCATCCAGAGGATGGACCTGTGCCAGGACGTCGACGAGTTCGCCTCCGGTGACGCCGCCCGCGAAATCCACGAACTCCGGGACAGCGAACACGATGCCCTTGCGGCGGACGCGCACACGCACGAGAAGGGATAAGGTCAGCTCATGCCGATCGAGTACGAGGCGAAGGCGCTGGACATCGACCGCGCGAGGATCGCGGATCGGCTGCGCCAGGCGCCGGTGGTCCAGCCGCGGACCCTGCAACGGCGCTACGTGTACGACATCGTGCCCGGCGACGTATCGACGTGGATGCGGCTGCGGCAGACCCACACCGGCACCACGCTGTCGATCAAGCGCATCCGCCATGACGGCATCGACGGCACCGATGAGTGGGAGATCAGTGTCTCCGACTTCGACACCACGCATCAGATGCTGCAAATGCTCGGCTACACGCCGAAGGCGTACCAGGAGAACTACCGCACCAGCTGGCAGCGGGAGGGTGTGCGGTTCGAGCTCGACGAGTGGCCGAAGATCCCGCCGTACCTGGAGATCGAGGGCGAGAACGTCACCGCCGTGCGCCGCGCCGCCGAGTGGCTTGGCCTCGACCCCGACACACTGACGGGGATGAACACCACCAAGGTCTACGCCCACTACGGCCTGGACATAACGGCGTACCCGCAGCTGCGGTTCGAGTAGCCCGCAACTCGGGCCACCCCTGGGGTAGGCGGCCCGGGCCTCAGCTCTGCTCAGGCGGGTCTTTCGCCTCAGCAGAGTGCCGTTCGTACAACCTCTTCGTGAACACGACGAGGATCAGGGCGCCGAAGACGTCGGCCTCCAACGACAGCACGGTGGCGAACACCCACCACTGCCACCACGTTCCGTGGTAGCGCCGTTTCCGTGGCGGTGTCTTTTCCGCAGCGGTGTAGTTCTGCGGCGATGTCGCTTCCGCAGCCGTTCCACAGTCGCTCCACAAAGGAGCTTCACGCGGGCGAGGCCCGGGGCAGGCGAGCGCTCCCGATCAGAGGCGCAGAAGGCATCGACGAGAACGGGGGACATCGCATGCCCCGACACCGATCACCGTGCGTAGACTGCCCGGTTTGCGACGGTAACAGCCGACTCGTAGGAGACGTGGGAGACACTGCATGGACGACGAAACCGAGGGACGGGTGTGGTGCCACACCTGCGACGGCGACGGGCACGTGCCCGATCCGAAGGCCGCGATCATCGACTGCGTGCCGCAGCTGGTGATTGCCTCACGCGTGTGCCGATGGTGCAAAGGCACCGGACGCAGACACAGCCTTCACCCGCCCGCCTGAGCGGGCTCCGAAAACGATGAGCCCACGGCGACGAACCCACACAGCGATGAGCCCACAGTGATACAGCCGAAACGACGGCACGAAAGCGAAGCGACGCCCTCAGCGGGACCGGCCGTCGCCCCGCCCGTCCCACACGGCTTCGAGCACGGCGATCGTGTCGAGTGTTTCGGCCACGTCATGCACCCTGATGACGTCGACTCCAGCGGACCACGCGGGTGCCACCACCGCCAGCGACCCGGCCAGGCGGTCGGCCACCGCCCTGCCGGTCAACTCGCCGAGGAACGACTTCCGGCTCACTCCCAACAACACCGGAAAACCGAGGGAACACAGTGCCGGTAACCGCCGCAACAGTTCGATGTTGTCCTTTAGGGACTTACCGAAGCCGATGCCGGGATCGATCCACACCGGCGCCGCGCCGCCCTCATGAGCGACCTCGCCCAGGGACCGAAGGTGAGCGGCGACGTCGGCGGTGACATCGTCGTAATGGGGGTACACACCGGGCAGCACCGGCACGGTGTGGGAATGCATACCGACGTAGCCGACTCCGAGACGCGCCGCGACATCGGCCAAGGAACCGGACACGTCGTTGATGATCGACGCACCCGCCCGCACGGCCTCCTCGGCGACCTCCGCGTGCCGTGTGTCGACCGACACCGTGCCCACGGCCGCCAACGCCGACACCACGGGAACGATCCTGTCGAGTTCCTCGTCGACCGACACCGGCTCGGCGCCGGGCCGCGTGGACTCACCGCCCACGTCCACGGCCCAGGCGCCGAGTTCGAACATCGCACGTCCCGCGGCGATAGCGCGCTCCACAGTGTGATGCCTGTTACCCGACCAGAGCGAGTCGGGCGTGGCATTCACGATGCCCATCACACGCAACGGCCCCACATCCGGCCGTGCGGCCACCGCGGCGGCCCCGGAGAGCGCTACGGGATTCGCGATGGTCACCAACTACCTCCTCGGTTCGAGGCGAACCACCACCGACTTCGAGGTCGGCGTGTTCGAGACATCGGCAACGGAGTCCAACGGCACCAACGGATTGGTCTCCGGGTAGTAAGCGGCGGCACAACCTCGCGCCGTGGGATAGACGACGATGCGGAAGTCGTCGGCCCACCGCTCCGTGTTCCGCCCGTCCGCGTCCGTCCATTCGCTGACCAGATCGACGCGCTGCCCGTCCCGCAGGCCGAGTTCAGCGAGGTCGTCGGCGTTCACCATGACCACACGCCGCGCGTTCTCGATCCCCCGGTACCGGTCCGACAACCCGTAGATCGTGGTGTTGTACTGGTCGTGGCTGCGCAGCGTCTGCAACAACAACCGTCCCCGCGGCACCTTCGGATACCACAGGGTGTTGACGGTGAAGTTCGCCTTGCCGGTGTCGGTGGGGAACTCCCGGGCGTCGCGAGGCGGATGCGGCAACACGAACCCGTTCGGTCGCCGCACCTTGGTGTTGTAGTCCTCACATCCCGGCACGACACGGGCGATGGAGTCGCGGATGGTGTCGTAGTCGGCCTCGAACTTCTCCCACGGCACGGGATGGTTGGGGCCGAGTGTGGCGCGAGCCAACCGGCAGACGATGGACACCTCCGACAGCAGCGTCTCGCTCGCCGGGCGCAACCGCCCACGCGAGCGGTGCACCACGGACATGGAGTCCTCCACGGTCACGAACTGCTTGCCGCTCGCCTGCTCGTCGACCTCGGTGCGCCCCAATGTCGGCAGGATGAGGGCCGTCCGCCCCGTGGCCACGTGAGACCGATTGAGTTTGGTCGACACCTGCACGGTGAGCGAACACGACCGCAGTGCCGCCTCGGTGACCTCCGTGTCCGGCGTGGCACGGGCGAAGTTGCCGCCCATGCCGATGAACACGCGGGCCTCCCCGCGTTTCATCGCACGAATACCGTCGACGGTGTCGTAACCGTGCTCGCGCGGCGTGGTGATGCTGAACTCGCGGTCCAGGGCGTCGAGGAAACTGTCCGGCATCTTCTCGTAGATGCCCATGGTGCGGTCGCCCTGCACGTTGGAGTGCCCGCGCACCGGGCACAGACCCGCCCCCGGCTTGCCGATCATGCCGCGCAGCAGCATGACGTTCACGGCCTCGCGAATGGTCGGTACCGAATGCTTGTGCTGGGTGAGCCCCATGGCCCAGCACAACACGATCCGTTCCGCACGCACGAACCGTCGTGCCACGTCGTCGATCAGTTCGCTCGACAGGCCGGTGGCTTCGACGAGCTCGGCCTCGTCGAGAGCTCGTGCCTGCGCGCGGTAGGTCTCGAAGGCGTGGGTGTGCCGCTCGATGAACTCGCGGTCGAGCACGGTGCCCGGTGCGGCGTCCTCCGCGTCCAGCAGCCGCGCGCCGATCGCCTTGAAGAACGCGAGGTCACCGCCGAGGCGGATCTGACAGAACACGTCGGTCAGCTCATCACCTCGGCCGACGACTCCACGTACGGTCTGCGGGTCTTTGAACCGCAGGAGCCCGGCCTCCGGCAACGGGTTCACCGAGATGATCTGCGCCCCGCGCTGTTTCGCCTCGGCCAGGGCCGAGAGCATCCGCGGATGGTTGGTGCCGGGGTTCTGGCCGAGCACGACGATGAGGTCGGCCTGGTGCACGTCCTCCAGACTCACCGACCCCTTGCCGATCCCGATCGTCTCGGTCAGCGCCGCGCCCGACGACTCGTGGCACATGTTCGAACAGTCGGGCAGGTTGTTGGTCCCGAAGCTGCGTACGAACAGCTGGTAGGCGAACGCGGCCTCGTTACTCGTCCTGCCGGAGGTGTAGAATAGGGCCTCGTCGGGTGAGTCGAGGGCGTTCAGCTCGTCGGCGATGAGCTGGAACGCCTCCTCCCAACCGATGGGGGTGTAGTGGTCGGAGCCGGGCCGCAGCACCATCGGCTCGGTCAGGCGTCCCTGCTGCCCCAACCAGTAATCGGTGCGCTCGGCGAGTTCCGACACCGAGTGCCGTGCGAAGAACTCGCGGGTCACCCGACGCGTGGTGGCCTCTTCGGCGACGGCCTTGACCCCGTTCTCGCAGAACTCGGCGGGCCTGCGACGCCCCTCCGACTCCGGCCACGCGCAGCCGGGACAGTCGAACCCGGCGCGCTGGTTGAGCAGAGGCAGCGTGATTGCGGTGCGGGTCACACCCATCTGCTCGTAGGCGCGTTTCATCGACACCGCGACGGCCCGCACTCCCGCCGCGTGCTCCTGCGCGTCGCCGACCTGCAATGCCGACTCGTCGATGTCCCGGATCGGGGCTTTCTTGCTCACCCTTCGGCTCCTACCCTCAGCGATGTCCGACGAACATCGACTGTGTCATGCCGAACCGTGCGTACGGAAGGCTTCGTGATCGCGGGCCGCCTTGATGGTCTGCTCCAGCAGAGTGGCGATGGTCATAGGACCGACTCCGCCGGGCACCGGGGTGATGAACGAGGCCCGCTCGGCCGCCGCCTCGTATTCGACGTCTCCGGTGTTGTCCGCGTAACCCGCGTCGACGACCACGGCCCCAGGCTTGATCCACTCGCCGCGCACGAGTCCGGGTCGGCCGACGGCGGCGACCACCACGTCGGCCTCGGCCACGCGCTCCGCCAGGTCCACTGTGCGCGAATGGCAGTAGGTGACGGTCGCGTCCCTGGCGAGCAGCAGCATTCCGGCGGGGCGACCGAGAATGGCGCTGCGGCCGATGACGACGGCGTGTTTGCCGGCCAGCGGAATGTCGTAGGCGTCGAGCAACGCCATGATCCCGCCCGGAGTCGCCGAGGCGAATCCGCCTTCGGCGAACGCCATCTGCGCGAACGACGTGCGGGTGACGCCGTCGACGTCCTTGGTGGGGTCGATCGCCTCGAAGGCGGCACGCTCGTCGATATGGGACGGCACAGGGTGCTGGAGCAGGATGCCGTCGATCTCCGGGTCCGCCGACAGGCCCCGGATGCGGTCCACCAACGTCTCGGTGGTGATGCTCGCGTCGAGCTCGACCCGGTGCGAGCGCATGCCGACCTTCGCACAGCGGTTGGCCTTCATCCGCACATAGGTGTGGGACGCGGGGTCGTCACCGACGAGCACCGTCGCCAGACAGGGCACCCGACCCGTTTCGTCCACGAACTCACCGACCTCGCGGCGCACCCGGTCGAGGATCGTCGCCGACACCGCCCGACCGTCCAAAATCCGTGCGGTCACCTGGATCCTCCTAGAACACGACCGTGGTGTTGCCGTCGCGGATGACGCGGTCCTCGCAGTGCCACTTCACCGCGCGCGCCAGCACGAGCCGTTCGACGTCGGCGCCCTTGCGCTGCAGGTCCCGCACCGAGTCACGGTGCGACACGCGGATCACGTCCTGCTCGATGATCGGTCCTTCGTCGAGGTCCTCGGTGACGTAGTGAGCCGTGGCGCCCACGAGCTTCACGCCGCGTTCCTTCGCCCGCTGGTACGGGCCCGCGCCCATGAACGCCGGCAGGAACGAATGGTGGATGTTGATGACCGGCACGCCGACCTCGTCGAGGAACTCGCCCGACAGGATCTGCATGTAACGGGCGAGGATCACCACATCGACGTTGCCCTTCAGCAGGTTCAGCTGTTCCTTCTCCGCTTCCGCCTTCCTGTCCTTCTCCACGGGGACGTGGAAGAACGGGATGTCAAAGCGGCGCACCTCGTCGCCGAGGTCGGGGTGGTTGGACACCACCATGGAGATGGTCACCGGCAGCTCTCCGCGCCGATGCCGCCACAACAGGTCGAGCAGGCAGTGGTCGGTCTTGGAGACGAAGATCGCCAAACGCTTCTTGCGCTTGGCCTCGACCAACCGGAACTCCATGCCCAGCTCGTCGACGAGCGTCTTCTCCAGGGCCTGGTTGAGG
>JAJYTH010000049.1 GCA_021793175.1 Actinomycetes bacterium
CGATCTTCCCTCGGCCGAGGGGTCGACAAGGGCAAGTTGTCCGCCGAGGACCGGGACGCCGCGCTCGGGCGCCTGACGTTCACCGCCGACATGGACGCCTGCTCCGACCGGGAACTGGTGATCGAGGCGGTCGCCGAGAACGAGGCCGTCAAGCTCGATGTGTTCGGCAAGCTGGACCGGATCGTGCAGAGCACGGACGCCATTCTCGCGTCCAACACCTCGTCGCTGCCGATCATGCGGTTGGCGATGGCCACCCAGAGGCCGGAGCGCGTGGTCGGGCTGCACTTCTTCAACCCGGTCCCGGTACAGAAGCTCGTCGAGCTGATCCCGTCACTTCTCACCAGCGACGAGACCGCCGAGAAGGCGGAGAAGTTCGCTTCCGAGGTCCTGGGCAAGACCGTCATCAAGGCGCCGGACCGCGCGGGCTTCGTCGTCAACGCGCTGCTGGTCCCGTACCTGCTGTCGGCCATCCGGATGGTGGAGGCCGGGCACGCGACCGCCGAGGACATCGACAACGGCATGGTGCTCGGATGCGCCCACCCGATGGGTCCGCTGCGGCTGGCCGACCTCGTGGGGCTCGACACCACTAAGGCCGTCGCCGAGTCGATGTACGCCGAATACAAGGAGCCTCTCTACGCCCCGCCGCCTCTGCTTCAGCGCATGGTCGAGGCCGGGCTTTACGGCAAGAAGTCGGGTCGCGGCTTCTACGACTACACCCGGGGAGAATGAGATGTACCAGTTGCCGGAGGAACACGAGGAGCTCCGTTCCGCGGTGCGCGCGCTGGCAGAGAAGGAGATCGCTCCGTACGCCGCCGAGGTCGACGAGCAGGAGCGGTACCCGGTGGAGGCGCTGAAGGCGCTGACCGATGCCGGCTTCCACGCGCTGCACATTCCCGAGGAGTACTCCGGGCAGGGCGCGGACGCCGTGGCGACCTGCATCGTCATCGAGGAGGTGGCGCGGGTCGACGCGTCGGCCTCGCTCATCCCGGCCGTGAACAAGCTCGGTACCCAACCGATCCTGCTGTCGGCGTCGGAGGAGTTGAAGAAGCTCGTGCTGCCGTCCATCGCCTCGGGTGAGGCGGCGGCGTCGTACGCGTTGTCGGAGCGCGAAGCCGGTTCCGACACGGCGTCGATGCGCACGCGGGCGCAGCTCGACGGGGACCACTGGGTGCTCAACGGCACCAAGTGCTGGATCTCCAACGCCGGTGAGTCCACCTGGTACACGGTCATGGCCGTGACCGACCCCAACGCCGAGAAGAAGGCTCGCGGCATCTCGGCCTTCGTCGTGCACGCCGACGACCCCGGTTTCTCGGTGGGCCCGAAGGAGCGCAAGCTCGGCATCAAGGGTTCGCCGACACGGGAGGTCTACTTCGAGAACTGCACGATCCCGGAGAACCGGATCATCGGTGAACCGGGCACGGGTCTGAAGACGGCGCTCGCCACACTCGACCACACGCGGCCGACCATCGGCGCGCAGGCGCTGGGTATCGCGCAGGGCGCTCTCGACGCCACCGTCGAGTACGTGAAGGAGCGCAAGCAGTTCGGTCAGGCCATCAGCCAGTTCCAGGGCGTACAGTTCATGCTCGCCGACATGGCCATGAAGATCGAGGCCGCGCGGCACATGGTGTACGCGTCGGCGGCGGCCACCGAGCGTGGTGACGCGCGGGCGAGCTTCCTCGCCAGTGCCGCCAAGACCTACGCCTCGGATGTCGCCATGGAGGTCACCACCGATGCCGTGCAGCTGTTCGGCGGCGCAGGCTACACCCGTGACTTCCCGGTCGAGCGCATGATGCGCGACGCGAAGATCACGCAGATCTACGAGGGCACCAACCAGATCCAGCGCATGGTCATGGCCCGCCAGCTGTTGAAGTGACGTGTCGGTCGTGGCGGTTTCCCGGCCGTTCGGGAGACCGCCACGACCGGACGGTCGCCGGGACCACGCTATCGGCTCAGCGCCTGCCGGCCCGGCGGATCCCCACCACCGAGCCGGTGAACAAGCTCCACAAGGACGTCTTTCGAGGAATCCTCGGTCAGCTCTGCCACTCCTCCCACGACATCTGCCACACGCTCCAACCGTCCGTGGGTTCGAGCTCGGCTCCCCCGCTGTTGCGGACCGTGAACAGATCACCCCGGTTGCTCTTGTCCATCAGCCACGCGGCGTTTCCCGTGGAGAGGTTGATGCACCCGTGGCTGACGTTGGTGTTCCCCTGGTCACCCACCGACCAGGGCGCGGAGTGGTAGAAGATGCCGCTGTTGGACAACCTCACCGCGTACTCCACGTAGGTGCGGTAACCGGCCGCGCTCTCTGCGGGGACGCCGTAGGTGCTGGAGTCCATGGTGTAGCCGTAGTGCTCGCTCATGACGGTGTAAGTGCCCTCGGGCGTGGGAGTCGACGGTTTGCCCATGGAGATGGGCATCGTCTTGACCTTCTCGTCGTTGATCGACACCGTCATCTCGTGGCTCTCACCGTCGGCGACCGCCACCAATTTGTCGCCCACGGTGAAGTCCACCGCCTTGTCCTCGGCACCGAAGGCGCCGTCGCCGAAGTCCTTTCCGTAGATCTCGGCGTCGATAGAGACCTCCGTCCCCGGCTCCCAGTACTCCTTCGGACGCCAGATCACCGTGTTGTCGCCGAACCAGCGGAAATCGCCTTCCGTCTCGGGTTCGGCGGTGATGTCGATCGCCTCCTCGGCGGCGTCCCGGTCGGGCACCGGCCCGCTGAAGGTGAAGATCAGCGGCATACCGACGCCCACGACCTCGTCGTCCCACACGTTGATGGACACGGCGACGGTGCGTGCGGGGGTCGTGGTGATGAACGTCGATTCCTCGGTGACGGTCTTTCCGTCCTCGCCCTCCGCCTCGACGGTGAGTGTGTAGGTCTTGCCGAAGCCGAGGGGTTCCGTGGTGGTCCAGAACGTGCCGTCCGCCCGCAGGTCGTCCTTGACGTGTGTGCCGTGTTTTCCGATCAGCGACGCCTTGGTGATGGTGCCGTGCTCGGCACGGACCGTCACGGATTGTCCCGGTTCGACGTCTTTCTCGTCGTCGGACACCGACAGTGCCAACAACACCGGTTTCGGGGGCTGGGTGGAGGTCGGAGGAGAGTCGGGCGAGTCGGACGGTCCCCCTTCCGCCGCGCTCGACGTACACCCCGTCGCGACGGCCGCCGCCAACAGAAGCGCGACCCAGCGACCACCTGATCGTGTCGAACGACCACGCATTCGCGCCACCAGCACCACCCGTTTCAGTTACACGGACTCCCCGAACGTGCCGCGAGTCTGCCGCACAAGTAGCAGCGCGTGCATGGACTTCATCAACTTGTGTCCAACGCTCAACAGGGGCCCCCGTGTCAGCGCCCTACGGGGGCGTGCTAATGTTTCACACGTCGCCGAGAGGGAACGGTGAAACACCGGACCCGGTAACGACAAGCGCCATTAGCTCAAGTGGCAGAGCAGCTGACTCTTAATCAGCGGGTTCGGGGTTCGAGTCCCTGATGGCGCACTTCCACCCCAGGTCACAAGGCCTGGGGATTTTTTATGCCTTCGCCGACCACCGAGACAAGCCCTTTTTTCCGAACACACGAGAGCCGGAAAGAACGGGGCGGCGCTGCCGCTGGAGCGACTTTTCCGAGAAAAGCCTCAAAAAAGCGCAGAGCCGGCATTCTCGCGAAGCGAGAAAGGCGCAAGGAGACGCGGGCCGGGGAAGCCTTGCCCTACCGTGTGCGACAGCGCCGCGGCCGCCGTCGACGACCTCCGCTCACCCTCCGACCGTCTCGGCCAACCTGCCCTTGATCAGCGCTTCCGCCTCGATGACGATGCGGTCGATCAGCTCGGCCACCGTGGGGATGTCGTGGATGAGTCCCTGCACGGTGCCCGCCGTCCAGATGCCGCCGTCGAGGTCGCCGGTGCGCAACACCTCGCGCCCCCGAGTGCCCGCGACCAGTTCGCGCACGTCCTCGAACCGTCCACCTTCGTCGAGAATGCGCACGACCTCCCTGCTGACGTCGTTGCTCGCGACCCGCGCGGTGTTCCGCAGCGGACGGAAAATCAGTTCGGTGTCGAGTTCGGTGGCTTCCACGAGCCTGCGTTTGACGTTGTCGTGCACCGGCGCTTCCTGGGTGGCGACGAAGCGGGTGCCCATGTTGACACCGTCCGCGCCCAAGGCCAGCGCGGCGACGAGCCCTCGCGCGTCACCGATTCCGCCCGAAGCGATGAGCGGAACACTGATCCGCTGGGCGGCTGCCGGAATGAGAACCAGGCCGCCGATGTCGTCCTCTCCGGGATGGCCCGCGCATTCGAAACCGTCGATGGAGATGCCGTCCACACCGAGTTCCTGTGCTTTGACGGCGTGTCGGACGCTGGTGCACTTGTGCAGCACCTTCACCCCGGCCTCGCGAAAGGCGGGTAGGTGTTCCGCGGGGTTCGACCCGGCCGTTTCGACGATCCCGACGCCCGATTCGATGATCGCGTCGCGGTACTCCGCGTACGGCGGGGGGTCGATGGCGGGCAGGATCGTCAGGTTCACGCCGAACGGCTTGTCCGTCATCTCCCGGCACCTGGCGATCTCCGCTGCCAGGGCTTCGGGGGTGGGCTGCGTCAGCGCGGTGAGGAAGCCGAGCCCTCCGGCGTTCGCCACAGCCGCGGTCAGCTCCGCGCGGCCCACCCACTGCATTCCGCCTTGCACGATCGGATAGTCGACGCCGAAGACGTCGCAGAACTTGGTGTGCACCACCGCGCGGTCCTCCTGACTCGCCCGACCCACTTGTTACCGGACAGTAGAATCCTGCTACCGGACAGTAGAGGAGCCTTCGCGCGAGGGACATGCCCCGGTGACCAACGTCATTGCATCAGCAAGGAAAAACGCGTCCGGCTGTTCGGGTGACGTTATTGCCCGCCGTCCCGCGTTTCCGAGATCGTAAGAGCTTTCAGGATTAATCTGTTCGGCGTGGGGGAACGGAGCCGACATGGACGCGTGTGATCTCGGGGCGATAACCCTCACGAGGAGGGCGACACCGACACGAACGCTGTCTGTAAGCCTGCCCGAGGCGGTGGCGTGGTTCGCCGGTGAACAACACTCCGACCGGCCCCACTGCGTCTCTCCCGTCCTACTCACCACGGCCACGGTGCTCGGTGGTCGGCTGCCGCATCCCAAACGCCAACGGCTCAAACGGTTCGTCCCCTCCTTGGTGGGCACGGCGGACGACGGCCACGACGAGCAACGGTCGTTGATCGCCATGGACTGGCTCGTCCGCGTGTACACACCGGCGTGGTTACGGCTGGTCCCCGCACTCGACCTGGCACGAGTCAGCCTCGCCGAACGCTCTCCCGTGCTGACGGTCGCCGACGCCGCCGACGCGATCGAAGGCCCCCTGGCCGCCGTGCACAGCGCGGCGTGGACGGCGTACACGGCCACTCCGTGGGACCGTCGCGACCTACCTCGCTCCGAAGTGGCGGCCACGCTGTCCCGCATCCTGTCGACTCATGCCGCCGACGCGGCCGTCGCCGCCACACTCGACATCGCCGCGTCCTTCCTCCCCGTGTGCGGAAGGATGCGCCTGGCCACCGAACAAGCACTGCTCATCGCGGCCTGCACGCGACACGACGTGGGCGCTTCCCCCTCGGTCGACAGCCGAGTGACAGCGCTGCTCACTCCGACAGCCGCCGCGTTGGAAGACGCGGTGATCGAGCTGTTCGGACGTCTCATCGAGGCGACCCCTCCCACCGACCACGGCTGGCTGTCGGCGGACCCGGTCGAATCCGTACGCCACATCGACCACGAAAAGCCCTGACCACCAGGCCCGACCTGGATCCGCCACCTGCGGTGGCCTACAGGACAATGGCTGTTTCAAGACCCTCACCCCCGATGAGGACGTGGTAGCCGTTGTCTCCCACATCGATCGACGACGCCCGGGACCGGCTGCACCGCCTACGGGCGGACTGCTCCCGTTGCGCGGGATTGTGCTGCGTCGCGCTGCCGTTCTCGGCCTCCGCGGGTTTTCCCACCGACAAGGACGCAGGTACGCCCTGCCACAACCTCGACTCGTCGTTCCGCTGCCGGGTCCACACCGACCTGCGTCGCCGGGGGTTCGTCGGCTGTGCCGTGTTCGACTGTTTCGGCGCCGGTCAACGGGTCACGCAGGAGGTCTTCGACAGTCGTACCTGGCGTGACGATCCGGAGACGGCCCGGCGCGTGTTCGCCGCCTTCGACGTGGCCCGCCACCTGCACGAGATCTTGTGGTACCTGGCGGAGGCGCTCGATCTGCGGGCCGCCGCGGAGCTGCACACCGAGCTGAAGCGAGAATTCGAGCGCGTCGACGCGCTCGTCGACGGTGGTCCCGACGCACTCGCCGACACCAATGTGGCGGCCGTCCGGCAGAACGTCGGCACCTTGCTGTCACGGGTGAGTGAGCTGGTACGGGCGCGGGTGTGTGGTCGCCGAAGCGACCGTCGCGGAGCCGACCTCGCCGGGGCGCGACTGCGGAAGGCGTCGCTGCGGGGCACGACGTTCCGCGGAGCCGTTCTCATCGCCGCCGACCTTCGAGGAGCCAACCTGCGGACGGTCGACTTCCTCGGCGCCGACCTGCGCGACACCGACCTACGAGGAGCCGACCTCACAGGTGGCTTCTTCCTCACCCAGGCTCAGGTGAACGCCGCCCGAGGCAATGCGGGCACACGACTGCCCGCCCACCTGGCACGTCCCCCGCACTGGTGAGGAACGGCTCGCTTTCCGGCGGCAGGGTCGACGGAAAGCGACGGAAGGACGCGTCACGGTTCCTGCGGCAGCAACAGCCACAACACCAGGTAAATCAAAAACTGAGGGCCCGGAAGCACGCACGACACCACGAACGCCAGACGCACGTTCCTGGGACGCCAGCCGTAGCGGCGTGCGATACCGCCGCAGACCCCGGCGATCATGCGGTTCTGTTTCGACCGGGTCAAGGTAGCGGTGGATGAAGTCATGCCCCCAGTGTCGAGCGAGCACGGCGGCACCGCATCAGGGCAAACCCTGGAGCGAACCACCATTTATCCCGGATCCGCGATCAGCGACGTCCGAGCCCGCCGCGACGGCACCCGACAATCATTCACCGCGTCGGGCCAAGACCCGGGTCGACCTACGCGGTCGTGCTCCTGCGGACTCCTTCGCGAGGGCCTCCACCAGCACGTCCCATCCCGGTCCGCAAGCGGTGCCGAGCGCTCCGTGAGGCACGCGGAAACGCGACGGCGCCGACGGATCCTCCTCGTCCATCCGGGCGAGCGCCTCCCAGCCGAGTAGTCCCCCGGGCAGCACAGCCTCGCACGCGATGTCGAACACGGCCTTGTCCCAGAACAAAGTCGCCAACGCGAACGCGAACGTCTCGCGAGGAGGCACGAACGTGGCGAGGTCCGACTGGACACAGAACACCCGGTCCCCCACGCCGCGCCGCCGCGCCTCCGTGGCGAGCTGACGCAACGCCACGTCCGACACGTCCACCGCGACGACCCGATGTCCCGCCTCGGCCAGGGCGAGCGCGCTACCCGACCGGCCGCACGCCAGCTCTAACACCGGCCCGTCGATCATTCCGGCGGTGAACGCCTCCGCGACCAGCGGGTGCGGGGCGAAACCCGGTGCACTCCGCAGGTACCGGGCGTTCCAACGCAGCCGGTCGGAAGACTCCTCCCCCGCTGACTCGGGCTGGGCTCCCTCAGTCCCCATAGTGCTCGCGCGCCTCCTGTTCCTGCTGTTCCCGGGCGCGCTGTCGTCGCTGCCGTTCCCGCATGCTGTAGGCGGCACGGTACACCGCCTCCTCACTTTCGAGGCTGGAACCGAGGGCTCCCGCGAAGGTCCCCAGTGAGCTGGACAACCACGTCAGTCTGAGATAGTCGACGATCCCCACGGGGTGCCCCAGTGACTGTTCGAGATATCCCGGATCGATCACGGTGAGCGCCCCCATGAGAGTCACGGCGAACAACACCGAATAGGCCGCGGCGACACCGAACAACAACGACGCCAGCGTGGACACGTTGTAGAGGATCGCTTTCTCCCTGGACGACGAGCGCCGCTCCCACAAGCGGTTGTACAGGATCAGCCAGGTGACCATCGACGCGATCGCCAGCAGACTGATCAACACCTGCCGAAAGGGGCTCAGTGCGTCGGCGAGCGTCCAGATACTGCCGTAGAAGATGCCGAACGCCGCGGCCGCGGAACCGGCGGCCAGCGCCGTGGACAGCTCGGGCACCAGCCGCCACGGTTTGTTGCCCCGCACCATCCCGGCGAGCAGACGCAGCCGTCCGCGCCACCCCACCAAAGCCAGGCTCACTTCGATCTCGGCATCGGAGTGGTCCACCCAGCGCACCGGCTTCAGTCTGCTGCCCGCCTCGCGCCGTTCACGTCCCGCTCGAACACTCAGGAGGCTGCTTTTGCCCAGCTCTCCGACCAGGTAGATCAGCGTGTCGTACAACCGCCTGCGCATACGCCATACGCCGAGTGCGGGCAGGGAGGCCAGAGCCACTCCGTTGCTCACGCTGATGTCGGCCACCACCGGGTGCGTACCGATCCGTCGTGGGAGGTCGGTGACGCACACCAGCAGATCCCATTTGTACTTCGGCAGGACTATTTTCGACAGGTTCACCAGCGGAAACTGGTCTTCGTCGTCGATTCGCAGTGGTTCGGTCCGCATCCGCACGTCCCACTCGACCTCGTCGGTGACGTGGACGGACAAGTCCGCTTCGAGGTCGTCGGTGAATCTCCTCACCACCTCGCTCGGCAGCCCCGGGTCACACAGCAGTCCCACTACCACGGTCCGGTCGCCGTCGTGAGCGGAGGATTCGTCCGAGGCCTCGTCATGGGCCGATGCCATGCCTTTCCTTTCTCCCCGTCCTCTTCGCTCGCGCTGACTACCCACAGGGGTCGTCGACTACGCGATGGGGACGTCGTGCGGCGGCATCGGCCCGCCTCGCGCCCACGCACGCGGGGTGGTGGGACGCCTCGTCAGTTCGTCCCGCAGTTCAGAGTCGGGTCGCTCGGTTCGGCCCCGGGGCGGGTACGGGCGACGAAGCCGAATGTCGCCGTCGTGTCCTGTTCCACGGCGGCGTTCCAGCCCGCGTCGTGGACGTACATGGTCGTGCCGTTGCGTGACGGTGTGCCGTTCCACACCTCGCTGACAGTATGTCCTTCGGGGAGCTCCCAGTGCACTTTCCATCCGACGATGCCGCCGTTCTCGGGAACGACGGTGACCTCGCCCTGGTAACCACCCGGCCAGCGGTTGGTGACCTGCAGTTCGGCCAGGCATCGTGAACCCGTGGACAGCGCCACGGGACTGTCGGACGAACCCCCGGTGTTCAATACGGCGCCGAACACCATGCCCACCGACACCAGGGTCATCGCCACGAACCCCGTGAGGACGGTGCGGCTCGACACGCGCGTTCGCCCTTTCGTCGGCGACGACAGTGTGTGCCGCGGAGGGAAGGACGACGGCGACGACGGAGACGACGACGATTCAGCTGCGGAGTGCTCATCGGCGACCGCGGCCAGTTCCTCGTGCACCTGCCGCATCGTCGGCCGCTTACCCGGGTCCCGGTGCAACATCGCCAGTAACAACTCGGTCAGCGGGTCTGACCGACGTGGCGGGGTGGGCTGAGCGTGCACGATGCGCACGAGTAGCGCGATAGTGCTTTCCGCTTCTCCGAACGGCGGGCTTCCCTCGATCACCGAGTACAACGTCGCGCCGAGCGAGAAGACGTCCGACGGTGGGCCCACCTGCGCCCCGTCGGCGACCTCGGGCGACAGGTAGGCAGGTGTTCCCGCGATCGTCCCGTGCCTGGAGAAGGTGTCCTCACCGTCGGCCTGGGAGATACCGAAATCGGCGATTTTCGCGAGCCCACCCTCGGTGACGAGCACGTTCTCGGGTTTGACATCACGGTGCACGATGCCTTCCTCGTGCGCCGCCGCCAATGCCGACGCCACCTGCGAGCCGATGGAGGCGGCCTCTCCCGGCGAGAGCACGCCGCGGTCGGTGACCATCGCCGAGAGACTGCGGGACGGGAGGAATTCCATGACCAGGCAAGGGATGTGTCCGTGGGTGACCACGTCGTGCACGGTGACGGCATGGGGGTGCCGTAGACGCGCCGCGACCCGGGCTTCCTTCATGGCGCGTGCCATGGCGGCTTCGTGCGCCATATCACCGGTTCCGAGGCCGGTGCGTAGTTCTTTCAGCGCGACCAGCCGGTCGAGTCGTTCGTCGTGGGCGCACCACACGACTCCCATGCCTCCACGTCCGAGAGACGAGGACAGGCGGTACCGTCCCGCGACCAGTTCACCCTCGCCGCTCACGACGGTCCCTCCTGTTCTGGAGCCCACAACAGACAACGCAGTCACCGATAGTATTCAGACGACCACGGCTTGCGTGGATTGAAACCGGCTTTCGCCGCGATGAGAGCCGATAGACCCCGAACGGATTATCATCCACAATGGACTTAAAGCCGCTCGGCCGCGGCCAGTCAAGACGAACGACGACCCACGACAAAACCCCGCCGACGCGAACACGGGAGGCGGAACCCTGTCGCGAAGAAGTCGAATTCACCGGCCCACACCCGCACCGACACCAGGCGTCGAACGAATCGACACACCGAATTCAGCACACCATCATCCTCGAAAGGCGAGGTCAGCGAATTCGGTAGCACTACCACGTTCTCCCGGCGGAGAAATTGTCCAGATAAGACAATTTCTCGCCGACCCGATCGACGCCCTTCGCTGATTGTTCCCCGATACCGACACGCGAAACCCTCGACGGAACACCGGCCCCCCGGAAACGACAGAGCGACAGGTCGAACCGCCATCGGCGCCGGGGAGACGACCACACCCCGTCGACGAAGAAGTCCCGCCGTGCGACATCCAGCCTCGGCCACCCCTCCCCAAAAGTGACCTTCATTACATAGAGTGGTGGATTCACGGACATGAGGAGGACAGCGTTGACCACTCAGCCATCCGTTACGGCCCGAATCGAGGGCCAGACCATCGCCAAGCTGCTCCGCCGTAATGCCACCGAGTTCGCCGACCTCCCGGCCCTGACCTCACTGGACGATCCCGACAGCCCGACACTGAGCTGGGCGCAACTGCGTGAACAGGTCGCCGCCGTCGCACACGGACTCGCGGACCTCGGCCTCCGCGCGGGCCAACGCATGATCATCATGTCGCCGAGCCGTCCCGAGCACATCATCGCCGACCTGGCGGCCACCAACCTCGCCGCCATCCCGTGTACCGCCTACTCGACGTTGAGCAGCGATCAGATCCGCTATGTGGTCAACCACAGCGCCGCACCGATCGCGGTCATCGCGGGCGAGGAAGAGCTGGAACGGTGGCGACCGGTGCTCGACGACCTCCCGGCCCTGCGTCACATCGTCGTTCTCGACGACGACGCCACATTCGACGACGAACGTTTCGTCCACTACGCGGAACTACGTGATCGAGGGGCCACGCTGCACGCGGAGTCCCCGTCGACGTTCGAACGGTTGACCGACGAGATCAAAACCGACGATCCCCTGTCGATGATCTACACGTCGGGCACCACGGGAACGCCGAAGGGGGTGGTGCTGTCACATCGCAACGCCATTCACGAGGCCATCGCCGTGTACTCGCGGCACGACGCTCCCCCACACGTCTCGAACATCGCCTATCTGCCGCTCGCACATGTGGCGGAACGAGAGCTGTCGATCTACATGCCCGTGGTGCACGCAGGCCACGTACACACCCTCGCCGATCCGGGTGACATCGTCGCCGCACTCGGCCGCGTCCGGCCCGATTCGCTCTTCGGCGTGCCGAGGGTGTGGGAGAAGATGGTGGCGGGACTGAAGAACATGCTCACCGGTGTCCCCGAGGACCGTCGCAAGGCCCTGCTCGCCGCCAACGAATTGTTGCAGGAGGGCTACAAACTGCGCAGCGCGGGCAAAGAGGTCCCCGCGGAGTTGGCGGAGCGCATCGCGGAGACCGACCGCACCGTACTTGCCCCGATCCGCCGGATGTTGGGCCTGGACGAACTCGTCTTCGCCGCCAGCGGCGCGGCCGCGCTGCCCCTCGAAGTGCTGTACTTCATCGCCGGGCTCGGGATCGAGATCCACGAAGTGTGGGGGCTGTCGGAGACCACGGGGGCGGTCACGAGCAACTGCGCGGACGCTTTCAAAGCCGGAACGGTGGGCCGCCCGATCGCCGACGTGGAGGTCAAGGTCGCCGACGACGGAGAACTGCTGGTGCGAGGCCCCGTCGTGTTCCTCGGTTACCTCCAGGAGGACGGGTCTATCCAATCGGCCACCGACGCCGACGGCTGGTTCGCCACGGGTGACATCGGCTCGATAGACGACGACGGATTCGTCACCATCACCGACCGGAAGAAGGAACTCATCATCACCGCCGGCGGCAAGAACATAGCCCCGACCAAGATCGAAGGCCTGTTGAAGGAACACCCGCTCATCGGGCAGGCCATCGCGATCGGCGACGAACGGCCCTATCTCACGGCACTCATCGTGCTCGACGACGAGATCGCTCTCCCGTGGGCGGCGGCCCGTGGCATCGAAGGGGACGACCTCGCCGCTCTGGCCGAGCACCCCGCCGTGCGAGCCGAGATCGACCGGGCCGTCGACTCGGCCAATGAGCGGTTGGCGAGGGTCGAGCAGGTGAAGCGGTATCAATTGCTGGCCGACGCGTGGACACCCGACAGCGGTGAACTCACCCCGACACTGAAACTCAAACGCCGCGTCATCACCGAGCGGTACCGAGCGGACATCGACGCGCTTTACACCAGTTGACCGTTTCAGGCGGTTTTGGACTCAAGTCGCTTCAGCCGTTTCAGAAACGTTTCGAACGCCCCTCACGACGAACACACCACGGCACCGACCCGGCGACGGGAAACTCGGTGGCCCATTCCCGGCCCGCACGATCCGGGTCGCCCCGGGCCACCGTGGTGAACGCGCGATCACGTCGACTCGCGCCGACCTGCAGATCGATGCCGTGGCTCAACGGCCGCCCATGCCGGGCGATACCCCGAACCGGCTTTGCCGTCCTCGGACGCGTCGAATTCGGACTCCGACGGACTCGAGGACGGCGATCACGTCCGAAGAGGTCTTCGACTGGACGGGAACGCGCTGCCCCGAACGAGCGGACAATGGTCGGCCTCGGGACATGGCCGGTGGACGAGGTCTTGACACGCACAGCCCGAAGGAGTGCCCCGAGTCAGCGTTAGTCCGTTCCGGGCAACGTCCGATGTTCGGCTCCACGTCATTGTGAAGAAAACTAACGTTGGCGCCGACGTCGCAATACGTAACCGATTCGGCACAGGGTGACGAAGTTGGTAACTACCACGGCAGCGCCCCGGATGAGTGACGCGCTCCGTAACCGTGAATTCCGGGCTCTGTGGTTCGCAGAGGCTCAGTCCGTCCTCGGCGACCATCTGACGACGGTGGCACTGTCCATCGTGGTGTATGGCCGCACGGGGTCGGCGCTGTGGGCTGCCGTGGTGTACGCGTTGACCTTTCTCCCCGCGCTCGTGGGTGGACTCGGACTCTCCCAGATCGCCGACCGGTATCCCCGCAAGACAGTGCTCGTCGCGTCCTTCGTCACCCAGGCCGTGCTGGTGGGGGCCATGGCGATTCCCGGAACACCGCTCGCGGTACTCGTCACGCTGGTCGTGCTGGCACGGTTGGCCGGAGCCCCGGCCAACGCCGCGCAGAACGCATTGACCAGGGAGGTCTTCACCGACGACGAGTTGTATCTGCGTAGTCAAGATCTACGGGGCATCACCACCAACATCGGCATGCTCATCGGCCTCGGTGGTGGGGGGATACTGGTCACGTCGCTCGGCCCCTCGTGGGCGCTGGCCCTCGATGCCTTGACCTTTCTCATCGCCGCGATACTGGTGCAGCTCTCGGTGCGGCAGCGTCCCGCTCCCGGCGATCCCGGCGACGGTTGGTTCAGCGCCGTGCGCTGGGTATGGGGTCAACGCCGCCTGCGAGTGTTGCTGGCGTTGTCGTGGCTAGTGGGTCTCGCGGTGATTCCCGAAGGGCTCGCCGCCCCGCTCGCCGACCAGATCGGCGCTTCGGAACAGGCCGTGGGGTGGCTGCTGGCCGCTGATCCGTTGGGTTTCGTCCTCGGGACGTTCGTACTTTCGCGGTTCGTCTCCGCCGAGAACCGCAAACGGCTGATGGGGGTACTGGCCACGGTGGCTGCCGCGGTGCTCATCGGCTTCGCCGCGGCACCCACCCTGCCTTTCGCTTTGCTGTTGCTGATGTCCGCTGGCGCCGCGGGCGCCTACATCATCACTGTCGGTGCCACGTTCATCACCTGGGTCCCCAACGAATTGCGCGGCGGCGCGGGCGGCGTCTACCGCACCGGCCTCCGGGTTACGCAGGGTCTGGGTGTCGCACTCGGCGGTGTGGTCGCGGATCTCACCGGTTCCGCGACGACCACGATCGCTCTCGCGGGGGCGGCGGGTGTCGTACTCACGATCCCGGTCGCCCTGTCCTGGGGCCGCGTTCTGAAGTCCCAGTGACAAAAACCAGCGGAAGTTCGTCGACGTTCGCCCGCGGTCCGTCCACGATCGTCGCGATCGTCGCGATGACCACCTGATTGTGCCGTGGCGTTCACGGCGTGAAGTCGGGCGAGAAGGGTTACTCGTAATCAGAAGTTACGTACCGGCAACGCGGCACACCTCACGCCGTGAAGTGACCAGAGGTGACTCGAGTGCGAACCATGACCGCGCGACGAACAACACTCGGCCTTCGTGGCCTGTCACAGCACACCTTCCCCATCGTCGATGACGACGGGCACCTTGCGATTTCAGAAGTCACGGTCGGTCACGGTGAACACCTCCCCGCGATAAGAGCGGCAGCTCGCTCAAAAGCGCTTGCACTTGCGCTGACAAATGAATCAGAAGTTTCAGAAATCACGGTCAGACATCAGACACCTCCCCAGGACGACACTGCCGTCGGTTCTCCAGTTGTAGGTCAGAAGTCACGGTCGGACAAGGGAGAACACCTCCCCTCGCGGTCGAGTTCGTACCGAGGTCGAAAACGGCTTTCGAGACAACTCACCGGCACTGCTCCCACATTACAGTCCAGTGGGCTCGTCTACACGATTTTTCAGCGCGGTGAGATGATACTGATCACTGACGATGTCTTGTCCCGTCGTGGACTTCGCCGGACCGGTCGTCACGACCGAGCCGACTTGGCCCACGTGACCGACACGCGCGAGAGGATTGGCGAGTGCCGCTCATTCCACAGGATCGGCCGTCGCCAGGAATCGTTATGCCGGATATGCCGGACAGCGGGGCCGTGACCAGGGGATCGAAGCCGACGCGCTCACAGGACAATCGCTCCGGCCGCCGCGAGGACCGTCGGTCACTCCTGCCCCGCCACTGGGCTCTGTGGACCAGGCCGAGACGGTTCGTCGTCTTCCTGATCACCATGGAAGCGTTGTCGGTGGCGGGATTCGCGGCGGCGTTCGCGCATTCGCCGTTGCCCACCGGGTCGGACTGGCTCGAGTTCGCCATTCTCGCGGCGGGCGCGACGGCCCACATGCAATTGACACGTCGTCAAGAGGAGCGGCGTCGAAACCGCACGAAGACCGTCCTCATCGACCTCACGGCCGTATGGGTGTTCCCCGCGACGCTGGTCCTTCCCGCCACGCTCGCGGTGCTACTGGTCGTCGTCATCCGGATTCAACGCTGGTTCGCCGCGCGCAGACCAGCGCACAATTTCATCTACTCATCCCTCGCCCACGGTCTCGCGGCCGCACTGGCCAATCTCTGTTACACGGCGATGGGACCGCAGGACTGGATCACACTCACCGCCACCGGGTCACTACGGGAATTCGGACTCATCCTGATCACGGCTTTGGTGTACGAGGGAGTGCAGGTCCTTTACGTGGGCGGGATCCTCGCTCTCGGCTCTCCCTCGCCGACTGTCCGGACGGTACTCGGCAGCAAGGCCGACAACCTGTTGGAGGCCATCACCACCGGGCTCGGAGCCGTGACCGCCGTATTGGTGGTCACCATGCCTCCCGCCGTGATCGTCATGGCGGTGGTGACCGTGGTGTTCAACCGACTCGCCGAACTCGACCAACTACAGGACGCCGTCGTCACCGACCCTAAAACGGGCCTGCTCAACATGCGCGGATGGACGGAGTCGGCCGAGCGTGCGCTCAACCGTGTCCGACGCTCGGGCAACGCGTTGGCCGTGCTCATGGTGGATCTCGACCACTTCAAACAGATCAACGACACGTTCGGACATCCGGCGGGCGATGATGTACTCGCCGCGGTGGCGAACGCTCTGTCCAGTGTCACCAGGCCCGCCGACCTCGTCGGCCGGTTCGGCGGCGAAGAGTTCCTGCTGCTACTCCCCAACGCCGATGCGGCAGCCGCCGAGCTCGCGGCCGAACGAGTCCGGACCACCATCGCCGCGTTGCGGATTCCCACCACGGACAAACGGGGCGCCCAGGCCACCATCAGTGGTCGCACGGCCTCCATCGGCATAGCCATGTTCCCCCGGCACGCCGACGACCTCGACGGCTTGCTCCAGGCCGCCGACACCGCGGTGTACGACGCGAAGGAAGCCGGGCGTAATCGCATCAGCTTCGCCCCTGTCCCCCATTGACAGGACGAGGGGGCGGGATATGTGCGAGGTCTCGACGAGGCCGACCACGTCGACCACGTATCGAGTACTGAACCCGGCACATCAACTGAACCCGGCACATCAGTGGTCGAGGCCGGGCGCGCAATGTGGCCCCGAATAATCGCCTCATTCCGGCACTGTCACCCTTTCGGGCATGTCCGTCCGCCGGAAACCGCGTGTTCGCCACCGGGTCCTGCTGTGCGGTGCCGTCCGGCTACTCGTGCTGATACTCGCTGTGGTGGGCTTCGGTCTCGTGGCGTCACGGTCGCAAGCCGTCCCCGCCGCGGGCCTCGTCGACGGAGACGTGGCCGACGCCGAGAAGGCCATCGAAGCCCTGCTCGACCCCGGACGGTCCGCCGAGGCACTGGCATCGCTGCCACACGACTTCGTGACGGTGACGGGCGTCGAAATCGGGACACAGACCGCGCTCGACGGCACGGTCAGGGCCGTGCACATCGGCGGCGGCTGTTCCGCGCCGTGGGGGGACGACAGCACCCGATGGGACTTCGGAACGCCGTGCCGTTCCCACGACCTCGGGTACGACCTGCTGCGCTACGCGGAGAAGAAGGGCAGACCGCTCGGACCAGAATTGCGGGAGGCGCTCGACGAGCGCCTGTCCGAGGACATGTACACCACGTGCGACGTCAACCCGCGAGGGTCGCGGACGCTGTGCCAGGGTGTCGCCGCGGTCTACACGGCAGGGCTCGTGGTGAACTCCTGGCACCAACGGTGGGGGCCACCCGTCGGCGAGCCCGTGCTTCCACTGCTGGCAGGCGTGGCGGTCATCGGAGTGTTGCTGTGGCATCGACTCCGTGGCCGCCCACTGTCCGAATCGGCCCGGACACAGCGGGCGTCTCCACGACGGACGGATGGGAGGAGGCCGACCGCTCTCGCCGGACCGTGGACGCTCCTCGGCGTCGGCAGCCTGGGTGTGCTCATCCTCGGCGAGTCGACCGTGGCGTTGGCCCAGTGGGCGGGAGCGGATCCCGACTGGTTGTGGCCACTGACGTGGTCGGCGCAGACCGCAGTGGTGTTCTTCTTCGCTGCGGGACACACCAACGCCGCGACCTGGACCGCGATCGTTCGCGCCGGCGGTGACGTCCGTACCTACCTCGCCCATCGGGCCAGCCGGTTGTTGCGGCTGACGCTGGTGTTCGCGGTCGTCGCGTTCAGCCTGCCCCTGGCGTTGGAGCTGCTGCGGGTGCCCCCCTCGACCATCGACGCGGTGGTGCGGATAGCGCTGCATCCGTTGTGGCTCCTCGGCTTCTATCTCCTCACGACGTTCCTCACCCCGCTGATGCTGGCTTTGCATCGGCACGCACCTCGCGTGGTCTTCGGGACGCTGGTCGCCCTGTTGGTGGGGGCGGAGTGGCTGAGTACGCACACGATCTCGTCGTGGCCTCACCATGCGGGGGCATTGGCGCTCGCGTTGTTGGCCCAGCAGGCCGCTTTCGCTCACCGAGACGGGGTCGTCCCCTCCCGTCGACAGCTGGTCCTGAGTGGTGGGGCCGCGTTCGGTGCGCTGGTGATCGGTGTCGCGGCAGGTGCGCTGCCCTTCGCGATGCTCGGGGTCGCCGAGGCTCCGCCCGTGTTGGCGGGCCCGATGACGTCCGTGCTCTTGATCGGGCTGACCCAGCTCACGTTCCTCGGCCTGTTCCGGGCGCGCCTGGCGCGGGTGGCGCGCCGACCCGAGCTCCTGCGGTCGGCGGGGCTCGCCTCGCGTCTGCCGATGAGCCTGTACCTGCTCTTCCTCACCGCGGTGCTGCTGCTCGTCGCGGCCGTGTACCTGCCCAGTCTCGGGCCCGATCTCGGCCGGTTCCTACGGCCCCGCGCTCTGCTGGCGACCGCGCTCCTCGTAGGCCCCGCCGTGCTGGTGTTCCTGGGATTCGAGCGGCACATGTGGTATCGCACTCCCCCCGTGTCGGTATGGAATTCCACACAAAGTGGTCTCGACCGCATGCTGTCCCACGCCGCGACGGCCGTCGGAGCGGGTTTCGCGCTCATCGGGCTCTTCGGTTTCGCGCTCACCACACTCGGCACCGAGGTGCCCGGTCTACAGGGGTTGTTGCTCGACCCGGTGCAGAGCCTGGTTCACCTACTGCTGGGAATGTCGTTGTTGCACAGCGTGCACACGGGTTCCACCGGAACCCCAGGAACGTGGCTACTCGCCATCGCGGCGTGCATTCCGCCGTTGCTGTCGGTGACCGCGGAGCCCTCCCCCGACGCGCTCGGCATGGCCGTGCACACCACGGCCTGCCTGGTCGCCGTGGTCGCGGCGGCCACGACAGGGGTGAACACGCTGCTTTCACCCGATCGAAGAACGAAAACCTGAAGAAGGGAAACGAGCGGGGTGGCATCGGTGTCTTCGCGCTTCCATGTGGCACCCTACGACAACCGCACCCCGTTTCCACACGTCTGTTCCTAGTGAGAGGCCCGTGCAGGCACGTCGGGAGAGCAGCGACGGAAAGGAGCCGCTGGCGTGGAACGACCGCCGGGAGACGACCCGCGCCACCCCCGACCTTCGCGCCGAGGACCGGATCGAGACGCGGAACGGATTCGACGTGTTCCGCCTCGTGGCGGCGCGGACCGTGCCCGCGGCAGACAGCCGGGCCGCAGACAGCCCCCTCCGTCCCGCGGCCCTCGTTCCGGAGCGCGGGGCGCGAACGATGCGCAACGTCGCCCCGCGGGTGCCCAGGACAGCGCAGGCCGTCGGGCCACGCGGCAACCGAGTGAGGGCCGTATCACGACGGCCCCCGCCCTGTCGCGGGACCACAAGAGGGGGGTCGGTGTACGCATCGCCCTGACCATGGTCTCCGTGCTGGTGCTGACCATCACCGGCTATGCCTGGGCGGCCATGCAGGGCCTGGTGGACGGGCTCACGATGGCGGACGTCATCGGGGAGGACACGGGCGAGCTGCCGGAGGACGGGGCGCGCGACATCCTGCTCGTCGGCATGGACAGCCGGATCGACGCGCAGGGCAACCCGCTGCCCGAGGAGATGCTGGCCAAACTGAACGCCGGTGCCGCGGACGGCGAGCTCAACACCGACACGTTGATCCTGGTGCACATTCCCAACGACGGCAGCAAGGCGGTGGCGTTGTCGTTGCCGAGGGACTCCTACGTCACCGTTCCCGGCTTCGGCCAACACAAGATCAACTCAGCGTACGCGCGCGGTAAGGCTGCCGCGAAGGAACAGCTGCGCCAGGAAGGCGTCACCGACGAGCAGGAACTCGAGGTCCGCAGCAACCAGGAGGGCGCCAAGACCCTCATCGCGACCGTCGAAGCACTCACGGGCCAGACGGTCGACAACTACGCCTCCATCAACCTGCTGGGTTTCTACGACATCACCAATGCCATCGGTGGGGTCGAGGTGTGCCTGAACCAGGCGACCCAGGACCCGTACTCGGGAGCGGACTTCAAGGCGGGCAAGCAGTCGATCTCCGGCGTGCAGGCTCTGGCGTTCGTCCGGCAACGACACGGACTGCTGCGGGGCGACCTCGACAGGATCGTCCGCCAGCAGGTGTTCCTCGCCGGGCTGGCCAACAAAGTGGTGTCGGCGGGCACGCTGACGGACCCGGGCAAGCTGAACCGGCTGGTCGAGGCCGTCAAGAAGTCGGTGGTGGTGAACAAGGGCTGGGACATCCTGTCGTTCGCCCAGCAGATGAAGGACTTCACCGGCGGTCAGCTCGAGTTCCACACCATTCCGATCGAGAACCCGGAATACGACACTCCCGACGGGCTCGCCCTCAAGGTCGATCCAGGCGAGGTGCGCAGCTTCGTGGCCAAACTCACCGGCAAGAAGCCCGAAACGTCGCAGGCTCCCGCTCCGGAGGAGATCACCGTCGACATCTACAACACGTCGAACATCCAAGGACTCGCGGGTAGCGTGGCGCAGTCGCTGGTCGAACAGGGTTTCGTCCAGGGCGAAGTGGCCAACGAGGTGCCGAGGCAGACCAGTGTTGTGCAGTCCGCCTCCGGCGAGCGGGCCTCCGCCGAAGCCGTGGCCAAGGCCCTGCACAAGGACATCCCCGTGGAGGAGAACGCGGACGTCAGCTCCGGCCACGTGCGAGTGCTCCTCGCCCCCGACTACCAACAGAACGGCAACTCCATGCCGGGCAGTCCCGCCGGGGGCGGCAACGCCCCGGGTGCCCCGATGCCGGAAGCGCCTCGACAGGCCGGGGACGAGTCGACCGAACAACCGATCACAGCCGACGGCGTGGTGTGTGTGAACTGACCCCCGAACCCTCGGTCACCGACTCGGGGTGGCCCCGGCCGGAGCGACCCCGTTTCGGCTGACGCCGATTCGACCAATCGGATACTCCGTTCGGAGCATCTATGGCGGATCAGTGGGGTTTTCTCCGGCTCCCCGCGTAAGCGCGGGGCTCTCCGACCATTCACATGTCATAGAAACGACATAGCCGGAAAGAAGATGGTCAGGGGGCACCACTGTTGATCGACGCCGACACGTACCAGAGAATCCTGGGCGAGGAACTGCGCAAGCTGAGAACCGAGCGCGGCTGGACGCGCAAAGAGTTGGGCGAGAAACTCCAGAGCGGTATCTCGCTTCAGACGCTGGCGACCTACGAGCTGGGGACCCGTCAGTGCTCGGTGGTCCGGTTGGCCGAGCTCTGCCTCGCGATGGACGAATTGCCGCAGAATCTGCTCGCCCGTGTCCACAGCAGGCTGTTCGCCCACGAGAGCGGCCAGGTGAGGGTCAACCTGGCCGACGTCGTCGCGGACGAACAGCCCGAACTACTGCCGCTGCGCCGGTGGGCGCGGGGCAGGCTCGCCGCGGGTGGCTCCGCGGACGTCCGATTCGACCAGACCACGCTGGAGCAACTCGCGGCGCTGTGCGGCCTGCACACCGAGGAGCTGCTCACCCGGCTGAAGAAGCTGTCAGCCGCCGCTCTGTAACGGCCTTGGCGCGCCGGTGAAGCCGGAAGTCGGAGGCTTCGAGTTTGCGGGTCCGCAACCAGTACCGCCAGGTGAACCCCGGCCAGACGGTCCGGTTGACGCCCTGCGAGTCTAGGTACCAGCTCGTGCAACCACCCCGGGTCCAGATGCCTTTGGCGAGTTTGCGCTGGATGTCGGCGTTGAACTGGGCTTGCGTGTCGGCGCGGACTTCGATGGCGTCGGCGCCGTGCTCCTCGACATAGCGCATGGCCTCGGCGATGTAACGGATCTGCTGCTCGATCATGAAGACCACCGAGTTGTGCCCGAGGCCGGTGTTGGGGCCGAGCAGGAAGAACAGGTTCGGATAGCCTGTGACCGTGATGCCGAGGTGGGTCTGCATGCCCTGTTCAGCCCACTGTTTGCCGAGGTTGGTGCCCTGGGCACCGATGATGTCGAGGTCGTCGAAGGCGTCGGTGACGTGGAACCCGGTGCCGTAGATGATGGCGTCCACCTCGTGTTCCACTCCGGCCTTGTCGATGATGCCGGTCTCGGTGACCTCGGCGATGCCGTCGGTGATGACGTCGACGTTGTCGCGCGCCAGTGCCGGGTAGTAGTCGTTGGAGATCAGCACGCGCTTGCAGCCCATCACATAGTCGGGCGTGAGCTTGGCCCGCAGCACCGGGTCGGAGATGCTCTTGTCGATGTGCCGCTTCGCGATCTTCTGCGCAATCTTCATGATGCGCGGATCGCCGTTGAAGCCCACGGCCCGCAGCTCCAGCGACCAGTAGAGCAGGTCACGGTAGACCCGCTGAGCGAGCGGCACCCGCTCGAACAGTCGTTTGGCCCAGTCGGGCATGGTGCGGTCGGGCTTCGGCATGATCCAGGGCGGTGTGCGCTGGAAGAGGCGCAGTTCCCGCACCTGTTCCGCGATCTTGGGCACGAACTGGATGGCGCTGGCGCCGGTTCCGATCACGGCGACCCGCTTGTCCCGCAGGTCGTAGTCGTGGTCCCACCGAGCCGAGTGGAACGCCTTGCCCTGGAAACGTTCGATGCCGGACAGTTGGGGGATCTGGGGGATGTGCAGCGCCCCCACCCCGCACACGAGGTAGCGGGCCACGAACTCGTCACCGCCGGCGGTCGTGACATGCCACCGGTGTTCGTCGGTGTCCCACCGCGCTCCCGTCATCTCCTGGCCGAAGTGGATGAATCGGTAGAGTCCGTACTTCGTCGCGACGCCACGCAGGTAGTCGAGGATCTCCGGCTGCGGCGAGAAGGAGCGCGACCAGTGCGGGTTCTGCTCGAACGAGAACGAATACATATGGGACTGGATGTCGCACGCGCAGCCGGGATAGGTGTTGTCGCGCCATGTACCCCCGACCTCGTCGGCCTTCTCCAGTACGACGAAGTCTTCACGTCCGTCTTTGAGCAGCTGGATCGCCATGCCGAGGCCGGAGAATCCGGTTCCGACGACGACCACGCCCGTCTCGGTGCGATTACCCATGTCCGTGCCTCCATGCGACGGTTCGTGTTACCCGGCGTACACCTTACCGATAGTAAGTTACTGGGAGTAGGATAACGATCGTGAGCACGACTGGAAAGCCCCCCGCGCGACGCAAACGAATGCCGCGCGCCGAACGCGAACGGCAGATGATCGAGGTGGCCGAGACCGTGTTCGCCGAACGCGGCTACGCCGCGGCGTCGATGGACGAGATCGCAGAGCGGGTCGGCGTCTCGAAACCGATGCTGTACGAGTATTTCCAGTCGAAGGAAGGCCTACTGCTCGCCTGCATCCAGGCCGCCCGCGCGGAGTTGCGCGAGGCCACCGAGAAGTCCGTGCTGGGCACGACAACGGCGGAGGACGCCCTCCACCAGGGCCTTCTGGCCTTCTTCACCTTCGCCCGCAATCGCCGTCAGGCGTGGTCCCTGCTGCGCCACGAGATGAGCTTGATCGGCACCTCGGCCGCCGAGGAGCTCGAAGCCACTCGCCGACAGCAGACCGACCTGATCGCGCACCTCATGGATGCCTATCTGAACGTGCCGGATCCCGCGCTCGCGCACGCCATGGCGGAGTTCGTGGTGGGCGGCTGCGAGCGGTTGGCCATTTGGTGTGAGCAGAACGAGGAAATCACTCCACAGGCCGCCGCCGACTACACCATGAGCCTTCTGTGGGGTGGGATCCGTCACCTTGCGCGCCCTTGATCGACGTTACGAGACCTTAACCTCACTCTTCGTAGCGACTAACTGAGAGTGTTATCACTCTGGGTAGCGTTTTCCGCCGGGTCCTGTTGCTGTGTCCCAGGGGCCGTTACAGACTTGAATCATCGTCATAAAGTCAGGGGAACGCTCTGCTGAACGCCGCCCCTGTCGTGAGAGGGGATGAATCAGGTGGTGCAGACAATCACCGCGCAATATGTGCGACGTGACGGGGACTGGACCGTCACCGTGTCCGGTCTCGGGAAAACGCTGAACGGAGAGGCGTCCGGCCTCATCGCCGCGAGGGACCGGGCCGACCAGCTCGTGGAGCAGCTCGTGCCGGAGGGCACCCAGCCGACGGTGGTGCACCTGCTCAACGGCAGCGCCTACGAGTTCACCTCCGCCTACATGACCGCGCGTCTGTCCCGGACGACCGAGGACAGGACGGAGACGGCCGAGGACACCGAGAGCGCCGAGAACACCGACCAGGAAAACACCGCGGCTTCCGAGGCTCAGGCGGACGAGGCCCGGCAGGACGAGGGTGAGGGCCAGGAGGACCAGGGGAACACCACTTCCGCCGCGGCTCCGACGGTGCCGCGTAAGGAACTGAGCCACAGCCCCGCGGAGGCGGCACACCACAGCTACGCGCACGCGGGCTGAGACGTCACTTCAGCCGGTCGCGACGTCTCAGCCCGGCTCGGCGCTGTCCTGGAGCTGTCTTCAGCGCAGGAGTTTGCGCAGCAGCAGGAAGCCGAGCAGCAATCCCCCACCGAGCAACGAGTATTTGATCTTCGGCTCGTCGAGCTTGGCCTGGACAGTGCTCCGCGCCGAGTCGGCGAGCTGTTTCGGGTCCGCCTTCTCGCTGATGCGGTCCAGGGTGGCCGCAAGCGCCTCCCTGGCCTTCTCGATGTCGCGTTCGATCGTCTCCGGGTCGCGCGCCACGTGTCCTCCCTGAAAAGCACTGTTCGCAGTGCTGTCACGGTAGATCACCACGACGGCACGCGCCTCACCGGCCACGCCGACGAGTGTGTGACCCAGCCGACGTCGGCGGCGCGGCGGCACACCAACGCCTTACCGCCCGCACCGGCGCCGGGAGCCAGGAGTTAGGCTGCACGCATCGGGCCCGTAGCCCAATTGGCAGAGGCACACGGTTTAGGTCCGTGCCAGTGTGGGTTCGAGTCCCACCGGGCCCACCAAATTAGTCATTGCACGAACACCTTCCTTACTGGCCCTGGCTGGCGCGTTGTCGCTGGCCAGGGCTTCGTGTGTGTCTGCTGCTGTCTCGGCCGTCCCGTCGGCGTGGGGCTGGGGGATGCGGAAGACGGGGACGATGGTGCTGGCGCTGGTGATCTTGATTTCGGCGATGAGGGTTTCGATCAGGGCTTTGCGGGTCTGATCGGTGCCGGAGTCGATGACGTGGGTGATGTGCTCGGCGACTTCCGTGAGGGTGGCCGTGTCGGGCGCGGCCGGTTCGGCGTCAAGCGCGGCGGCCAGTTCGTCACGGCGGGCGGCGAGCTGCTTGCTCGTGGCGCGTAGCTCGGCGAGCCGCTGGCCGACCAGCTCATCATCGAGGGTTCCCTTTTCGAATGCGGTCAGGTAGCGGTCGATCTTGCCGTTGGTCTCGGCGATCTTGGCCTCCACGCTGGCGAGTTCGGCTTGCTGGGTGTCCTGCCCGGCGTGGTGCTGGCGCTGCGCCTCGGCCACCGCGTCCGCGATCAGGGAGTGGTGGTCGCGGTAGAAGCCCGCCAGCGCATCGAGCACGGCCGCTTCTACGGCGTCGGCGTTGAGGCGGTGCCCGTTGCACTTGGCGGTGTCGTAGCGGGACCGGGTAAAGCACGTGTAGTAGCGGTAGACCTTGTTCTTGCCGGTCGCGCGGGTGCCGATCATGGCCTTGCCGCACTTCGGGCAGCGCATGAGCCCGGTGAGCTGGTAGTCGGAGCCGTTGGCGCGGCGGTGGGCGTGGTCCTCGCCACGCTCGGCGAGTAGCCGCTGTGCGTCTTTGAAGGTCTCGGTGTCCACGAGCGGGGTGTGGCAGTCGTCCACGGTGATCTCCCGGAAGGACAGTTCGCCGATGTAGATGCGGTTCGAGAGGACGCGGAGGACTTGGTATGCGGACCAGGTGCCGCCGGTGGTGGTGCGGTGTCCTCGGTCGTTGAGTACGCGGGCGACGACCTTGGAGCCGAGCCGGTCGTGGGTGTAGAGGCGGAAGATCAACCGCACGATCGGCGACTCGTCGGTATTCGGCACGAGCCGGTGCGTGTCCTCGGCGACGGTGTAGCCGAACGGACGGCGACCGCCTTTCCACAGGCCCTTGGCTGCCTTGCGTTCCATGCCGTTGATCACGCGGTCAATGATGGTGTCGCGCTCGAACTGGGCGAACATGCCCAGCATCTGCACCAGCATCCGCCCCATTGGCGTGGAGGTGTCGAACGGCTCGGTTGCCGAGCGGAACGCCACCCCGCACTGGTCGAGTTCGTCGAGCAGGGTCACCATGTCCCGCAGGTTCCGGGAGAACCGATCGACCCGGTAGACCAGCAGCACATCGATCAACCCTGCACGTGCCGCGTTGAGCGCGCGTTGCAGGTCGTCGCGGTCGGTGGTGGCCCCGGAGGCGTCATCGGAGAACCGCAGCGCCACTTCCCAGCCGGGCTGGGAATCCACAAAGGACTTCAATCGCTCGTTCTGGGCTTCGATCGAGTAGGGCTGGTGTTCGTCGTCGGTGGAGCGCCGCATGTAGACCCCGACCCGCACGGTGTCGAGATCATCGAGCCGTGGCGGGGTGTTCTGGGTGCGCCGCGCGGCTTTCGCTCGCGCCATTGAA